>JALYXV010000136.1 GCA_030947025.1 Actinomycetota bacterium | reverse complement strand
GTCAATGCTTCGTCGTCGTCCTCACGGACGCCAACGCATGACTCGGGGCCACCGTGGGTCGCTACTCCTTCGATGTAGAGCTCTTCCATCTCCTCCTCCATGCCGGTTTATCCCGGCGCACCAACGCTACGCCCCCGACGGGCGAGGCCCCATACCCTGCCGCCATGGCCCTGCGCCCGACCTGGCACATCGAACCGGTGCGGGCGCTACAAACCCACGCGCTGCGCCAGCAGGTGCTGCGGGCCCATCAGGACGTGGCCGAGGTTGGCTTCCCGGGCGACGATGACCCCGATGCGGGCCACTTCGCCGCCTTCGCCTTCGCCGGCAGCGGCAGCGGCAGCGGCAGCGCCAGCGGCAGCGGCATCATCGGCGTTGTCTCCGTCCTTCGGGAGTGCCCGGCCACGACGACGGCACCCGATCCTGCCCGCTGGTGGCGGCTCCGGGGCATGGCCACCGCTGCCCCCTACCGCAACCAGGGCGTCGGCTCGGCCCTGGTGGCGGCCGTGCTGGCCCACGTCGCCGCCCACCACGGGACCGTGCTGTGGTGTTACGCCCGTCTCCCCGCAGTCGGCTTCTATAGCGGGGCCGGCTTCGCCGTCACGGGCGATCCGTGGGACGAGCCCGCCCTCGGTCCGCATGTCGCTATGGCGCGAGCGGTCCCCCCGCCACCGTGATCACCGCAACCGAGTCCGGGGGCAGCACGATGGCGCCGTCCTGCAGGACAACCCCTGTCTCCGAACCAGCCAGCAACTCCGCCCCAGCCGGGGCCGGTCGGGTCACCACCTCGTCGCCGAAGTTGGCGGCCACCGTCACGGGATCGCGCACCACGACCAGCCATCCCTGCTTCTCGTCGCACGACGTCCGGACTCGGTGGCGGTGCCCATCAGCCAGGGCCGGGATCAGCCGGCGCAGCGCGATCATCCGCTGGTACCACGCCAGCATCGAGGCGTGATCCGGCGCGTCCACCTCGCCCCAGTCCAGTTTGGAACGGGCGAAGGTGGCCGGGTCCTGCGGGTCGGGAACATCCTCAGGCGCCCATCCGAACGAGGCGAACTCGCTCCGCCTCCCCTGGCTGACCGCCTCCCCGAGGGCGCGATCCCGGTGGTCGGTGAAATACCGGAACGGCGCGCTGGCCGCCCATTCCTCGCCCTGGAACAACATAGGGACAAAGGGCGCCAGCACCGTCAGCGCCACGCCGATCTTGGCCCGACCGGGCGTCACCCGCTCCATGTGGGTCTTGCGGTCGCCCAGGGCCCGGTTGCCGACTTGGTCGTGATTGTGGAGGAACACCACGAAGCGCTCGCCCCCGACGCCCGGCGCCGGTCGCCCGTGCACCCGCCGCCGGTAGGGCGAGTAGTCCCCGGTGAAGACCCACGCCTGGCGCAACGCCCTCGCCAGCTGGGCCAACGAGCCGAAATCGGCGTAGTACCCGTCGCGCTCGCCGGTCAGCACCGAGTGAACGGCGTGGTGGAACTCGTCCGCCCACACCGCGTCCACGCCGTAGCCCCCGGCGTCACCGCTGCGGACGATCCGCGGGTCGTTGAGGTCCGATTCCGCCACTACGAACAACGGGCGCCGCTCATGGCCGGCCAGCTGGTGCACCGCGTCGGCCAGTTCCTCCAGGATATGGCGCGCCGACTCGTCCTTGATGGCGTGGACGGCATCCAGACGCAACCCGTCGCAGTGATAGTCCCGTAGCCACATCAAGGCGTTGTCGATCACGAAGGACCGCACCGGGCCGCTGTCGGCGTCGTCGAAGTTCACCGCGTCGCCCCAGTTGGTGGTGTGCTTGTGCGTGAAGTACGGGCCGAACTCGGCCAGGTAATTACCGGCCGGTCCGAGGTGGTTGTACACCACGTCCATCACCACGCCGAGCCCCCGACGGTGGCACGCGTCGACCAACCGCTTCAGCCCGTCGGGACCCCCGTAGGCGTGGTGCGGGGCATACAGGTCGACCCCGTCGTACCCCCAACCCCGGTCGCCCGAGAACTCGGCCACCGGGAGCAGCTCGATCCCGTCGACACCGAGCGCGACCAGGTGTTCGAGCCGTTCGATCACGCCGTCGAACGTGCCGGCTGGGGTGAAGGTGCCCACATGGAGCTCGTACAGGACCGCCGAGGGCAGGTGCAGTCCCCGCCACGCCTGATCACGCCACTCGAACACCTGGTGGTCGACGACGCGGGAGGGTCCGTCGACGCCCTCGGGTTGCCAGCCCGAACGCGGGTCGGGCCGGGGCGGGCCGCCGTCGAGGCTGAAGGCGTAGTCCGACCCCGGTCCCGCCTCCTCGACATCGGCCGCCCACCACCCGTCGGCCTCGGGCGGCACGGGCGAGACGGACACCAGGGGCCAGCGACGGTCGCCGATCACCACCTCGACCCGAGACGGCAATGGAGCCCAGACGGCGAAGCGGTGGGCCATCAGGAGGGGCCCATCAGGCCCAGCACGGCCACGGGAAAGCGCCCCAGCAGCGCCCCAAGCGGCGGTGCACCTCCCCCCTCGACCGGCACCCCCGTCAGGACATCGGTCCAGGCTCCGGCGGGCAGGGGCAGGACCGTGTCGCCCCAGCCCCCGGCCGGGCCCGCGGCGGCGGACTCGGCCCTGCCCGTGGCGGTGCCCGCGGCACTGCCCGTGGCGGCGGACTCGACCCTGCCCGTGGCGGTGCCCGTGGCGCTGCCCGCGGACTCTGCCACGCCAATGCCGATGGTCAGCCGGGGCACCACCGTGACCACGCCGCCCGTGCGCCAGAAGGCGACCACATGGTCGGCCCGCTCGCCCCGGGCCGCCAGCGGGCGGTAGCCCGATTCCGGGCCATATGCCTCCGGCCGTCCGCGCCGGTCAACCAGCAGCCGGTGGATCAGCCACAACTTGGCCGCCCCGCTGCTGTCGACTGGGGGCGGGTCCCCGTCCCCGCTCACACGGGCCAGCAGCCGCTGTCGCTCGGCGTAGTCCACCGGGCGGCGGTTGTCCGGGTCCACCAGGCTGTGATCCCACAACTCCGTCCCCTGGTACAGGTCGGCAAACCCCGGAGCGGTGAAAAGGATGGCCGTCTGCGCCAGCGAGTTGACGCGGCCCGCTTCCACGATCCGTTGCTGGGCCAGGAAGCGCTCCAAGTCGGCGACGAACCACTCGTCACCCAAAATCCCGGCGACGAACGAGCGCACCGCGTCGTCGTACTCGGCGTTGGGAGAGACCCAGGAAGTATGGACCTTGGCCTCCTTGGTGGCCTTCTCCATATAGGCCTGGACCCGATCGGCACCGATAGGCCAGGCGCCGACGAGCGTCTGGTACAGGAGGTACTCGGTATTGCGATCGGGGGCCCCTCCCCGGCTATGCCGATCGTTGTGCTCCGCCCACCGCTCGACCGCCTCCCGCCAGTGCCCGGGAATCTCCGACAGCACGTTGATGCGGGCCCGGGTATCGGGACCGCGTTTGGTGTCGTGGGTCGCCAGGGTCAGCAGGGTGGCCGGCCACCGTTGGGCCGTCCGCTGATTGTCGGTGTGGAAGCGCGCCACCGCCCCCTCGACCAGGTCGGGGCTGCCCCCCACCTCGTTCAGCGAGACCAGCCGGTGGTACCGGTAGAACGCCGTGTCCTCCACGCCCTTGGCCATCACCGGTGGGCTCAGCTGCTGGAAGCGGGCGACAACCTCCGCCTCGGGCTCGCCCGGGTACTCCAACTGCAACAGGCCGCCGAGGAAAGAGAACAGTTCGGGATCGAGATCGGGCCGGCGCTGGGACGCCTCGGCCATGGTGTCGGCGATCACCCGCCGGTCCGCCCCCCGGACCGGCTGACCGGGGCGGACGTAGGTGCGGTACACCGGGAAACAGGCCAGAACCTCCCGCAGTCCCTCCCGCAACTCCCGCCTGGTGTAGTCCCGGTGGCGCCGGTGGCGCTCGCACACCAGCGCCCACAGTGACGTGAGGCGGGCCACTTCGGTGGCCAGCTCCTCCCGCATGATCTGCATCTTCGACTCGTGCACGATGGCGGGATAGTCGACCACGGCCCGAACGAAGGCCTCGTAGTCCTCGCTCAGCTGGGCCATGTTGTCGCCCGCCACGAACAGCCCGTTGACCCGGTTCAAGAACTCATACCCGGTGGTCCCCGTCGCCGGCCAGCTCTCGGGCAGCTCCTCGGCGGGCGCCAGGATCTTTTCGACCACCACCCAGATGCCTCCGGTGACCTGGCTCAGCCGGGCCAGGTAGTCCTCGGGATCGCGCAGGCCGTCGACATGGTCGACCCGCAGTCCTTGCAGCAGTCCGCCCGCGACCAGGGCCTGAATCAATCCGTGCGTGTCGGCGAACACATCGGGGTCCTCGACCCGCAGTCCCGCCAGGCTCTCGATGTTGAAGAAGCGGCGGTAGTCGAGTTCCTCGCTGGCGGTGCGCCAGAACGCCAGCCGGTAGTTCTGCCGTTGCAGCAACGTGTCGAGCTGGTCGGGATCGTCATTCAGGGCCTTCAGCTCGACCTCGATGGCAGCGGCCACCTCGGGCTGGTGGGCGGCCAACCGGCGCAGGCGCTCTTCGAGGATCCGGCTTCCCCGCTGACGCTCGGCCGCCAGCACGGGCTCCACAATCAGGGCGTGGGGCAGGTCGCCGAAACCGGCCGCCATGGTGGCCAGCTCAGGGGAAGGCGCCCGGGACGCGGCCCGGGCCAGCAGCTCGTCGACGCTGCGGGGCGACACCGGCAAGGTGTGGTCCCCGTAGCGGACCACGAACGAGCCGCCCTCACGGTCGACCTGGATGTCGCCCGCCTCGAGCACCCGCCCGTAGTGGTCGCCCAGGATCGGAACCAACACACTTCCGGTCAGTTTGCGCTCCGATGAGTCCCAGTCGATGTCGAAATAGCGGGCGTACGGGCTCGAGGGTCCGTTGGCCAGCACGTCCCACCACCAGCGATTGTCACGACCATCGAGGGCCATGTGGTTGGGCACGATGTCGAGGATCTGCCCGAGTCCCTGGTCCCGTAGCCGGTCGGCCAACTCGGCATAGGCCTCGATCCCGCCCAGTTCCGGGTTGAGCCGGTGAGGGTCCACCACGTCGTAGCCATGGGTGCTCCCGACCGCGGCCTGGAGGGCGGGCGAACAGTAGGCATGGGTGACCCCCAGCTGCGCCAGGTAGCCGGCGATTCCGGCCAAGTCCGCGAACGTGAACCGGCGGTGCAGCTGCACCCGGTAGGTAGACCACACGCGTGCCGAGCTGCCGATCATGCAACGGTAGCGGGGCCGGGACTCGTCACGGTCCACCCTTTACCCATGGGTTGGACCGCTCACACGAACGGGGCCGGCGTTGTGCAAATCGCCTCAATTGCCTAATGTGCCTACCGCTATATCCCAGGGGTGGACAAGGGGGGCGTGCAGTGAAGTCCAGGGTCTTACGTGATTGGCTCCGCGTCGGCTTCATCGGAGCAACGGTCAGCCTGGTGGTGGCTACCGGCAGCAGTGCCGTCGGCCGCGCCACGGTGGGCGCCCGCCCGGCGTCGACCGGCGGCGCGGTGAGCCTGCTGGGCCACAGCGACCTGGGCGGCCAGGGCGCCAACGGGTCGGTGGCGGTGGTCGGCCATACCGCCATCGTGGGCGCCGGCTTCCTCGCCAGTAGCGCCGCTCACGCCAGTTTCTACAACCCGATGAACTGCCCGCCGGCCACGGTCAAGGTGGTCGACATCTCCGACCCGACCAACCCAACCGTCGCCTCGATGATTCCCTTGAAGCCAGGTGTGGCAGCTCTCGACGTGGCCGCCATTCACGTCTCGACCCCATCGTTCACGGGCGACCTGGCGGCCGTCGCCATGGCGGCCTGCAACTCCACCGCCTTTTCCTTCAACCGGGGCGTGGAGTACTACAACGTCACCCCTGCCCCGCCACCCCCACTTCCTCGGGCGGTACCTGGCTGATGTCGACCCGACGGGGCCCCTGTGCGCGGCCAGCGCCGGGGGCAACTGCGCCAGCTCCCAGCATGAGGTTTCTCTGGTCCAGCGCCCCGACGGCAGGGTGCTGTCGCTCTCCACCGAGCCTTTCGCCTCGGCCTCGGGCTTCCCGTCGGGCGACCTCCGGGTGGTCGATGTCACCGACCCCACCCACCCGGTGGAAGTGGGATCCTTCCCCCCCAGCGCCGACGCCTTCTCCGACAACGGCTGCCGCCCGTTCAACGCCGGTCACTCGGCCCAGCCGTCCGCCGACGGCACTCAGGCGTTGCTGGCCTTCCTGGATCAGGGGGTGTACAACCTCAACCTCTCCAACCCTTCGGCGCCGTCGGTGATCGGCCAGTTCACCTACCCGAACAGCAAGGCGGTCGAGGGCAATGCCGGCTATGCCACCTATGCGGGCACAACCCGTCCGCTGGCCCTGGTGTCGGAGGAGGACTGGATCGCGCCCGACAGCAGCCTCATTGTCAGCGCGCCCGGCGCGGCCGGTGTCAAGCGGACGTGTGAGGCCATGTTCACACTCTTCGACCCCAACAACACTGCCCAGGTGTACCGCCATCTCGGGTCGCATATCTCGGGCGAGATCGCCTATCTCGGCCGGGGCTGCCCCCAGAGCCCGGGCTCGCCCGGCCCGGATCCCTATCTCTCCGACCCGGCCGGCAAGATCGCCCTGATCGACCGTAGCGGCCACGGGTTCCCCAACTTCTGTTCCTTCTCGGACAAGGTGTTGCGGGCCCAGGCCGCGGGGGCGATCGGCGTGGTGTTCGCCCAGACCGCCATGGCTCCGATCTTCTCGCCCGACGGCGTCCCGACCGGCATCACCATCCCGGCCGAGATGATGGGCCGGGTGGACAGCGATGCCGTCCGGGCGGCCGCCTGCCCGAGCATCGTGGGAGGCGTGTGCAGCGCCCATCGGCCCGTCCACGCAACCATGGTGGACCGGCCGGGCCAGTGGGGCGCGTTGCGGGTCGTCGATCTGTCCAACCCAGCCGCACCCAAGGCCATCGGCTCCTATCAGACCACCAACTCGCGCCGGTTCCCGCCCCCCGACCTCGGTGTCTACGCACCCAGCCGGGCCGTTGCGGCCGGGGATGTGGCCTATGTGGCGTGGAATTCCGACGGACTCCAAGTCCTCGACGTGTCCTCCACCCCCCGGCTGATCGGCTCCTTCGTACCGCCCGACACCCCCGATCCGACGGGCACCATCCCCGCCAAGGCCTACGTGCAGGGCGTGGCCCTGGCCGGGTGCGGAGAGGTGGTCATCACCGACGTCAACAGCGGTCTCTACGTGCTTTCCGTGCCCGCCCCGGCCCACTGCGTGGCGTCGGCGTCGCAGGCGGCGGGGTCGGCCCCGGCCCACACGTCGGGCTCAGCGGCACCTCTGCTTCACGCCCCCCGCCGAGCGCTCATCGGGGATCCGCTCTCGCTCCCCACCACCGGTTTCTGACGCTGCTTGGGGATGGCGCCGGACGGGCGCCTTCCCCAAGCAGGATGCTCAAAAGCTACTGGCCGATGGTCGGCTTCTCACCTGGGAGAACACCGTCGTGGACCTCTGTGTGGCCCTTCTTCTCCGAAGAGAGCCCTGAGGCGGTCCTGCCGGTCTCGGAGGCGTCGTGCAGCGTCGGATCACCGCTCACCTTGCCGCCCCGCTCGTCGTCGGCACCGCTCGGGGAGTCATCGGTCATCTCGTGGGTCTCAGGGTCAACCTTAGGCACGCCTGGGCTCTCTTTCTCTAGGTAACAGGTAGTCCACCATGTAAATTTCCATCGGCGGTGCTCAGCTAAACGTCAGGCGGTGAGCACCACTGCGGCGTCGGCCTCGATGACCCGGAAACTGAAGCTCTCCTCGAAATAGAGACGGACCTCGGTCTCGGTGTGGGCGAGGTAGCCGATGGAGATGTCCTGGCCGCACTCAAGGGTGAAGTCGCCGCCCCGAAGGCTGACCACCACCCCTCCGATCAGACCGGGGGTGCGTACCACCGGCCCCCCGAGGATCTGGCGCACGTGGTCCATCAGCAGGTCGCCGGCCTCGCTGGTCTCCAGGATCTCGATGTAGCCCTCGGGGCTCACCGCCAGCCCGTATGGTCCTGCGATCCCGACCCCCAGCAGGCGGTTGACCGCCTCGGACACCCGCGCCGGATAGTTCCTGACGTCGCCACCGAGGGACACCTTGGGGTGCGCCGAGCGCTCGGCGATGCCTGCGATCCCGGCGGCCGGATAGCCGTAGAAGACGGCGACATTCTCCGCCACCGCCATGCGCCGGGCGGCGTCGGCGAGGTCGGGAAAGTCCAGGTCGTCGGCCCCCCGGTCGGCGTCGGCCAGCTCGGCCCGCGACACCATGAACGGGGCCTGCAGCTCGACCAGTGGGAGCACCCGCCGCTGCCGGGCGGTGACGCCTTCGGCCGGACCGTCGATGCTGGCCACCCGGCCCAGGTCAATGGCGGAATGCGACCAGCCGGCCGGGCCGGAGAAGTCGACCAGCTTGCGGGCCGCCAGGTAGGTGGCCAGGCGGGGCTTGGCCTCGTCCTCGATCGCCTTCCAGCCCGCCTCGGTTATGGGGGCCAGCCCCCGGAGCAGATGGTTCATCGCTCCTCCTCCGGTGACTCCCGTGAACTGCCCAGCCCAAGCGAACCGTCGCCGACCTGACCGTCGCCGCCCTGACCGTCGCCGCCCTGACCGTTGCCTCCTGCCTCGGCCGCGGCCTCGATCTCGGTGATGGGACCTTCGGTGAACAGATAGGTCCGGAGCACCTCGTCCAGCTTGGGATCGTGGCGTCGCAGCCACTCGAGGGTCATGGCGGCGTGCTCCTTCTCCTCATCCCGGTTGTGGGCGAGGATGGCGGCCAGCGTGGGGTCGCTGGTCGCGGCGACCCGTTGGTCGTACCAGTCGACCGCCTCGAGCTCTTCTTTGAGCGAAGTAATGGCCCGGTGACGGTCCACGGTCGCGTCGTCCAGCAACTCGGCCGGCTCGTGCAAGCCTTCACTCGCCATGGGCTGATTGCCTCCTGATCGCGATCCAAAAACCGGCGGCTGAGCACTCCACCGACCCAAGCTACAAGCGGGGCTCCCGCAGGTATACCCCGCAAATACGTGATATCAGCACATCCACCCGAAGTTGCTGAAAGACTAGGGACCTTGTTCGAGTACGTCGTCTGCGTCGAGGCCGCTCCGTGAACCGTCCGCCGCCGCCTCCCTGGATGAGGCCCATGCGCATGCACCGCTCACCCGGCATGCAGCGCATCTACCTCCGTCGCCGCATCGTCGCCGGCGCGGCGGTGGTCGGGATCCCCGTCCTCCTCATCTTGCTCTTGACGAGGGGCGGAGGCGGAGGGGGAGGCTCCAACACCACCGCCCGCCACACCACCACCACGCCCGCGCCCCAGGCCACCACGACCGTGCCCGTGCACCTGGTGGCGGAGACCGCCACGTGGAAGCTGCCGATCCCCCTGGCGAGGTCGGTGGTGTTGCCGGTCAGTACCAACCTCGGTGTCTTCGGCGGGCTGACGGCGGGCAGCGCCTCCTCCAAGGTCATCTATCAGATCGACCCGGGCGCCGGGCTCGCGACCCAGATCGGGACCATGTCGCCCGCGGTCCACGACGCGGCCGGCGCGGTCATCGGGAGCAGCTACTACGTCTTCGGGGGCGGCGGTACGACCGAGACGGCCGCCGTGCAGCAGTTCAGCTTCGCCAACTCCACCAAGCTGACCGGTACGGTCGTGACCAGTCTGGCGGCCAAGCGGGCCGATCTGGTGACCGCGACCGTCAACGGCCAGACCTACCTCGTGGGCGGCTTCGACGGGAAGCAGTGGCTGGCCAGCGTCCTCTCCACCGCGGACGGGATGACCTTCGGCACCCTGGCCCAGCTGGCCCCGGCGGTGCGCTACCCGGCGGTGGCGGCCCTCGCCGGGAAGCTGTACGTGATCGGGGGCGAGCTGTCGCCCAAGCAAGCCGACGCCACCGCGGTCCAGGAGATCGACGTGCAGTCGGGCGCGGTGACCGCCCTCACCCCGCTTCCCGCCGGACTTTCCCACGCCGCCGCCGTCACCCTCAACGGCACCATCTACGTGTTGGGCGGGCGATCGGGCGGCCATGCCATCGACACCATCAGCATGCTCAACCCCTCGACCGGCCTGCTGCAGCCGGTCGGGCATCTGCCCGCGGCCCGATCCGACATGGGGGTGGCGGTCGTGGGCCAGACCGTCTACCTGGTCGGTGGCGAGGGCGACAATGCCAAACCGGTCAGCGCGGTCATGACCGCCCGTCTGGTGGCAGGAAGCGGCTGATTCATGATCCGCCACGTCGTACTCCTGCGCCTCAACGACTCCGCCACGGCCGAGCGGGTCGAACACATCCGTGCCGCGCTGGCCCGCTTGGTCAGCCCGGGCCGGATCTCCTTCACCATGGGCCCCGACCGGCGCCTGCGGCCCGACAATATGGACGTGGCCATCGTGGCCGACTTCCAAGACGTCGACGCCTACCTCGCCTACGACTCCGATCCGGACCACGACCGGATCCGCCGGGAGCTGATTGGCCCCATCACCGAGCGTCTCGAACGCTGCCAGTTCGAGATCTGACCGGGCTCCGGGCGGGCGTCGACAAATCCACAGGGTTTTCCCTCTAGTGACCCACAGGTGAGGGTCCGTACAGTCGGTTTTCGTCACCGGACCCCGGGGAGGCGTCGTGACCATGACGGGCTTTGAACGGGTCCCCTTGACCATTGGCACGACGAACACGGGTGGGGCCGACCTGACCGGCGTCGACGCCCAGGTGCTCTACTTGTTCACCTCCGGGCCGCCCAGGGTCTGGCCCGTGAAATTTCACCCCGTTCCCGGGGCCTGATCGAGCAGATGGGCCGGATCGCGACCGAGATGTGGCGGCTGGCGGCCACCGCCTACCAGGAGGCCGACCCGACCGCGGCCGACCGGTTGCGCATCCGCGACGACGAGATCGACGACCTCCACGTCACCCTCACCGGCGAGCTGGCGACGGTATCCCTGCCCGTCCCCGTGGCCATCGAGATGGGCCTGGTCGCCCGCTTCTTCGAACGGTTGGGCGACCACGCCGTCAATGTCACCCGCCGCCTGGCCCTCCTGTCTCCGGCCCCATGACCACCGTTTGGGACCGCGGCCCGGCCTGGTACTGGATGCCGACCCTTCAGGACCAGCTGGGCCGGGCGCGCCATCTTCTCTGGGAAAATGGCCCACCGGGTCTGGCTGCCGCCGATGAGGCCACCAAGGCGCTGCGCCAGGCGAGCGACGCCCTGACGGCCGTGCTCCTGGAATTCGGAGTCGAGACGCCGCGGGGATGGCGACTGCACCAGCTGCGCAGCCGCCTGGACGCCCATCTGCTGGCGGCCAGCGCGCTGGCTGACGCTGACGCCGGTGAGGCGGTCATCAGCGTGCTGCGCCGGTCGCTGGAGTTCATCGGACCGGAGCTGGAAGCCATCCTGCCCGACGCGGCGGGAAAATCCCGGGCGTTCCCCGGCTGTAGTTAGATACTCTTACTATGTGAGCAGCGCCGCGGTCGCCGTGGAAGGCCTCCGCAAGAGTTACGGCGGGTTCGAAGCCGTGAAAGGCGTCACCTTCGAGGTCGCGCCGGGTGAAACCTTTGGCTTCCTCGGCCCCAACGGGGCGGGCAAATCGACGACCATCTCGATGCTGTGCACCCTGGTCAAGCCCTCGGGCGGCCTCGCCCTGGTCGACGGATTCGACGTGGTCACCCAACGCACCGAGGTGCGGCGGCGCATCGGCCTGGTCTTCCAGGACACCACGCTCGACGACTATCTCACCGCCGAGGAGAACCTCCGGTTCCACGCCGAGCTGTACGGCGTCGGGCGCGACGTGGTGGCCGAGCGGATGGAGCGGGTCATGGAGATGGTCGGGCTGTGGGAGCGCCGCAAGAGCATCGTGCGGACGTTCTCGGGGGGAATGAAGCGCCGCCTGGAGATCGGCCGGGGGCTGCTGCACTCGCCCCGGGTGTTGTTCCTCGACGAGCCCACGGTGGGCCTCGACCCCCAGACCCGTGCTTCGATCTGGGACTACATCAACGAGCTCAAGGCTCGCGAAGCCATCACCATCTTCCTCACCACCCACTACATGGACGAGGCCGAGAACTGCGACCGCATCGCCATCATCGACAACGGCGCCATCGTCCGGATCGACACACCCGAGGCGCTGAAGGCCAGCGTGGGCCAGGACCGCATTGAGCTGCACACCGCCGACAACGCTGCGGCTATCGCCGCCCTCGGTGATCGCTTCGGGCTGGACGCGACCATGAGCGAGGGGGCGGTGACCTTCCACGTGACCGCCGGGGCGGAGTTCGTGCCCCGGCTGTTCGCCGATCTCGAAGTGCCGATCCTGTCGGTGCGGGTGAGCCGGCCGACCCTCGACGACGTGTTCATGGGCTACACCGGCCGCACCATCCGCGACGCCGAAGCGTCGGGCAACGAGCGGCTGCGGTCGAGCCCCATCATGCGGATGCGTCGCTGATGGCCACGGTCGAGGTGGTGGGCGTTTCCCTGGCCGGCGGCACATTCCGCGCCGACGTGCGGGCGGTCAAGATGGTCTGGAAGCGCGAGCTGATTCGCTACTTCCGCAACCGCATCCGCATCGTGACGTCGCTGGCCCAGCCCGTCCTGTTCCTGTTCGTCCTGGGCAGCGGGCTGTCGCCCTTGATCGGCCGGGGATCGGGTCCCCACGTGGACTTCAAGACCTTCATGTACCCGGGCGTCATCGCCATGACGATCCTGTTCACCGCCATCTTCTCGGCCGTGTCGATCGTCTGGGACCGGGAGTTCGGATTCCTGCGGGAGATGATGGTGGCGCCGGTCAGGCGAGCCGCCCTGGTCACAGGCAAGACGCTGGGCGGGGCCACGGTGGCAACCATGCAGGGCGTGATCATGCTGCTGCTGGGGCCGCTGGTGCACGTGCCCTACCATCCCGTCCTCATCGTCGAACTGCTGGTGCTGATGGCCCTGTGCGCCACCATGCTGACCGCCATCGGCGTCATGGCCGCGGGCCGCATGCAGCAGGTGGAGTCCTTCCAGGTCGTGATGCAGCTGGTCGTGCTGCCGATGTTCTTCCTGTCGGGGGCGGTGTTCCCCCTCACCGGGCTCCCGACCTGGCTGTCCGTGCTGACCCAGGTGGACCCCCTGACCTACGTCGTGGATCCCATGCGCCGGGCGGTGTTCGCCCACATCCACGCCAGCGCCGCGGCCCGCCAGGCCTACGACCCCGGGCTGCGCTGGGGGCACTGGCTGCTCCCGGTACCGGTGGAGCTGGCCCTGGTGCTGGCCGTGACCCTGGGCTGCCTGGCGGTGGCAGTGGCGATGTTCTCCAAACAGGACTGAACTGCCGGGCCGGCGGGGGCTCACCTACGATGGTGCCTCGTGGGTCTCGACATGACCGCGGTCGCTGATTCGGACGCCGGTCTTCCGGGGTGGCGATCGTCGTGGGCCGGCGGCGTGGTGCGTACCGCCCGACCCAAGCAGTGGCTGAAGAACCTCCTGGTGTTCGCAGCCCCGGGTGCGGCCGGGGTGCTGATCCACCGCCACGCCATCGTCGATGGCGTGGCCGCGTTCGTCCTCTTCTGCCTCGTGGCCAGCGGCGTCTACTTCGTCAACGACGCCCTCGACGTTGCGGCCGATCGGATGCATCCTCGCAAGCGCCTTCGGCCGGTTGCAGCCGGCGTCATTGGCGTCGGTCAGGCCCAGGCGATCGGCGGGGCGTTGGTGGCCGCGGGGCTGGCCCTCTCGGCCCTGGTAGCGGTCAAGTTCCTCGTGGTGATGGTCGTCTACGTGGCGGTTCAGGTCGCCTACAGCCTGTGGCTGAAACACGAACCGGTCCTCGACCTGGCCGCAGTGGCGGCCGGCTTCGTGCTGCGGGCGATCGCCGGGGCGGTGGCCGTGGGGGTGCCGATCTCGCAGTGGTTCTTGATCGTGGCCACCTTCGGGAGCCTGTTCATGGTTTCGGGCAAGCGCATCGCCGACCTCGCCGTGTTGGACGACGGCCAGAGAGCGGCCCGGGCCGCCCTGGCCACCTACAGCGCCGCCTTTCTCCAGTCCATCTTGGTGATGAGCGCCACTGTGACCATCACCGCCTATTGCTTGTGGGCCTTCGAAAACGTGAAGGCCGTCACCCATGGCCAGGGGCACGCGGTCATCTGGTTCCAGCTGACCATCGTGCCGTTCACGCTGGCGTTGATGCGCTACGGCCTCCTGATCGACCAGGGCCACGGGGGGGCGCCCGAGGATCTGGTCCTGAACGACCGGTTGTTGCTCGCCCTGGCCCTGATCTGGGCGGTCCTGTTCACCCTCGGCGTGTACCGCTAGCGCGGATGGCGCGCTCGTTGCCGTCGCTGCTGAGCGGCTGGGGGCGGACCGCCCCCACCGCGGGCCGCCTCGTCGCGCCCGCCACGGTGCCCGATGCAGTAGCGGCACTCGGCCGGTCCGGGCCGCGGGGCGCCATCGCCCGGGGGCTCGGGCGCAGCTACGGCGACGCAGCCCAGAACGCCGGTGGGGATGTGGTCCTCACCACGGCCATGGACCGGCTGATCGACCTCGACGTGGCCGCCGGCACCGCCCGGGTGCAGGCCGGGGTCAGCCTGGACTGGCTGATGCGGACCCTGCTGCCGCTGGGCCTGTTCCCGATGGTCACCCCGGGCACCCGCCAGGTCACCGTAGGGGGCGCCATCGCCTCTGACATTCACGGGAAGAATCACCACCGCGACGGAAGCTTCGCCAACCACATCACGCAGATGGTGCTGGAGACTCCGGCCCTGGGGCGCATCACGGTCTCCCCCACCGCCCTGGCGGACTTCTTCTGGTCAACGGCCGGCGGGATGGGGCTCACCGGCCTCATCGTGGAGGCGACGATCGGGCTGCTCCACGTCGAGACCGCATCGATGACGGTCGAGACGTCGCGCCTGCCCGACCTCGACGCGGTGATGGCGCGCATGGCGGACTCCGACGACCGGTACCGCTACTCGGTGGCGTGGGTCGATTCGCTGGCCCGAGGCCGATCGCTCGGGCGGTCGGTCCTGACCCGCGGGGACCACACCACACTCCCGGAATGGGGACTCCCGGAATTGGGACTCCCGGAATTGGGACTCCCGGAATGGGGACTCCCGGAATTGGGACTCCCAGAATTGGGTCGCTCGGAACTGGGCCCCGCCCGGCGGCCCCGGCCCCTCGAATTCGCACCGGCGACCCGGGTGAGCGCCCCATCCTGGGTCCCGAGCGGGTTGCTCAACCCCCTGTCGGTGGCCGCCTTCAACCAGGCCTGGTTCCGCAAGGCGCCGCGCTACCGGGAAGGCGAAGTGGTGTCGATCGGGGCATTCTTCCACCCCCTCGACGGGGTGGCGGGCTGGAACCGGGTGTACGGCCGACACGGCTTCGTCCAGTATCAGTTCGTTGTTCCGCTGGATCGCGAGGACGTGGTCCGGCGGGTGCTGGAGGCCTTGAGCGGAGCCCGGTGCCCGTCGTTCCTGACCGTGTTGAAGCGCTTCGGCCCGGGGAATCCCGGGCCGCTGTCGTTCCCGATGCCGGGATGGACCCTCGCCCTTGACCTGCCGGCCGCGACGGCCGGCCTGGCCCGGCTGCTGGACCGTCTGGACGAGGAGGTGGCGGCGGCCGGCGGCCGGGTCTACCTGGCCAAGGACTCCCGGATGCGCCCCGAGTTGCTGTCCGCCATGTACCCCGAACTCGACCGCTGGCGCAAGATCCGCCACGAACTCGACCCCGACAACCGGTTGTGCTCAGATCTAGCCCGGCGGTTGTGGCCCCTGCGGGGCGATCGGGAGGCGTGAGGCCGGTGAAGGATGGGCTGGGGGACGTTCAGTCGGTGCTGGTCCTCGGAGGCACGTCCGACATCGGCGTGGCCATTGCCCGCCGGCTGGCTCAGCCCCGCCAGGCCGCGGTCGTGCTGGCCGGCCGGGACCGGGCCGCGTTGGCGGCCACGGCAGAAGGC
>JALYXV010000088.1 GCA_030947025.1 Actinomycetota bacterium | reverse complement strand
CGTCGGGGTTGTGCCCGCGGCCGCACGCCGGGCCACCATGCGGGCAACTGGCCCAGCCGGGCCAGGCGGGTGCCGACGACATGCACCGCCGCCGCCAGCGCGGCCGCCAGGGTCACGATCAAGAATCCCGAGCGCAGTGACAACGGGATCACGACCGGCACCAGCCCGCCAACGACCCACACCAGCTGGAACCCCGCCTCGAAGCGACCGAACGCGCGGCCCTGGGACTCGGCGGGAACATGCCGCTGCACCAGGGCGTCGAAGCTCAGCTTGGCCGCACCCGCGGCCAGCCCGACCACGCCGGCCAGCAGGGATGCCGCCGGGCGCCCCTTGACAGCCATGAAGAACAGGGCCAGGACGCCGGCGACCGCCACCGTGGCCGATGAACCGGCGAGGATCAACTCTTCCCGCAGGCGCGTCCGCAGCCATGGGGCCACGGCGGCGCCAATCAGGTTGCCGCCGATGCTGCAGGCCAGCACGACCCCGTACCACCACGTCGGAGCGTGACTGTGCCGGAACCCAAACGCCACCAGGAAGGTCAGGAACCCGACCATCGAACGCAGCATCCCCATGGCGAAGGCGGCCACTTCGATGGTCCCGGCCGGCAGCGGCTTGGCGCGAACCTCCCGGCGGGCCGCGGCGGCGGGGAATGTGCCCTCCTCCACGAGAATGGCGGTGTCGTCGACCTCGCCAGCCCTGGCCACCGCCACCCGCTCCTCGGTGATCTGCAGGCGCAGGGCGCTGGCGGCACAGGCCAGGAAAAGCACGGCGTCACCCCGCAGCAGCCATTGCCCTCCGGCCAGCTTGAGGATGGCCAAGCCGGGGATGGCAATGAGGAAGCCAGCCACCGCCCCGCTGACCGCCAGCTTGGAGTTGGCCTCGACCAGGTCCTGGGGGCGCTGCACCGCCGAGGGCACCAGGGTCGACTTGGCCACCGAGTATCCCTTCGAGCACACCAACGCGAGGAACGCGGCCGGGTACAGCAGGTAGCTGTTCTTGAGGTACCGGACCATGAGGAAGCAGGCAACGGCTCGGCCCAGGGCCGTCGCCACCACCATCATCCGCCTGCCACCCCGCGTTTTGTCGATGATGGGTCCAAGGAGGGGAGCCACGACTGCGAACGGCGCAATCGTCAACAGCAAGGTGAGGGCGACCTTGCCGCGCGCCGCGTGCAGCGGGGTACTGAAGAAGAGCGACCCGGCCAAGGCCAACGTCACGACGGCGTCGCCACCGAGCGACAGAACGTGGGTGATCAGCAGACGACTGAACGGCGACGCAGTAAACGCCTCCTGGCCCTGACGCTGGCGATCGCTGTTCAGCCGGAAGGCGTTGCCGAGCGTTTCGGCCACGGAGGAGCCGGACAGAGGGGCATCCACTGGTTGTCAGCCTAAAGGGTCCAACCGGACCGCAACGGCCGAAAAACAGCCGCAAAGTGGGACCTTAAGCTCCAGGTGGAATCCGTCGATGACGCAGTTATGTCGAATCTCTGGAAGGCGCTCCGGGACGTGTCCCGAGACGTTGACCCGACCGTCGGTTTCGAGCCACCGACGCGTGGGTCGGGGGGGGAAGGCCAGGTGTACGGGCCTCCTGTTTCGGACCAGGTGAGCGCGCCCCAGGATGAGCCCGAGGTCGATCCCGGCCGAGGCCCGGCGTCACCGGGGCCGCCCCGATCGTCGGCGCCGGCCCAACCCGACCCGCCCAAGGTGCGTTTGGCCCCGCTGCAGTCGCCCCTGCGGCGCCGGGTGACCGGGACCACGCCGCCGTTCGATCCCGCTCGAGGAGCCGACAATGTCGTCCGCCCGCAGCAGTTCAACACGGTGGCCGGGCCGGCGCCCGGACCCTACTGGAACTCCAATGACCGCACCCCGGCCGCGCATGAGATTCCGGGTCGTGCCTCCTCCCCGAACCGGGCTCGACCGCCCACGATCCAGCCGGCGCACCGCCCCACCGAGCCGCCTGGCGGCGGCCAAGGTGCCAGATCCAACCAAGGTTCCCGCGCCCCCCAAGGATCCGACGCCACCTACCGACCGGGAGTTCCCGGGGGTCGCAACCCTGTGCACGGAGCGAACGGCACCCACGGACCGGGCACCGCCAACGGACCGGGCACCGCCAACGGACCGGGAACGGGCCACGGACCCGGCGCCATCAAGAAAGCTGGCGCCCCGACCCGCGCCCTCAATGGCCAGCCGCCGAGCAATGGTAAGGCCGGGTTCGCCGACGTGGGTCCAGCCGAGGCGCTTCGGGCGATTGCCCCGTATGGGGGGGCCACGGATTCATTGCTCCTGGGCACTCCCCAAGGACCGAACGGCAGCGGCGCACCCTCCCCGCGGGCTGCCACTTCCAGCGCCCACTGGAAGCCGGGTGACGACGACGTCATGCCGAGCGATGGGCGCAAGGCTCGCCGGCCCCGGCTGTGGGACCGGCTTCCCTGGTAGCCCCGCTCGGTCAGACCTTGGACGCCTCGAACTTGTAGCCCAGTCCCCGGATCGTCGTGATCCGCCGAGGCAACGACGGGTCGTCTTCGACCTTGGATCGCAGCCGCTTCACATGGACGTCAAGCGTCTTGGTGTCGCCGACATAGTGGGGACCCCAGACCCGGTCGATCAGGGTCTCGCGGGTGAGCACGCGGCCGGCGTTGGTGAGCAACAACTCCAGCAGCTCGAACTCCTTGAGGGGTAGCGCCACCGAGCGGTTGCGGACGTACACCTCGTGGCGCTCGGGGTCGAGGCGGACGTCGCCCACCTCGAGCACGTCGCCCTCGGACAGCGACTCCTCCGGGATGGGCGAACGCCGGAGCACGGCCCGCATCCGGGCGACCAACTCCCGCAGCCGGTAGGGCTTGGTGACGTAGTCGTCCGCGCCCACCTCAAGCCCGACCACGGTGTCGATCTCTCCGCCCTTGGCGGTCACCATGATGATGGGCACCCGGGACCGGGAGCGCAGCTGGCGGCACACATCGATACCGGACAGCCGGGGCAGCATGACATCGAGCAGCACCAGGTCGGGCCGGACCGCGTCGAAGAGATCGATGGCCTCGACACCGTCCCGGGCCACCTTCACCAGGAACCCCTCGCGCTTCAGCCCTACCACGAGGGCTTCGATGAAGGACTCTTCGTCTTCTACGACGAGCACCGTGGGCGGATCCGCCAAGGCTTGCCTCCCTCAGTCGTCTCTGCGATTGCGGCTTGTGACTCGGGCGCCCGCGGGCAGCCGGAGCCGGAACGTGGATCCCTCACCCTCGAGGGATACCACCGAAACGTGGCCCCCGTGATTGCCGGCCACGTGCCGGACGATCGACAGCCCGAGGCCCGTGCCCCCGGTGTCCCGGGAGCGAGCCCGGTCGACCCGGTAGAAACGCTCGAACACCCGCTCGAGGTCCCGTGACGGGATACCGATGCCGTGGTCGGCGACAGTGAGCTCGATCCACTGGTCGTCCTGGGCGACCCGCACCTGCACGGCCGATCCGCCCTCGGAGTACTTGATGGCGTTGTCCACCAGGTTGTGAACGGCCGAGACCAGTTGCCGGCGGTCGCCGCCCGTGATCAGGTCGCGGGGTGGTTCCTCGACCTCGAGGCGGATGCCCCGGTGTTCCGCCACCGGTCGCAGCCGGTCCACGGCCTCGCCCACGACGAGGTGCACTGCCACCGGGTCCCGGCTGGGCGATTCCTCGGCCTCGATCCGTGAGAGGTCGAGCAGGTCCTCGATGATGCGGCCCAACCGTTCGGCCTCGGTGCGCATACGATGCGAGAGGCGGGCGACGACAACCGGGTCGTCCTCGCCTTCGAGGGTCTCGGCGACCAGGCTGAGGGCGCCGACGGGAGTCTTGAGCTCGTGGCTGATATTGGCGACGAAGTCCCGGCGGACCGCTTCCAGCCGGCGCTTCTCCGAGACGTCCTCGATGATGGCGACCGCCCCGGAGGGCTGGCCGGCGTCGAGCAGCGGCCGGGCCCGGATGGCGAGGGTGCGGCGAGGGGGTGAAAACAGTTCGAGGTTTTCCTCGTTGCTGTGGCCGCTGAGGGCGGCGGCCAGGAGGTCTTCCAGGGCGCGCTCGGCCAGGGCCTCACCGTGGCGCGCGCCCACGAAGCTCGCCGCCTGGGGGTTGCGGTACACGATCGTTCCCGTCTGGTCGGCGATCACGACGCCTTCGGGGACATGGGCCAGCGCGGCCAGAAGGCGCCGGCTGGTTCCCTCGACTTCCGCCAGGCGGGAGGTGGCCCGGGCGACCGCACCTTCCACCAGGACGAGCATGTCGTCGACACTGGTCGGGATGGCGGGCTCGACGGTGCTCGCGGCACTCGCCGGGCTGCTCCACAAACCGCCCGACGGACCACTCGACGGCCGGCTGGGTCCGGCGTTCGGCCGCGTGGCGACGAGGGCCGTACCCGTCCCGCCGGCCGACGCAGCTCGGACGGAGCTCGAGGGGTGGGCGCCCGAAAGGGGGGCGCCTCTGGAAGTGGCATCGGCCTCCGCCCCCGCCTGCGAGGCGGCCGCGGTTGCCGAGGTGGCAGGCCGGGCTTCCGGCGACCCATTGGGTCGCAGCTCCCGACCGTCGGACCGGTCGCCCGTCGGTGCCCCTACGACCGCATCCAGCCGGGCCAGCGCCGCCGCCATCCGCCGGAGCATGGCGGCGCGCATCAGCCGTCCCTCGCCGGCGGGATCAGAACCAACCGAGACATCAGGGTGCCTTCACCGACAACCGGGACGAGACGATCCGAGCCGCGGTCGTCAGGACCAGCACCATGACGATCAGGGTCAGGGCCGCGCCCCAGGCCCGCAACTGGGCGCCCTGGAAGGGTTGCGAGGCGTTGGCGAATATCTGTGCCGACAGGGTGGTGTTACTGCCCTTGAAGGCGTTCCAGTTGGCCCCCGCCTGCAGCGTCCCGATGGTGAACAACAGCGGCGCCGTCTCCCCCGCGGCCCGGGCGATCGCCAGCAGGCATCCGCTGGTGATACCCGGCAGGGCAGCAGGCAGGACCACCGTCAGCACGGTGCGGGACTTGGTGGTGCCCAGGGCGTAGCTGGCCTCCCGCAGTTCCCTGGGAACGAGCGACAGCATCGACTCGGTCGCCCGGATCACGATCGGCAGCATCAGGCACGCCAGCGCCAGCGAACCCCCGATGCCCAACAGCTTCTGGGTCCGGAGCGTGAAAGCGGTGAAGATGAACAGGCCCATAACAATGGACGGAACCCCGGCCATGACGTCGCTCATGAACCGGATCACCCGCGCCAGCCGGTTGCCCGCGCCGTACTCGGTCACGTAGACGGCACCCAGGATGCCGAGCGGGACGGCGATGACGGTGGCCCAGAACGTGATGACGATCGTCCCGACGATGGCCGGGCCCATGCCCGGGCCCTTGCGCAGCGGCGGCGGGATGGGCTTGGTCAGGAATTTGAGGCTGATGGCCGGTCCCCCCCGCCGCACCACGTAGACGATGAGCAGCACGATGGGAACGGCGGCCACCACCACGGTGAGAAAGATGAGGGCGCTGGCCAGCTGGTTGCGGAACCGCCGCCCGGGCGGGATCGACGACGCCATCAAGCTCGACGACGAGGCCGACGGCGACGACGGCAGCGAGGAGGAAGTCGTCGGCGGCGGCGGCCGAGGGCTCATGCCGGCCCGATCGCCCGTTCGGTACGGGATACGAACGACCGGGCGACCATGTTGATCACGATTGTAAGGGCGAACAACACGACGCCTAAGCCGATCAGGGCGGCCTGGAAGTTGCCCTGGGCCTCACCGAACTGGTTGGCGATGACCGCGGCCATGGCATCACCGGGGTGGAACAAGCTCAACGTGATCGACGGGATCGACCCGATCACCAACGCCACCGCGATCGTCTCGCCCATAGCCCGGCCCAGCCCCAGCATCACCGCCCCCACTACCCCGGAGCGTCCATAGCCGAGGATCGAGGTCCGCATCATCTCCCACCGAGTAGCGCCGAGGGCGAGGGCGGCCCCCTTCTGGTCGGAGGGAACGGTGGCGAACACCTCACGGGTGAGCGAGGTGATGATCGGCGTGATCATCATGGCCACGATGAGCCCGGCGGTGAAGAAGCTCCTCCCCGACGATCCCCGGAAGATCCGGTCGAGGACGGGGACCCCGGCGAAGAAACTCGACACCCGCCCGTAGAAGTGCCCGAGCGGCTTCTGCAGGGCCAGGATGCCCCACAGGCCGAACACGACCGATGGGATGGCCGCGAGCAGGTCGATGAGGTACACGACGGGCAGTCGCAGCCGCCGCGGCGCCACCTCGGTCAGGAACAGTGCCAACCCCAGGCTGATCGGCACCGCAATGGTGAGCGCGATCACCGAGACGAGGAAGGTGCCAAAGATGAAGTCGAGGCCCCCGAAATGGGGCCGGGCCGGGTCCGGATTCCAGTTACGACTGGTGAGGAAGTTCAGGCCCTCGACCCGGAAGGCCGGCAATGCCTTGTTGGTCGTGAAGACGGCGATGAGGGCCAGGATCGCCAGCACGGCCAAGCCGCAGGCCAGCGTTACTATCCGGAAGGTCTTGTCGGCCACCCGCGGGCTGCTCGCCTTCAGCGTCGGGCGAGGCGGAGGCGCCGCGGGTGGGTTGTCGGGGCGGATCTCGGTGGTGGTCATCGGCGGCATCCAGGGCGCATGACGGGCGGGGCGGGGGGGCGGAGGGGCGGGCGGCGGGGGCGCGGGGCGGGTACCGGAGATGAGCCGGACCCGACCTGGCCGAGGCTACCCCCGGCCCGGCGGGCCACCAGCCCTAGGGCCGCCCGGCGCCACTACGGGACGACCAGATTGTCCAGCTGGGCCCGGGCCTTGGTGAGGAGGTCACCTTGCAACGGGGCGTACCCGGTGGCGCTGGCGATCTGGCTCTCACCCGTGGTCAGAATGAACCCGAGGAAGGTCTTGAGGGCCAGACCCTGGTTGTGATCGGTTTGGGTCTTGTAGGTGACGATCCACGTCGGTGAGGTGATCGGGTAGGCGGTGGGCGCATTGGCACCGGTGGGGTCGTAGGTGAGGTCAGCGTTGACCGTGGCCCCGGCCACCGCCGCCGATGCCGCGGGCAAGGTCGGGGCGATGGGCTGACCGGCGCTGTTCTTGACCGAGGCCACGGTCAGGCTGGCCGCCTTGGAGGTGGCGTAGTCGACGTAGCCGACGCTCCCGTCGGTCATCTGGACCGTCTGGGCCACGCCCTGGTTGCCGCTCCCAGTGGCGCCGCCCAGGGAGGTCGGGAACGTGGTCGAGGGCGGGTAGGTCCAGTCGGCCGCGTCGGCCTTGGACAGGTAGAGGGTGAAGTTCCTGGTCGTCCCAGAGCCGTCGGAACGGTGCACAGGTGTGATCTTGGTGCCGGGAAAGGTCACGCCCGGGTTGTCGTTCGCAATTGCTCGATCGCTCCAGCTGGTGATCTTGCCGGCAAAGATCCCCGCCAGTGTCGTGGCGCTGAACACGAGCGCCTTGGAGACACCACTCAGGTTGTACGCCACCGTGATGGGCGCAGCCACAGTCGGGAAGTACAGCACGGCACTCGGGCCGCCGTAGGGCGTGTAGTCCTTGATGGGCGCGTCGGTACCGGCGAACTGGACCAACTTGTTTTGCAGGTCGGTCAGGCCCTTGGTGGAGCCACCGCCGGGGTAGCCGATCTTTACCTGCGAATAGGTGGACTTGAACTGCTGGATGGCCTCCTGGTCGAACGCCAGCTGGAACGTCGACCCCGACCCGTTCAGCTCGGTCGCGGCCAGCTTGATCGTGGTGGTGGTCGCACCGCCCCCCGTGGTCGTGGTCGGCGACGTGGTGCTCGACTTGCCGCACGCTCCGGCGACCAAACCCACGGCGGCGACGGCTGCCACGGCGGCCCAACGCTGGCCGGGACGGCCTCGACGGGGCAATGGTCTGGTCATACAAGGTCCTCCAGGATGGGTCCGGGGCGCAAGCTGCTGCTCGGAACAGCGATGAACCCTAGGAACCACCGGTAAAGCGGCAACGAGGTTGAGATGAACGCACGGCAAACACCAGCTGAACATCAGAAGGCGGGGGCCGGATGGGGTCGGTCGGGCGCTGACTTTGCGGTTGTATCTTCTGAGGACCGCGAGAATGATGACACCGCCCGCCTGCCGCCCCCGCCGCCCGAGGTAGGGAATTGCCCGACGAAACCACCGTGATCGACTCCGACGTGATCGACCCCAAAGTGATCGACCCTGCGGCCGCGACCGCCGGGCTCAGCCGCAAGCCCGAGGTGGGTGTCGCCCGAGAGGAGCAACACGAACCCGTCGAAGGCCTGCCGGTCTTCTCGGTCCAGGACGTCAGCTTCTACTACGGCTCGTATCGGGCCCTGCGCAACGTGTCGCTGGACATCTGGCCGCGCGAGGTGACCGCCCTCATCGGGCCGTCGGGCTGCGGCAAGAGCACCCTGCTGCGCTGCTTCAACCGCATGAACGACCTGATCCCCGGCGCCCACCTCGAGGGCCGGATCACCTTTCACGGCGAGGACCTGTACCACCCCAAGGTCGATCCCATCGAGGTGCGCCGCAGGATCGGGATGGTGTTCCAGAAACCCAACCCCTTCCCCAAGTCCATCTACGACAACGTCGCCTTCGGGCCCAAGGTCAACGGCTACCCCCGCTCGGCACAGCCCGACATTGTCGAGGAGTCGCTCCAGCGGGCGGCGCTGTGGGACGAGGTCAAGGACAAGCTCAAGGAGAACGCCTTTTCGCTGTCGGGCGGCCAGCAGCAGCGGCTGTGCATCGCCCGGGCCATCGCCGTCAAGCCATCGGTGATCCTGATGGACGAGCCCTGTTCGGCCCTCGACCCCATCGCCACCATCCGGATCGAAGAGCTCATCTGCGAACTCAAGAACACCTACACCATCATCGTGGTCACCCACAACATGCAGCAGGCGGCCCGGGTGTCGGACCGCACCGCCTTCTTCACCGCCGAGGTGGACGAAAAGGGCACCCGGTGCGGCGTGCTGGTCGAGTACGACCGCACCGACCGGATCTTCACCACACCCCGCGACAAGCGCACCGACGACTACATCACCGGCCGTTTCGGCTGACGCTGATCGCGGTCAGGGGAAAGGGCGCCCCGGGATGGCCGAAGCGGACCGGGCCGTTCGGGCGCCGGAGCAGTCGCCCCGACCCACGCCGCCGCCCGCCCTCAATGCCGGGGTGGCACGTAGATGGCGGTGAGGAACCTGCCCTTCTTGGAGTTCAACACCCAGGTCGACCCCTTGGCCTGGCGGGGGGCCGGGCCCAGGTCGAGGCGGTCCTCGTCGGCCAGGGCCACGAGGATCTCGGGTATCACGTCGCCATGGGTGCACAGGGCCACGTGGCTGTCGTGGAGCGAACGCACCAGCGCCACCGCCTCGTGACCCGCCCCCTCGGCCAGCTCGTCGACTTCTTCGACCTTGAGGCCCAGCTCGTCGGCCAGCGGTTTCACCGTCTCGATGCAGCGGCGGTACGGGCTGGAAAGCACCCGGGAAGGCGCCCACGGCTCCAGCTGGGTGACCAGGGCCCGGGCCTGGCGGCGGCCCTTGGCCGAGAGCGGGCGCAGGCGGTCGTCCCCCGACCAGTCCTTGCGGCTGCCCGCATGACTGTGGCGGATGAGCAGCAGCGTCACAAAGCACAGTCTTGCATCCTGGCCCCGCTCCGCTCACACCAATGCGCGTTTGGATGATTTGCCCGTTTCGCCGGAGACTTGGTGCCGCTCCGCGGTCCCCACTGACGCCTACACTGACCCCACGATGGCCACGACCACCGACGATTTCACCGGTTCTGATCCCGTGGCCGTCCCCGACGAGGGGGGATACCAACCCCCTCCGAGGCGTCGGCACCGCCGACCGGCGCACGCCTCCTGGAAGCCACCGCTCGGCCCGGTCCGCAAGACCATCCGGGAGATCGGCTTCAACCTCATCACGGCCGGCATCATCGTGCTGCTCTTCGTGGTCTACCAACTGTGGGGCACGGGCTTCGCCGAAGCCAGCAGCCAGAGCAAGCTGAAACACCAGTTCCACGAACCACCGGCCGCGCCGGCCCCGACCGTGCCCGCGTCGGACAGCCCGACGCTGGGCGCCCCGGACGCAGCCATACCAGGCGCGCCCGAGGGCACGGCCATCGCCCATCTGAGGATCCCCAAGCTCGGGGTGGACAAGTACGTGGTCGAGGGGATCTCCGAGGAGGCCCTGAAACAAGGCCCGGGCCACTATCCGGGGACGCCGCTGCCTGGTGAGCCGGGCAACTCGGCCATCGCCGGTCACCGCACGACCTATGGCGCCCCGTTTTACTCCCTGAACGAGGTGGCCCCGGGCGACGACATCTTCATAACGACGGGCAAGGGCGCGTTCCACTACACCGTGGATCACTCCGAGGTCGTGAAGCCGACCGACGTCGGCGTTATCGGCCCGACGCCGGACAACCGCCTGACGCTCACCACCTGCAACCCCCGCTTCTCCGCCACCACCCGTCTGATCGTGGTGGCCAAGCTGACCGACCTGCCCGTCGCCCCGCCCAAGACGATCGCCCCCCCGGTGGCGGCGGTCAAGGCGATCACGCTGGGCAACGGAGACCACAGCGCCTGGCCTGCCACCCTCCTCTACGGCCTGATTTTCGTGGTCCTGTGGCTCGGGGTGCGGCTGTGGTCGGCCCGGCGGCGGTACTGGAAGTGGATCCCGTTCCTGGCGGGGATCCCGGTCTGCCTGGTCCCGCTGTGGTTCCTCTTCGAGAACGCCATCCGCCTGCTGCCGCAGAACATCTGATCAGTCGGGGGGGGAGATCGCCTCTCTGAGGGCGTCGAGCACGGCCTGGTCGCGCGGGTAGGAGAGCATCTGGCGGGCACGGTCGAGCGGCACCCACTGGGCGTCGTCCACCTCGTGGTGGGCCTTCAGCGCA
Organism: Actinomycetota bacterium; assembly: GCA_030947025.1. Lineage (GTDB taxonomy): Bacteria > Actinomycetota > Acidimicrobiia > Acidimicrobiales > Palsa-688 > JALYXV01. The sequence continues at coordinate 11,659 of JALYXV010000088.1, read as the reverse complement.
CCCCCAACGGGAACCATGGCCCAGTACCGGACCACCTTGGGCTGGGAAAACCGGTCGAGGTAGTGGGTGCTCGGAAGTTCGACCCCCAACTCGGTCTCCAGCCCGGTCTCCTCCCGAATTTCGCGCCGGGCCGTGTCCTCATCGTTCTCACCCGGATCGGCCTTCCCCTTGGGCAGGCTCCAGTCGTCGTAGGCGGGCCGGTGGACCAGCACCACGTCGACCTGGCCGGGCGACCGTTCCGAGGGCCGCCAGATCACGCCGCCCGCGGCCCGGACGGGACCGTCCGGGCTCACCCCACTCCCCGGCCCAGGGGGTTCAGGGGATGGGGCTCGCGTTGGCGGCGGGCCCGCTCGATGGCGTCCTCCTGGAAATGCCGTTGGGCGTTGAAGCCGGTCGTGGGCTCGGCCTTCTCCCAGGTGCCGTCGCCCCGCAGTTCCCAGGCCAGGGCGTCATCGGCCAACTCCACCGCCAGGATCTCCCGCAGCCGCCGGCGGGCCTCGCAGTCGTTGACGGGGACCACGACCTCGACCCGGCGGTCCAGGTTGCGGGGCATCATGTCGGCCGAACCGATGTAGTACTCACCACCCGTGGGGATATTGCTGACGATGTCCAGATCCTCGTCCGGCCCCCGGTCAGCCCCGTCGCTGCGCCCATCGGCGGCCGGGGTATCACGGGCCGGGCCATTTCCCCCGTCCTGGCCGAAGAAGTAGATGCGTGAGTGCTCGAGCCAGCGGCCCACCACGCTGCGGACGCCGATGTTGTCCGACAGTCCCGGCACGCCCGGGCGCAGGCAGCAGATCCCCCGAATGATCAAGGTGATCCGCACGCCGGCCTGACTAGCGGCGTAGAGGGCGTCGATGATGCCCGGGTCGACCAGGTTGTTCAACTTCCAGATCAGCACGCCGTCGTTGCCCCGGGCCGCCTCCCGCTCGATCCGCTCGACCATGGCAGCCCGCAGCGACAGGGGCGCCACCAGGATGCGGCGGTACTCGGTGCGCCGGCTGTAGCCGGTGATGGAGTTGAACAGGTCGGTCAGGTCGGCCCCCACCTCGGGGTCGACCGTCAACAGCCCCAGGTCCTCGTACAGCCGGGCCGTCTGGGAATTGTAGTTGCCGGTGCCGATGTGGCAGTAGCGGCGGATCCCGTCGTCCTCCTGGCGCACCACCAGGGCGGTCTTGGAGTGGGTCTTCAACCCGATCAGCCCGTAGACGACATGGACCCCCGCCTGCTCCAACTGCCGAGCCCAGGCCACGTTGGCGGCCTCGTCGCCCCGGGCCTTGAGCTCGACCAGGGCGGCCACCTGGGTCCCCCGTTCGGCCGCCCGGATCAGGGACTTCACGATGGGGCTGTCGCCGGAGGTGCGGTACAGGGTCTGCTTGATGGCCAGCACGTCGGTGTCCCGGGCGGCCTGCTTGATGAACGCCTCCACCGAGGTGGCGAAGTTGTCGTAGGGGTGGTGGAGCAGCATGTCGCCGTCGCGGATGGCCTGGAAGATGTCGACCGGCTCGTCCTCGGCGGTGGTCAGGCGGGGCGGCGTCACCGGGGTGAACGCCTCGTCCTTCAGGTCCGGGCGCTCCAACGCGTGCACCGCCCACAGTCCCGACAGGTCGAGCGGGCCTTTGATGACATAGACGTCGTCGTCGGCCAGGTCGAGCTCCCGGCACAGCAGCTGGCGGACCTCGTCGGTCATGGCCTCGTCGGTCTCCAGCCGCACCGCCCGGCCGAAGCGCCGGCGTCGCAGCTCCATCTCGACCGCCTCCAGCAGGTCGTCGGCCTCGTCCTCCTCCAGGGTCAGGTCGGCGTTGCGGGTGACCCGGAACGGGTGGTAGCTCTCGATGTCCATGCCCGGGAACAGGGCGCCCAAGTGGGCCGCGATGACGTGATCGAGGGGGACGAAGCGTTCTCCGTCGGGAGTGACGACGAAGCCGGGTAGCAGCGGGGGGACCTTCACCCGGGCGAAGCGGCGGGCCGTGGTGACCGGGTCGCACACGATCACGGCCAGGTTGAGCGACAGGTTGGAGATGTACGGGAACGGATGGCCGGGGTCCACGGCCAGCGGGGTCAGGACGGGAAAGATCCGTTCCTGGAAGACCTCTTCGATGAAGGCCCGCTCGTCGTCTTTCAGGGAGTCCCAGCTGGACAACCGGATGCCCTGCTCATCCAGCTCGGGGACGACCTGGTCGACGAAGGCGCGGACCCGGCGATCGACCAGGCTGACGGTTTCCCGCCTGATGGCGCGGAGCTGATCGGCGGGCGAGAGCCCGGCCGGGTCGGTGCCGAGGAGACCGGCGGCCAGCTGATCCTTCAGGCCTGCCACCCGCACCTCGAACAGCTCGTCCAGTAGGCCCTGGAAGATGGCCAGGAACTTGGCCCGTTCCAGGATGGGTACCGACGTGTCCTCGGCCATGGTGAGCACCCGGCTGAAGTAGTCCAGGGTCGAGAGCTCGCGATTGATGTAGCGCCGGGCCTGGTCCTCGGCCGCTCCCGGGGGCGGAAGGGTGACGGTGGCCACGGCCGCGCCACCGGGGGCCCCGGCCACCGCAATGCCCAGCCGGGCGGCCGAGGCAACCGCGTGTTCGCCCGCGTCGACGGGATCGTCGGCGTGCGTCGTCGCCATTACAGGCACGGTAGTCCGGTTCGGGTCTCCAGCGGGCCTGCGCCCGCCGGGGGGCCGGGGGGCCGGGGGGCCGGGTGGCCGGGGGCCGGGGGGCCGGGGGCCGGGCTTACTCGGCCAGTTCCTCTTCGGGAAGGCCGAGGTCCCACTCGAGGAGCAGGTTTTCCCGCTCGGCATCGCGGACCACCCGCTCGCGGTTGCGGCGGAACTGGGGGTCGTGGGGCGGCAGCAGCACCAGCCGGGCCAGGGCCCGCTGGCGGAAGTCCTCGATCAGATTGCGATCGCCGAAATCAGAGTCCACCCGCCAGTGGGGCGCCACCGGCCCGAGGTACATGATTCGGACGCTGCCTCTCGGGGGCTGCGGTTGTTCTTCGACGCGTTGCGGATCTGACATCGGCTTCAGGTTAACCGTCGCCCGGCGCGTGGCGGCCGGGCGAAACCGTTGTGTGCAAATCGGTGACCGTATACGTACTCAATTTGCACAAAACGGATTGTTTCGGGGCGGGCTACGGGGTTGCTGGGATTGATCCCAGGGTGACGGTGGTGGTATGGGTGGTGGACCCCCGAACGTAGCTGACCTGGACCCTGTCCCCGGGCTGGTGGGCGCGGATCAGGGTGACGAGCTGGGTGTTGTCCTTGATCGGCTTCCCGTCGAACTGGGTGATGACGTCGTTGGCCTGCATGCCGGCCAAGGCGGCGGGGCCGTTGGTGTCCAGCGAGGAGATGTAGGCGCCGGTGTCGACACTGACGCCCAGCCGCTGGGCGATCTGCGGCGTCATGTCACCGACTCTGGCGCCCAGGTAACCGGGGTTGCGGCTGATCCCCTTGGCCAGGTCGGGGATGAGGGGCTTGATGTTGTTGACCGGGATGGCGAAGCCCAGGTTCTGGGCCAGCTCCCCGACGCTGGCCGACTGGATGACGAGGGTGTTCATACCGAGCACCTGGCCCCGGGAGTTGACCAGGGGGCCACCCGAGTTGCCCGGGTTGATGGCCGCATCGGTCTGGATCAGGTTCTGGGGCTGGCGAGGGTCGGGGAGGGTACGGCCCACGGCGGAAATGATCCCGGCCGTGACTGTCGGCCCGCCCGGGAGGTTGAGGGCGTTGCCGATGGCGACGACATCGTCGCCGACCTGAGCCTTGGACGAGTCGGCGAGGGTCACGGTGGGCAGACCCGAAACGTTGTCCACCTTGAGGACGGCCACGTCGTTGGTGGCGTCATGACCGAGCAGGGTGGCGGGGCGGGCCACGCTCGAGTTGAACAGGGTCACGGTGATCCTGGTCGCCTTGTCGATGACGTGGTTGTTGGTCACCACCTCCCCGTCGGGGGTGATGATCATCCCGGTGCCCGCCCCGATGTTGGTCCTGATCGACACGACTGCGTTTTGGACCAGGGCCAGCACCTCCTGCACCGTGGCGGGATGGGTGAGGATGCTCGAGTTGGGCTGGATGACCTGGCGCAGGACGGTGGTTTTTTGGTTGCGGCCCGCCACCACAGCACCGACCCCGCCGCCCACCAGGGCGCCGATCAGCCCGGCGACCAGCGCCACGATCACCCAGCTGGGCCGGCGGCCCCGGGCCGGGCCCGGCGCCCCGGCGGGGGTCGAAGGCACCGAGGGGCCGGGATAGGGGTAGGGGTAACCGAAGGGGTCCTGTGGGGGCAGAGGTGCCGCGGTGGGGTAGACGAACGAGGGGTAGGTCGGCGCCTGCGGACCCACGGGGGCGGGGGCGGGAGCCGCTGTCCCCGGGTATCCCCCCGGGTATGTCCCGGGGTATCCGCTCCCCGGCTGACCGGCGCCCGACCGCAAGGTGCCTGGACCGTTTACGTCCGGGCGGGCGCTAGCATCACCCCCGGCCGGGCGGCGGAAGCGGACGGTGGTCGACCCGGGAACCGGGTCTACCGATTCGTCCGTCGAACCTTCGACCGGCATACTGGTACGCGTGCCCGCCGAGGAAGGTTCACCGGTGGTGCTCATGAATTTGTTCGTCTCCTCATGTCATTCAATCCAGATCCACTATTTCACCCGTAATCCATCCCGGGAAGGGGAATGAAGATTCTTCGAAGCAACCCCAAATGGTCGTCCATCGTTGCCGATTGGGCGCACGGAGGCGGAATGGACACGTCATGGATGCAGAAGGGCAAGTGCCGGGAGCTCCGGCCCGAGACGTTCTTCCCCAGTGATGGGGTCGGCGTCGAGATTGCCCGACGGATCTGCGCCGACTGCCCGGTGAAGGAGCCGTGCCTCGAGTACGCCCTGTACAACCGGATCGAGCATGGCGTCTGGGGCGGGGCCTCGGAGCGCGAGCGCCGGCGGATCGCCCGGCGCCGTCGCGGTGCCGCGGCCGCCACCTCGGTTGCCTCCTCAGCCCATCGTCCCAGCCCGACTCGGGGCAAGTAGCCCCAACCCGAGGTTCACGCCGGACGCTTGGTCGTTGCGGACGCTTGGTCGTTGCGGACGCTCAGTCTGCCGACCACTCGGCCGGCACGGTCCAAGTCCGCCGGTGCTCGGTCGGGTGAGCGCTCAGTTGGCGGGAGGCCTCTCCGACTCGCGTCGGGCCTTGGCCTCGCGCTCCGCGATCAGGGCGTCCAGTTCGGCCTTGCTCATCGTGATCTTGTCGTCGGTCGTGGCCGGCTTGGCCGCCTCGAGCGCCTTGGCCTTGGCGTCTTCGGCCTCGGCCTCGGCCTGCGCCTTCTTGAACTCCTTGCTGGCCTCGCCCACGTTCCGGGCCAGCTTCGGAAGCTTGTTGGCCCCGAAGATCACCGCGATGATGACTGCAATAATTGCGAACCCATCGGGATTTAGAAACGCGAGTGCCATCGTGCTCCAGGGTAGCGGTTTGGTAGCTGTTCGGGGCTGCGAGCGGTGCCGGATGGCGACATCGCCGCCGTGAGTCCCATCCTTGAGTGCGTGGTCAACGTTAGCGAGGGCCAGCGGGCGGACGTGCTGGCCGCGTTGGCGGCCGCCGCCGGGCCCCTCGTGCTGGACGTGCATCGCGACCGCGACCACCATCGGAGCGTCTTCACCCTGGCCGGACCGGCCGGGGCACTGGCGGAAAGCGTGCGGTCGCTGGCCGCGGCAACCGTCGACCGGCTGGATCTGCGGTCCCACCGGGGAGCCCACCCCCGGATCGGAGTGCTGGATGTCGTTCCGTGGGTGGCGCTGTCGGGCTGGCCCTTGGAACCGGGCCCGCTGGCCACCTCGCTCGAGGCGCGCACTGCCTTCGCCCGCTGGGCGGGGGCGGACCTGGGGCTTCCTTGCTTTCTCTACGGCACGGAGCGGACGCTCCCTCAGATCCGGCGTGAAGCGTGGCACTCGCTCGCTCCCGACACCGGCCCCCCTTTCCCCCATCCCACCGCTGGGGCGGCGGCGGTGGGCGCCCGGCCGGTCCTCGTCGCCTACAACCTGTGGCTTGACCGCGATGACGCCGACCTCGAGCTGGCCCGCCGCCTGGCGGCCGGCCTGCGGGGCCCGGCGGTGCGGGCGCTCGGGCTGCAGGTGGGTGACGGCGTCCAGGTCTCGTGCAACCTCATCGACCCGCAATCGGTCGGGCCGGCCGCTGTCTTTGATGCCGTTGCCACTCAAACCGGCGTCGAGCGGGCGGAACTGGTGGGGTTGCTCCCCGCCCGGGTGCTCGGGGCGGTACCCGAACACCGCTGGCGGGAACTCGGCCTCGACCGCTCACGAACGATCGAGGCCCGCCTCGAGCAGGCGGGCCTCGACGGGGGAAGATGATGCGACATGGACCGGTTGGCGCCACGCCAGCGCCGATGCTGACGTGTCGCCGAACCGGCCGAACTCAGGAGGCCGATACACCATCCACCCGGCGCTCCATGGCCCTCCGGCGCCGAATCCGGCGCCGCTCACGCTCGCTCAAACCTCCCCAGATCCCAAACTTCTCACCGTTGGCCAGGGCATATTCCAGGCAGTCCTCTCGGACAACGCATCCCCGGCACACCTCCTTGGCCTCCCGAGTGGACGCGCCGCGCTCAGGGAAGAACAAGTCGGGGTCGACTCCCATGCAGTTGGCGTTGCGCTGCCACGGCTTGGGCGGCTGTTGCAGTAGTTCGTGCAGGCGATCCATCGGTGGTCTCCCTCTGTTGCACCGAGGTGAAGTGACGTCGACGTGCCGTGACATCTCTGTAACTACACCAATGTGATCTTGGCCTAGTTCGGGTCCCCTGCGCAAGGGGTATCCATGAATTTTCCGTTGCCACGTGCTATGCGGAAGCTCGAGGAGTCATGGGGATCGAGGCGTTTCACGGCGATATCACCGTCCAGCAGGTGGACGCCATCGTCAACGCCGCCAACCAGTCGCTGGCCGGTGGAGGCGGCGTGGACGGGGCCATCCACCGGGCCGCCGGGGCGGCGCAGCTGCACGCCGCCTGCCAGGCGCTCGGGGGCTGCCCGACAGGCGAGGCCAAGGCGACGCCCGGGTTCAACCTGCCGGCCCAGTGGATCATCCACGCGGTCGGGCCCCGCTGGCGGGGGGGCGACCACGGCGAGGCGGACCTCCTGGCCTCGTGCTACCGACGTTCGCTCGCCGTGGCGGCCGAGCTGGGCGCTCGCACCATCGCCTTTCCCGCCATCTCGACGGGTATCTACGGGTATCCGGCCGCGGCGGCCGCTTCGGTTGCCGTCTCGACCATCCGATCGAGCCTGGCGTCGTCGCCGCTCGGGCTCGAACTGGTCCGGCTGGTTGCCTTCGACCGGGCCACCTACGACTTGTACCAACAGCTCCTGGCATGGCCGGCATAGTCGGTTAAGCCGAGGTTTCAGCCGACCCCTGACGGAGGCGGCACACTGGTGGCATGGCCAGGGGAAAGCTGCGCATCTATCTCGGGGCCGCCCCAGGGGTGGGCAAGACCTACGCCATGCTGAACGAGGGCTGGCGGCGCAAGCAGCGGGGCACCGACCTTGTCGTGGGCTACGTGGAGACCCACGGCCGGACCAACACCGCCGCCCAGCTCCGGGATCTCGAGGTCGTTCCCCGCCGGGCCGTTCAGTATCGCGACCAGCCGTTCGAGGAGATGGACGTCGACGCCATCTTGGCCCGTACGCCCGCGGTCGTCCTGGTCGACGAACTGGCCCACACCAACATCCCGGGCAGCCGCAACGCCAAACGCTGGCAGGACGTCGATGAACTGCTGGCCGCGGGCATCGAGGTCATCTCCACCGTCAACATCCAGCACCTGGAGTCGCTGAACGACGTGGTCGAGCGGATCACCGGCATCGCCCAGCGCGAGACCATCCCCGACTCGGTGGTTCGGTCCGCCGACCAGGTGGAACTGGTCGACATGGCACCGGAGTCGCTGCGCCGGCGCATGGCCCATGGGAACATCTACACCGCCGAGCGGGTCGACGCCGCCTTGGGCAACTACTTCCGGGTGGGCAACCTGGCCGCGTTGCGGGAACTGGCACTGCTCTGGGTGGCGGACAAGGTCGACGAGGGATTACAGGACTACCGCGAGCGCCACGGCATCGCCAAGCCGTGGGAGACCAGGGAGCGGGTGGTTGTCGCCCTGACCGGCTCGCCCCAGGGTGAGCGGCTGATCCGCCGGGCGGCGCGCATGGCGAGCCGGGCCCGGGCCGAGTTGGTCGGGGTCCACATCCGCTCCGTGGACGGCCTGACCCGGCCGTCAACCGACCTGCTGGACGAGCACCGGACGCTGCTGCAGGAGCTGGGCGGCCGGTACGAGGAGATCACCGGCACGGACGTGGCCAAAGCACTGGTGGAGTTCGCCCAGGCCGAGAACGCAACCCAGCTGCTGTTGGGCGCCACCAGGCGGTCGCGTTGGTCGGAGATGTGGCATGGCTCGGTTATCAACCAGGTGATCCGGGCCGCCGACGGCATGGACGTCCACATCATCTCGCAGCGGGCCGATGACACGGAGGACGACACCAGAGCGGCCCACCGGCTACCGCGATTACCCAAACGGGGCCGGTTGGCGCCCGTGCCCCGGCGACGAGTGGGGGGTGGATGGCTCGCGGCCGTGGTCGGAGTCCCCCTGCTGGCCCTGGCCATGGTGCCGCTCCGGGACTCGATGGACGTGGTGGGAACGCTGCCAGTGTTGCTGGTCGGGGCCATCGCGGTCGCAGCGATCGGCGGCGTGTGGCCCGGGGTGGCCGGGGCGTTGGTGGGATTCCTGCTGGAGGACTGGCTGTTCATCCCGCCGATTCACACCTTCACGATCAGCCGGGCCGGCGATGCCGTGGCGGGGGCCACGTTCCTGTTGGTGGCGGTAATGGTCAGCGCCCTGGTCGACCAGTCGGCCCGGCGGCGGCTGGAGACGGCGCGGGCGAGGGGCGAGTCCGAGGCACTGGCACGGCTGGCGGGCGGCGCCATGGCGACGGGGACGCAGACGCTGTCGTCGTTGCTGGCCGAGCTGCGCGCCACCTTCGGCGTCAACGCCGTGGGCATCCTGACGCCGCTGGAGGAAGAAGGCACGCCGGCGGCTGGCACGCCGGCGGCTGGCCCGCGTTCGCACCAGCTATGGTCGGTTCAGGCCTCGGCCGGGGAGCCCGTGCCCGTCACTCCCGAGGGGGCCCAGTTCTCCGCCGCCCTCGGGGGCGGTGCGGTCCTCGTTCTCGCCGGTGACGAACTGGCGGCCGACGACCGGCGCCTGCTCAGCGCCTTCGTGGCCCAGCTGCGACTGGCCCGGGCCCAGGGCCGGCTGCTCGCCCAGGCGGCGTCGGCAGAACAGCTGTCCGAGACCAACGAGTTGCGGACCGCCCTGCTCGCCGCCGTCTCCCACGACCTGCGCACCCCACTGGCATCGATCAAGGCGGCCGCCACCAGCCTCCTCTCCGACGAGGTCACCTGGGCCCCCGAGGCCGTCACCAGTTTCTGCGAGACCATCAACGACGAGGCTGATCGGCTCAATACCCTGGTTGGCAACCTGCTGGACATGAGCCGATTGCAGACAGGCGTGCTCCACCTCGACGTCCGCCCGGTCGGTCTAGACGAAGTCGTCTACGCCGCCCTGGCCAGCCTGTCGCGCGATGCCAGCAAGGTGGGCGTCGACGTGCCGGAGACCCTGCCCCGGGTCGTGGCCGACGCCGCCCTCTTGGAACGGGCCATCGCCAATCTGATCGACAACGCGCTCACCTGGTCGCCCCCCAACGTCGTCCTGCGGGTCGAGGCCGGGCGTTGTGGGGACCGGATCGACTTCCGCGTGGTTGATCGAGGGCCGGGCATCCCGCCAGCCCAGCGCGACGCCGTGTTCCGACCTTTCCAGCGCCTGGGTGACAGTGGCGGCGCATCCAAGGACGGTGTGGGCCTGGGTCTGGCCGTGGCCAAGGGCTTCGTCGAGGCCATGGGCGGCGAGCTGACACTCGAGGACACACCCGGTGGTGGCCTCACCAGTGTCATCAGCCTGCCCGCGGCGCTCGACGGGGCGGCGCTCGATGGGGTGGCGCTCGATGGGACGGCGCTCGATGGGGTGGCCGACCGGGGCGGCCCCGATGCAGGCATCGACACCGGCGCCGAGCAGCCGGGCAAGCAACTGACCACCCCCGTGACCGCCCCCGTGACCGCCCGGTGACTGTCACTCCCGCTCCTGATGACCGAGCCCCGTCGCCCGCTGCCGGCAGCCGGGTCTTGGTGGTCGACGACGAACCCCAGATCCTTCGGGCCCTTGAGCTCAACTTGGTCGCTCGGGGCTATCACGTCGATCTGGCGCCGTCCGGCGAGGCCGCCCTCGACCTGGCGGCCCGGCTCAACCCCGACCTGGTCGTCCTCGATCTTGGCCTTCCCGGAATGGACGGCATTACGGTGGTCGAAGAGCTGCGCCAGCGCAGCAACGTCCCGATCCTCGTTCTCTCCGCACGGGAGAACGAGCGGGCCAAGGTTGCGGCCTTGGACGCAGGCGCGGACGACTACGTCACCAAGCCGTTCGGAATGGACGAGCTGGTGGCGCGGGTCAGGGCGGCCTTGCGCCGGGCCGCGCCACCCGAGACTGATGCCGTCATCACCACCGAGGACTTCACCGTCGACCTGGCGGCCAAGCGCATCGTAGGAACAGACGGCGAGATCCGCCTCACCCCGACCCAGTGGCACCTGGTCGAGGTCCTGGTCCGCAATCGCGGGAAGTTGGTACCCCAACGACGCCTCCTGCAAGAGGTCTGGGGACCGGCGTACTCCGACGAGACCCACTACCTGCGGGTGTTCCTAGCCCAGATCAGGCGACGGCTCGAGCCCGACCCCTCGCACCCTCGCTACTTCATCACCGAACCGGGAATGGGCTACCGCTTCGAGGGCTGAGGCGCCCGGAGCCGAGCCAATTCGGGCTACGTGCCCACCAGCAGCGACTTGACGACGCCCTCGGACTCCTCGGTCACCAGCGCGATCACCTCGTCGCTGGCGTACAGGACCGTGTCGCCGTGGGGAACGATGACCCGGTTGTCGCGCACGACGGCCACGATGGTGGCATCCCGCGGCAGCTCCAGCTGGGTCAACGACATCGCCTTGGCGGGCGAGTCCTCGGCCAGGGTCACCTCGACCAGCCGGGCGTCGCCCTGGGCCAGCTGGAGGATCCGCACCAGGGTCCCGACCGACACGGCCTCTTCCACCAGGGCGGTCAGTATCTGCGGGGTCGACACGGACACGTCCACGCCCCAGGTCTCGTTGAACAGCCACTGGTTCTTGGGGTGGTTGACCCGAGCCACCACTCGGGGCACGGCGAACTCCATCTTGGCCAGCAGCGAAACCACCAGATTGTCCTCGTCGTCGCCGGTGGCGGCCACCACGACATCGGCGTCGGCGAGTCCAGCTCGCTGCAAGGTGCTGACCTCGCACGCGTCCCCCTCGAACCAGGTTATCTCGAGGCTGGACCGCAGCCGGGCGACCAAGGCCGCATCCTGCTCGATGATCAGCACCTCATGGCCCGCCTCGTGGAGGTCCGAGGCGATGGACGTACCCACGTTGCCCGCCCCGGCGATGGCCACCTTCATCCGTGCCCCCCCGCCCTGCCGGAGGCGCTGGAACCACGGGAACCGCCCGAGCCGCCCGAGCCGCCCGACCCGCCCGAGCCGCCGGACCCGCCCGAGC
>JALYXV010000086.1 GCA_030947025.1 Actinomycetota bacterium | reverse complement strand
AACGTCCGGGTCAAAACCCCCAACGCAACATGATCAGACAACCGTTGGTCATCCTGCGGCTTGACCCACCCGGCCCGCGGCATGCCACCAAGAATACCACGCGTGTAACTCTAACTTATGGGTATTGGGGCTAGGCGGCCCTCTGGAGAATCGGGTCCTTCGACGGCCTCAGTCCGCCGCGGACGGCCAATCCAACGTGAACGGACGCCAGACATATGGACGGGTCCAGAATGCGAGCATTCAGATACCGCCCTACTCCTTCGGGCACGCCCCGATTCGGCGGTATGGCGCGTCGTACTTGCCGCGTTCCCATGCCCGCGTCAGCGACAGAACGTCCGCCGCCAGCCGGACCGCCTCACCCGGCGTTGTGGGCGCCCTCCGTGGGCTGGCGACGCGGTGATTATTGGGGCACGTGTCGGGGGTCCTGCTGGCTGTTGGTGATTGGCTCCTACAAGCCGAGGCTGGCGGCAACTCTTGGCAGAGCACCGAGCACGTTTCGTTGGTCGCCGGGCTGCCGGCGTCGGACTGATCAGCGACTCGCGACTCGCATGGTCGTCCGCTCGCTGCCACTCCGTCGATGGCAGCCTTCTGTGCGCTTCACCGGGCGGTACGCGAAGCATCGCGGGGGCCCCGGCGGTATGTGACGCCCCGTGGCTGCCAAGGTCCGTACCATCGAATGGCGTGGACGAACTCGCCGAACTCGCCCGACGCTCCAAGACTCAGGCTCCACCGCCGTGGGTCGTCTCGGAGGCCCTCCGCTATGCGCGGCGACACGACAGCGGCGAATGGTTCGATACTCGCCCCGGCGAGATCATCCCTTCCGTTCTCCAGTACCAGAGGCCCAGCCTCGTCGTTTGGAGCTCGATTTGGCCGGACCAGCCGCAACTCCAGATTCGATTCGACATCGAAGCGAGCGGTGCTGGATCCCTGGTGACCTGGACGCTCCTCGGTCGAGAAGGCCTCTCCGATGCTCACGTTCAGCATCTTCGGCATCGGCTCAACGAGTTGATCAATGGTCAACTTCGAGAGTCATTCGACCAGTGAGCACTTTGCCACCGTGGCCTTCGGCCGGGCGGTGTTTGGTGGCTGCATTACCGCCCATGTGGACCGAACATCATCCGGCGCGTTCGGTACTGCCGTCGGTGGGTTCGGGTAGCACGAATATCCGTAGATCCGTGCGACCGACAACATAGTTCAATGAGCGGCGGAGATCACTCAGATTGATCCTTCTGACGCGTCGCTTGTACATCCGCATGTCATCGACATTACTCGAGGAGACCGTCCGGGCCGGTTGTCAGTGGATCGTCCCACTCGAACTCGATGCGTCGAGACCACGTTGGACCGGTCCAGAAACCCCCCAGATAGGCGGTCCCAGTGATCGGAACGCCGCCACGCACCAGGGTCACCTTGAGCTGGACCTGTCGAACTACATTGGGGAACCCAACGCGCCCGGAGCACCACATAGCCACACGCGACCGAGTATCGCTTCAGCCGGCGGCGACCGACGACGGCGTCAAGCCATTGCCCGCCCGCGAGGGCGACCAGCGGCAGTGAGAGTAGGAGCCACATCACTGACGTTCGTCAGACTTTTGGATTGTAGTTCCGAATGGATGATTCCCCCACAAGTATCATTGTCGCGCGGCCATGCTTCGACGATGTCACTCCGGTCATCCGCTTGATCACGTCGCGGACGTCGGCACTCGCTGTTCCCCGATTTCGATGAATGGTGCCAGCGAACCGGCGATACGGGTCACGGCGCCCGTGGGATTTAGGGGTGGATTTGGGACGTCGCGCCGGAGTGTTATGGGCGATCTTCTGGTCGCCCCAGGGCAGAACTCTGACGCCCTATCCGTCTGGGCAATGTCTTGCCAGCGGGGGGCCCTGTCTCGGACTCACTTTGGTGCCGGTGGGATCGGGCCGCAGCAGGTCTTGTACTTCCGGCCCGAGCCACACCAGCAGGGGGCGTTCCGCCCGGGGGGCCAGGCGACGGCTTCGCCCCGGTGAGAGATCTCGGCCGCATATGAGGAGCGGGCCTCCGGTTTCGCGGGATCGTCATCGTGCTCGATACTGTGGGCGAGGAGACCGTCGACGGTCATGGGCGACACGCGCATGGGGTGACCGGCGGCGGCTCGGACGACGCGCTTGATGCGGGCCTCGATCCGATGGCTGTAGTCGGAGTGCTCCGCCGGAAGGTCGTCGAGGAGGTCCGGCCACATGCTGGTCGCCTTCTCCCATTCACCGAGGGGGAACCACGCCACCGACAGGACCATCGCGCCCCGCAGACGGGTCGGCTGTCGTTGGGAGTCCGGCGTCGGCATGGCTTCGAGTCGGGCCAGGGCTTCGGCCATCTCGTCCTGGAGTGTCCGCCGGTTAGCCCGGCGCCGACGCTCCTCTTGCTCCGCCCAGCTGCGATCAGGGTCGTAGCCGCAGTACCCGCAGGGGCGATCCTCGTGCGGGGGCAGGTCGTCCCACCGGGTACGAGCGCCGCCTGAAGGGGGCTCCCACGCCTCGGCGAAGGCCTCGGCCCGGTCTTTCAGGCCCGGCTCGGGCGCCTGACCCGCCGCCGTCCACGCGCCTTCCAATCCTTCGAGGAGCTGGAACACGACCTGGTCGGCGTCGCCGGTCCGCAAGGCCACGTCGATTCCCTCACGGAACCAGCGGGCCGCCTCGGCCGGGTCCGACGCCCAGGCGTAGGAGAACCCGGCGGCGTTGTAGAGCCACACGTCGTCGGGTGTCCGAGCCTTCACGTCGGCGAAGAGGGCGTCGGCCTCGGCGCGCCGTCCCGCCCGGAGGTGGCACTCCGCGATGTCGGCGTCGGGGTCGGGCACCGACTGGTAGCCGACGCGGACCGCCTCCTGTTTGGCGGCGATGGCTGCGTCGTAGTCACCCGCCTGCTTGTGGATCTCGTGGATGTCGTCCCACGCCTCGTAGGCGACGACCTGGTGGTGGGCGCAGGGGTGCCCGAGCAGCTCCTGGACGCCGGCGAGCGCCGCAGCCCAGTCCTTGTTCTTCTTGTTCTCACGCACACTGTCGGTGATCGCCTGGACCTGACGACACGACTCCTCAAAGGTGATCTCCGGCATAGCTCTCCAGCCCGTCTCGGCGCGTCCCGCCACGCTAGCGAGACCCGCTGAAACGCAACGGCGAACGGTGGCTCACTGGAATTCCGGTGCCCGGATCGACTCGACGGCGGCCGACCTGCCGGCGGGGTCGGTAATCTCCGGGCGTTGAGTGCCACGTCCCGAGCGTCCGATCGTTGATCGGCGAAGCAATTGTCGATTGCCATGGGAGGAAGAAGCAATCGTGGGCTTCTTCACGGTGATGCAGGACAATCTGGTCGTGCCGTATCGCAGCGAGGTCCTCGGGATGGATGTGACAGTAGAAGACGTCGAGCTGAACGCCGCCGGTGACATAGTTGCCATCTGCTCTCGAGACACGAACCGGCAGCGGATCGCCGTCGTCGACCTGCCCGTGCCGGCCGAGGCGCCCGAGGGCTGGGAGTGGATCGACGCCTACCGGCAGTGGCGACGCTGAGGGCGTACACGGCCGACGGAGCGTCAACTTGGCCAAGAAGACAGCTACCAACCCTGCTGCGGCGAATCCGTGGCGGGTGGCACGGCGTCGACATCGCCTTTCCGAGCGCCAAGTGGCTATGGCGCAGGAGCTGGGACTCAACCCGAAAAAGCTGGGCTCGCTGGACAACCACCGCCAGGAGCCGTGGAAGGTGCCGTTGGGCCAGTTCATCGAGGAGCTCCACGCCAAGCGGTTCGGGCGCCGCTGACTGCCAAGCGGTTCGCGTCGCACGGTCGACCGGTGGCAGAGCATCCTGGTGCTCGACGTGCGCCGCTGCGCTCGGTCCTCGCCGTGGCGGCATGGCTCGAAGTGTGTAAGCGTGAGATCGGTGAGCGACAGCCGCAACCGGGGCCGGTTCGGAGCATTCGGTGACGACGAGGCGTGGGAGAGCCCGAGCATCGTGATCGATCTCGGTGGACGACTCGACCTGCCCGAGGACTTCACGGTATCGCCGCTGCGCCTCGCGCCAGCCGACGACCTGGCCGCCGCCGCCCGCACCGCTCCGGCGATAGTGCAGCTCAGCGTGTTCGTGGATTGGGTTGGCACCGGTCGCCGTCTGGGCGGCGACGGCGAGTTGGAGACCTCCGAGCAGGAGGACCTGGCCCGCAAGCTCGGCCTCGATCCTGACGAATGGTTCGAAGCTGATGACCAGAGCCCGTATCACCCGCAGGTGGTCCTCCTCACCGAGTGGGCATCGGCAGCCGGCCTCGTTCAGCGAAGAGGCCAGAAGCTGTTGCAGACCGCCCAAGGACACAACATGCACGCGGATGCCTTGGGCGCCTGGAGGGCCGCCTTCGACGCCATGCTCGAGCTGGGCGTGGCCGACCCGGGTGGCAACGGGCCGCCGTGGGGCGCCACTGTCGATGCCGCAATCCCCGATGTCATCGTGCTCGCTAACACCGCCAGCAACCCTCCCGCCTTCAACCACGTCGTCGAGCGGCTCTGCTCGCAAGAGGAGGAACTGCTCACGTTCGATTCCGCCGACGGCGGGACGTCGTCAGACATCGACCAGGCCATAGCCGAAGACACCACGACGGTGATCGACAAGCTCGTCCAACTGGGGGTGGTGGTCCGAGACGGAGAGGTCCTGCGTGGTACGCCCCTGGGGACCTTCGTGGCCGTGCAACTGCTCAAGGAGGACGGCTTCGAGGTGCCCCTGCATTCGTAGCCCCATCCCGGCGTTGTGGGGCATGCGCGGCCGCCCGGTGCACTGAACATTATGGGGTCTTTTGACTCTTCCGTGGGTCGGTTTGGAGTTTCAGGGCTATCTGGTGGGCCACTGGAGTGCGGGTTGAAATTTGGTGGTGGCCTTGTTGACGCCCGTCGTCGAATCCGATCGTGGTCATGTCGTCCCGAGAACAACCGGAGCGAAGCGGAGGGCGTTAGCAGGGGGTCCGGGGGGGAGCCCCCCGGGAGCCCGAAGCCGCCGGAG
>JALYXV010000081.1 GCA_030947025.1 Actinomycetota bacterium | reverse complement strand
GTGCTCGGGCGTCTCGTGCTCGGGCGTCTCGTGCTCGGGCGTCTCGTGCTCGGGCGTCTCGGGCTCGGGCGTCTCGGGCTGGGCCGTCTCGGGCTGGGGCGTCTCGGGCTCGGGCGTCTCGGGCTCGGGGGGCTCGGCTCGGCCGCCGAGGTGGCGGGCCAGGAACGCCTCGGCGGCGGCATAGAACTTCAGGCGGTTTTCTGGTTGGGCGAAGCCGTGGCCCTCGTCGGGGAACAGTAGGTATTCGTAGTCGATCCCGGCCTCCTTCAAGGCCGCCACGATCTGCTCCGACTCGGCCTGCTTGACCCGAGGGTCGTTGGCGCCCTGGGCGATGAGCAGGGGGACGCGGATCTGGTCGGCCCTCGACAATGGTGAACGCGACCACAAAAAGTCGGCCTCGGTCTCGGGATTTCCGACGCGGGTGTGGAACTGGGCCACCAGCGGCGCCCAATAGGGCGGGATCGATTCGATCAGGGTCTTGAGGTTGGACGGGCCCACGATGTCGACCGCGCACCGGAACACATCGGGCGTGAACGCCGCCCCCACCAGCGCCGCATACCCCCCGTAGGAGCCACCGTAGATGGCGACCCGTTCGGGGTCGGCATACCCGCGGTCGACGACCCATGCGACCGCATCGAGCAGGTCGTCGTGCATAGTGCCGCCCCACTGCCTGTTGGCCAGGTTGACAAAACCCTTGCCGTAACCGGTCGAGCCGCGATAGTTCACCTGGATGCACAGATAGCCCCGGTTGGCCAACCACTGCGCCTCGGGGCTGTAGCCCCACGAGTCGCGAGCCCAGGGCCCGCCGTGGACGTTGAGCACGGCGGGGAGGTTGCGGCGCTCCAGGTCCCGGGGGAAGGTGAGGTAGCCGTGGATCGTCTGGCCGTCGCGGGCGGTGAAGACGAACGGCTCCATGTGGGCCAACGGGTACTCCGACAATGCCGGCTGGTGGTCGAACAGGTGGGTCGCCTCCTGCCTGGCCCGGTCCCACGCGACGTATCGCACCGGGCCGTCGTCCTCGGTGTAGCTCACCAGCCAGACGGCGTCGGCGTCGTCCCGGCTGAGCAAGGTGAGCTCGCCCGGGTGGTAGTTGGCCAGCGCTCCGATGTCGCCTTCTATGGAAGGGTCCAGCACGACCATGTCCATCCGTTCCCGCTGGAAGGTGACGAGCTGAACCTGGCGGGTGTCGGGGTGAATGCGGACACCGGCCACGTCGTAGGTCGGGTCCTCGGCCACCACCTCGCTCTGGCCTGAAGCGGTGTCGATCCACAGCAGCCGGCCGGTCTCGGACCCAACCGAGCTCTCGGCCAGCAGCCTGCGGCCGTCAGCGCTGAACGCGACGGGCCCGGTGTTCAGAGCGTCGTCGGGCGGCACCTCGAGCAGGACCTGCCAGGACTCGTCGGGTGACGGGCGCACCATGATCCGGCTGCCGCCTTCCGGGGTCGGCGCGACGGCGCCCCGAACGCCCATCTCGGCATCGACGACCCAACCGACGAAGCCGGGGTTGTCGGCCACCTTGGTCAGCTCTCCCGGGGCCAGTTCGAGGTTGTATACGTCGTGGAGCTGGGGGTTGTCCCGGTTGAGCCCTATCAGGATGCGGTCGGGAAAGTTCTTGTCGACCTCCACCACCTGGGCCTGGACGTCGTCGAACGGTGTCAGGTCGCGGACACCGCCATCGATCAGGTCGACGGCGTGGAGACGCCAGTTTTCGTCCCCACCGGTGTCTTGCAGGTACAGCAGATGGCGGTGGTCGTGAGCCCAGAAGAAGGTCCGGATGCCGCGTTCACGGTCCTTGGTCACGGCGGTGGCGGCATTGATGTCCACCAGCGGCGCCACCCACAGGTTGAGGACGCCCTCATCGGGGGCGATCCAAGCCAGGCTCCTGCCGTCGGGGGAGATACGAGGGCTCAGCCGCTCAGGGTTGCCAAACAAGACCCGGCGAGGGACAAGAGGAGTGGGCGGGGTAGTGGCGGGGGTGGCCAAAGGAGTGCTCCGCTTCGATGAGTGGCGGCGTTCACCCTATGCCAGTGCTCGGATCAAGCGAGCGGGGGCTCAGGCTGGTTACGATGCCTTCCCGTTCGGCCCGCCCAGCCAGCCAGGAGGAGCCTATGGCGGTCAGTGCGTACGTCCTCATTCAGACCGAGGTCGGCAAGGCCGCCCAAGTGGCCAACGAAGTGGCCACGATCGAAGGGGTGGTATCGGCCGACGACGTCACCGGACCGTATGACGTGATCGTCCGAGCCGAGGCCAATTCCGTGGATGAACTCGGGAAGATGGTCGTGAGCCGGGTCCAGCTGATCGACGGCATCACCCGGACCCTGACCTGCCCGGTGGTTCACCTCTCCTAAAGCGCCTTGACGTGCCGGCGACGGGCGCTCTCAGCGAGCTCCGGCCCGGGCCACCAGCAGGGCCCGGATTCCGAGGCCCATCACGAACAGCCCACCGGCGCCGTACCACTGGTACAGGCGGTTGCGCATCCACGGCGCATCCCGGTAGCTGTACAGGATCCCGACCGCAACGATGGCCACGAACCCGTAGAACAGATGGAATTTCGGGGCCGACAACTTTTGTCCCGCGATCAGGCCCACGCCGAGCGCCACCTGGATGAACACCGCCAGCTGAGCGAACACGGTGAACCACCACAGCGCCCGGGTGCGCAGCCCCGGCACCCAGTGGGCCGCCAGGGACCACGCCCCGGCCAGGCCATTGCTGATGATCAGGACCCAGGCCCAGGCGACGTGGATGTCGAGCAGCGATGCCACGAACATGACGCGGGACCTACGGCCGGCTCACGGCCGGCTCACGGCCGGCTCACGGCCTCGATGCTGCCTCCTGGGCCAGCCCGAACTCCCAGCGGGCACTGTGGGTGACGACCGGGCCGCCCGCGCCCTGCGGTTGGGCGTGGCCTCGACTGAAGGACTGCGAGCCGACCCACGCCTGGAAGGCATCCTCGTCCCGCCAACGGATGTAGACCAGCCAGGTCGTTCGCCCGTCGGTCGGCCGGAGCAAGCGGAACTCCTCAAACCCATCCATGTGTTCGACCTGCCCGGCCCGAGCGGCAAAACGCGCCGCCATCTCGTCGCTGCGTTGTACCGGCACGTCAATTGCGTTGATCTTGACCACTGACACGCCGCTGAGCGTACAGGGGACGCCGCCACCATCAACGGTTCCGACGCCGCTCAGACCAGCAACCGGACGGCGACCGCAGTGCCGACCGCGACGATGATCCACCGGAGGAGCGCCTCGGGCAGCCGGCGGCCCACCTTGGCCCCGACCTGGCCACCGATCGTCGCGCCTACCGCCAGCGCGCCGGCCGCCCCCCAGGCCACATGGGCGGCGGCGATGAACAGCAGCGCG
Organism: Actinomycetota bacterium; assembly: GCA_030947025.1. Classification (GTDB taxonomy): domain Bacteria; phylum Actinomycetota; class Acidimicrobiia; order Acidimicrobiales; family Palsa-688; genus JALYXV01. Next base: position 21,686 of record JALYXV010000081.1, on the reverse strand, counting down.
GCCACCCCGTTGACCAGGGCGGCCAGCACATTCTTGGCCGCGTTGACCCGTTGCAGGTCCTCCTCGAGGAAGATCCCGAGCAGGGCGATCAGGATCACCCCTTGGGCGGCCCCGAAGTACCCCCCGTACACCCCCGTGAGGTACACGGTCCCGAACAGCGCGGGCCCCCCATGGGTCGGCCCCGCCTCCTCCGACGCCGACCGCCGCCGGGCCAGCCGGGCCGACAACCGGGGCTGCGCCGCCGCCAGGGCGCAGGCCACCAGGATCAGGACCGGAACAATCCTCCGGAAGACGCTGCCGGGAAGAACCAGGAGCAGGACGGCCCCCGTGATGCCGCCCGCGGCTGAGGCGATTCCGAGGAAGACCAGGCGGGAGCGCTGCCCCGCCAGTTCCCGCCGGTAACCGATGGCGCCGCTCACCGAGCCCGGCACTAGCCCGACGGTGTTGCTGACATTGGCTACGACGGGGGAATAACCCAGGGCCAACAGGGTCGGGAAGGTAATGAGCGAGCCCGACCCGACGATGGTGTTGATGGTGCCGGCCGCCAGTCCGACCGCGAAGATGACAAGGGCGCGAGCCAGCGACACGCCTGGGCCCGCTAGAACGCCGACTCGAGAATCGAGCGAGCATCTTCAGGAGAGACCGGGCGGGGATTGTTGCCCACGCTGGCATTGCTGGAGCTCATGCAGACCACCGCGTCGATGTCTTCGGGCGTCACCCCGACATCGGAGAGCCGCCCGGGAAGCCCGACCCGGCGCCGGAGACGGTCCACCGCGTCGGCCGCGTCAACCGGGTCAGCATGGCCGGCGGCCGAGTCAGCATGGCCGGCGGCGGCCGAGTCAGCATGGCCGGCGGCCTGGGCGGCCTCGGCCAAGGCCTCGCCAATCCGGCCCGCGGCCGCCGGGACAGCCTCCGCATTCCATCGCAGCACGTGGGCCAGGAGGATGGCGTTGGCCAGGCCGTGGGCCAGGCCGGTGCGGCCGCCCAGCAGCTGGGCCAGCCCGTGATGGGCGCCCATGGTGGCGTTCTGCAGGCATCGCCCACCGAGAACCGCGCCCTCCAACATGGCGGTTCGGGCCGCCAGGCTGGCCGGGTCGTCGATCACCGAGGGCAAGGCCGTGGCTACCCGGCGGACCGCGGCCAGGGCAATGGCTTCCGCCTCAGGTGTGCGAGCCGGTGAGTAGGCACACTCAACTCCGTGCGCCAGGGCATTCATGCCGGTCTCGGCGGCAACCCGTGCCGGAGTGGACAGCGTGACCACCGGGTCGTAGATGGCGGCGACCGGCGCGATGGTCGGGCCGCCTGCACCCGACTTCCGGTGGGCGGCCTCGTCGGTCATGCCGAAGAACGGCGTCAGCTCGGCGCCGGAATATGTCGTCGGGATAGCGACATGAGCCAGGGTCGGGCGATCCAGGAAGGACCTACCCGGCCGTCCCACCCGTTGCTCGGTGAAGAAGCACACCGCCTTGCCGAGATCCGCGCACGAACCCCCGCCGAAGGAGACGATGGCATCGATGTCCTCGGATTCGGCCAACCGCAGGGCCTCCTGCACCGCGGTGGTCGGAACGTGGGAACGGACACCATCGAACACCGCCACCAACCGCCGGCCCAGGATCCCGGCGAGCCGCTCCCCGGCCTCGGATTGGCGCCGGCCGGTCGTGGTGACCAGCATGACTCTTCGTCCCTCGGCCTCCTTTACGACGTCGTCAACCCCGTCGATGGCGTCAAGGCCGAAGATGATCCGCTGGGCGTATCCGGTGTGGGTCCAGCCCACCATCAGCCGAGGTCGAAGCCTGATTCGGTGGTTCCCGCCGGCATCCCTCGATGGATGTACTGCTCCTCGGAGAAGGCCAGTTGGAACTGCTCGTCGGGCATGGTCAACCAGAACGCATCGTCGGCGATCTGGCTGCGGTGGCACCTCATCGCCTGGCGCTTGGCTACCACGTGCTGGCCGACGTCGAGGCGAGTGGTCACCTCGGTCGCCCGCACGCCGAAGTCGGAGTTCTCGTCAATGTCGGGGAGGTCGGGGAGGTCGGGCGCTCCCTCGACCGCGCCGCGCGCGCGGATCATCCGCATGACCCGGTCGCGGTCGATTGTCGCCTCGTACACCGAAGGGGTGCCGGCCATTTCACCCGCCCGTACCCCCACCCGATGAACCTGGATGTGATCGGGGTGGCCGTAGCCGCCGTGGTCGTCGTACACGACGAGAACTGACGCCGATTCCTCCTTCAGGATGGCCGCCAAGCGCGTCGCCGCGTCCTCCACTTCCGCCTGCCAGAAGCAAGCGGGTGCGTCATTGGTCGGCAATCCCATCATCCCGGAGTCGGTGTAGCCCAGGAACTCAAGCCGGCTGACCCCGAGCACCTGGCCCGCGGCCTCGAGCTCCTTGGTCCGTCGCTCGCCCAACGTTTCCCCGTTGGCCAGGAATCCCGGCGCCACCTCACCCTGCTCGCCCCGAGTTGCCGCCACCAAGACCACCCGATGACCGGCCGCAGCCAGTTGCGCCATCGTCCCGCCCGTGAGGATGCACTCGTCGTCGGGGTGGGCATGAAAGAACACCGTGGTCGCCATAGTCAGGTCACTCCCTCGTTGATCGCTGCTGGATCGCTACTTGATCGCTCCCGCCGTCCTGAGCTTGTCGATGTCGGACTGATCGAAGCCCCAGTCGCCCAGCACCTCGTCGGTGTGCTGCCCGGGATGAGGGGGCGGGCGTCCGATCGTACCGGGGGTCCGGCTGAACCGGGGTGCCGGCGCTGGTTGCACCACGCCAGCGAAGTCGGTGAAGGTGCATCGGTGCGCGTTGTGGGGGTGCCCCGGTGCCTCGCCCATCCCGAGGACGGGGGTGACGCAGGCTTCGGTCCCCTCGAGCAACTGGCACCACTCGTCGCGGGACTTGGATTTGAACACCTCCGCCAGCCGCGACTTCACTGCCGGCCAGCTGGCCTGATCAAACTGGTCGACGCCGCTTTCGCCGCTTTCGCCGCTTTCGCCGCTTTCGCTGCTTTCGCCGCTTTCGCCGCTGTCGCCGCTGTCGCCCAGGCCGGACAGCCGGATGAGCTCGGCGCAGAACCTGGGTTCGAGGGCGCCGACCGCCAGGTAGCCACCGTCGGCCGTCTCGTACACCTCGTAGAACCAGGCGCCGGTGTCGAGCAGGTTCGTCCCCCGCTCGTCCCGCCACAGACCGGCGGACCGAAAGCCGTGGACCATGGTCGCCAGCAGCGCCGCCCCGTCCACCATGGCTGCGTCGATGACCTGGCCGCGGCCGGACCTTCCGGCCTCCAGCAGTCCGCACACCACGCCGAAGGCCAGCAGCAGTCCCCCGCCGCCGAAGTCTGCCACCAGATTGAGGGGCGGCACGGGTACCTCGCCCTGGCGGCCGATGGCCGAAAGCGTCCCCGACAGCGCCAGGTAGTTGATGTCGTGTCCGGGCAGGTTGGCCTTGGGCCCATCCTGGCCCCATCCGGTCATGCGGGCATACACCAGTCGGGGGTTTCGCTGGAGGCACGGGGTGGGACCAATCCCGAGCCGTTCGGCTACGCCTGGGCGGAACCCCTCGAGTAGGGCATCGGCCCCCGCCACCAGGGTCAACAACGCCGCCACTCCGTCGGGGTGCTTGAGATCAACCACGACCGACCGTCGGCCCCGGGTGAGCAGGTCCCACGACGGCGGGCCAGGCGAGCCGGGGACGACCGTGTCAGGCCGGTCGATCCGGATGACTTCAGCCCCCATGTCGGCCAGCATCATGGCTCCGAACGGTGCCGGGCCGATGCCCGCCACCTCGACCACCCGGTACCCCTCGAGGGGTCCCGGCATCAGTCGGCAATCCCCAGCCAGCCGAGATCAACCATCAGCTCAGTTCAACGGGCCGGGGCGCCGGCACCGGTCGTCTCGCGGGGCCGAATCCGATAGGCGCAGTGATGTTGTCCCGAGGCCATGTGCGAGACCCGATCGATCTCGGCGTCGGGCATCACGTCCCGGAGGAATCCGAGCTCGCTCGAGCAGGCCTGGCCGTAGCGCATTGCCACCTCGAGGATGGCGCAGTTGTGCTCGACGATGCGCCACTCACCGTCGTCGCACTCCACTGCCTCGGCCAGATAGCCATCCTCATCCAGGATCCTCGCCATCTCGGCCACGCGATCGCCAAAATCCTTGCCCGCCAATCGCACCTCAGCGTCGACCGACCGGCGATGGCGCCGGCGCTCAAACAGCCGGTCCACCGTGCCAGGACCCTCGGCCGCGGCATATTCCAACAACTCGCAGGTGAGTTCGCCATATGTCTTCGGAAAGAACACCTCGGCCCTGGTCGTCACGGAATACACATGCTTGGGCCGGCCTGCGCCGCCCCGCTGCTCCCGGATGGCGACCAGACCTTCGCCCAGCAGCGCCCCAAGGTGCTGGCGAATGGCGCTCGGTGTGATTCCGAGAATCGCCGCCAACTCCTCCGCCCGGGCCTCGCCATGCTGCTTGATGGTCAGAAGGATGGCCCGCCGTGTCGTCGACTGGGTGGCGGTGGTGGTCCCCACGGCCGCCATCCTAACCGCTCGGGGGAAATAACAAGCCTTTACTTGTTGAACCCATTTCCGAGGCGTACGATCCCGTCATGGACGTGATCGACGGCGTGGATGCTGGTTCGGTAGAGGAACTCCTCTCTCGCGGGATGCTGCTCATCAAGGTCGGTAGCCACGGGGTATGCGTGCTGTGGCACAGCGGCAAGGCCTATGCAGTGGACGATCGCTGTCCCCATCTGGGCTTCCCTCTGCACCGGGGGACGGTCGAAGACGGACTGCTGACCTGCCACTGGCACCACGCCCGTTTCGACCTGTGCTCGGGCGGGACCCTTGATCCCTTCGCCGACGACGTCCGGGCCTACACCGTCGAGATCCACGGCGGCCGGGTGGTGGTCCTGAACCCACCTGCCACCGACCCCACGCCCGCCCTGCTGGCCCGGTTGGACGAAGGACTCGAACAGGGATTCTCGCTGGTCATGGCCAAGTCGGTCCTCGGGCTGCTCGACGCGGGCGCGGAGCCGGTCGAGGCGGTCCGCCGGGGCGTGGCTTTCGGGACAACCCATCGACGCGAGGGGTGGGGCTCGGGTCTGACGGTTTTGGTCGCCATGGCCAACCTGCTGCCCCAACTCGACCCCGCCGATCGCCCGCTGGCCGTCGTGCAGGGGCTGGCATTCCTGTCCCGTGATACCCGGGGCCACGCCGATCGCTTCCCGCTGGCGCCGCTTGCGCCGTTGGCGACCAATACCGTCACGCTTGACCGGCTGGCCGGATGGTACCGGCGGTTCATCGACACCCGCACCGACGACGCGGCCGAACGCGCCCTCATCACCGCCATCGCCCGCGGCGAAGACGAGCGCGCCGCCACCGAGCGTTTCATGATGGCGGCCGCGACCGACCACCTGTTCCTCGACGGTGGCCACACGCTGGACTTCACCAACAAGGCGTTTGAAGCCCTGGACCTTCTGGGCTGGGGGGCAGCAGGGGCGGTCCTCCCGACGCTGGTCTCCGGGACGGCATCGGCCGGGCGGTCGGAGGAGCAGGGGTCCTGGCGCCATCCCCACAACCTGGCCGGCCTGGCCCGGTCGGCCGCGGAGCGACTGGCGGCCGACGCCGACGTCTTCCTCAAAGGGCCGGGGGTGCCCGACGAGGAAGTGGTGGCCTTGGCCTGGCGGTTGGTCGGCTCCCCGGCCGCCGACGACCCGGCCGATGCGGTGGAGGGGCTACTCGACGGTTTGGTGGGCGGTTTCACGCCGGAACAGGCGGGCCGGGCCGTGGCCCTGGCGGCGGGTTTGCGCATCACTCGCTTCCATCTACAGAACGACCACGGCGACTGGGACGTCGTCCACCACGGGTTCACGTACGCCAACGCCGTCCACCAAGCCCTCACCCGGTATCCGTCGGCCGAGTTGCTGCGGGGCGCGGTGCACGGGGCGTTGAAGGTATTCCTGGACCGGTTCCTCAACGTGCCCGCGGCCCGGCTGGTGCCCGTTGCCCAAGCCGAGCTGGGCGACCTCCAAGGCTGCTGGGACTCTCAAGGCCAGGTCGACCGGGCTGGAGGGATTGTCTACGCGTGGCTGCGTGAGCACGGCGACCCGGCCCCCGTAATCGCCGCGCTCGGGCACGCGCTGATCGCCGAGGATGCCGCATTCCACTGGTTCCAGACGGTGGAAGCGGCGGCCCGGCAGGCCCAGGCGTGGCCCGACGGGTCCGAGCCGCAGGCCCAGCTGCTGGCCGGAGCCGCACGCTTCCTGGCCGCCCACACTCCGACCCGGCGGGAGCTTCCCAAACTGGTCCGCATCGCCACCCGCCTTCGGCGGGGCGACGACCTGTTCGAGGAGAGCTGACCCCGCCGGCTTTTGTTATGGCAGATCCCACACCGGCTGTGGGTTTGCCACAACAAAAGCGCCTAGCCGGCGGACCCAGCCGGCCGAACGAGCGGACCAGCAGCCCAGCGGACCCAGCGGACCCAGCGGACCCAGCGGACCCAGCGGCCCAGCGGCCCAGCGGCCCAGCGGACCAGCGGACCAAGTCGGCCGAACCAGCCGCCCCAGCGGCCCAGCAGACCGGCGGACCCAGCCGGCCGAACGAGCGGACCAACGGACCAACGGACCCAGTCAGCCCAGGCGCCCGAACGCGAGGGACGGGTGGCCCCGCAGCTCCGCCGGTGGACCGGCCGCCGCCACCTGCCCGCTGTCCAGCACCACCACCCGGTCAGCCACGCTCCACACCAGCGGGAGGTCGTGTTCGACCATCACCACCCCCGCCCTACTCCTCTCCGCCGCGCCCCGCAGCCGGGCGGCCAGTCCCTGCAGGTCGGCCGCCGCCAACCCCGCCGAGGGCTCGTCCAGCAGCAGCACCCGCGGCTCGAGCCCAATGGCACAGGCCAGGTCGAGGCGCTTGCGGTCACCGGTGGACAACGCCCCCACCAACCGGCCCAAGAACGGTTCCAGCATCAGCCCGGCCGCCAGGTCCTCGGCCGCGGCCCGCCGCCGTCGCGCCCGTGTCGGTGAGGGGGGCCATCCGAGCAGGCTGGTCACCGCCCCACTCCCACTGACCCGCTCCTGGGCCAGAAGCAGGGCGTCGCCGACCGGCATGGTCGGGAACAGCCGGGCGTCCTGGAACGACCGGACCACGCCTCGGCGCGCCCGCCTGCCCGGTCCCAACCGGCTGATCTCAGAGGTGCCCAACCACACCCGCCCACCGACGGGCCGGAGGTGACCGGAGAGGCAGTCGAGGAGGGTTGTCTTGCCCGCGCCGTTGGCTCCCACCAGCCCCACCACCTCGCCCGATGAGACTGACAGGTCAACCCCGTCGAGGGCGACCACACCCCCGTAGCGCACGACCAGCGCCTCGGCCCGCAACACGACGGTCACGCCCCGGTCACCCCGCCTGACCGCCGCGTCCAGACCTGTGCGCCGATCGCGATGATCGACGGCGGAACCAGGCGCAAACCGAGCCGGGACGCCCGGACAGGCCAGTCCGGCCACTCAGGCCCCTCAGGCCACTCAGGCCAGTCCGGCCACTCAGGCCACTCAGGCCGGCCAGGCCGCGAGGCGCGAGCATGAGCACCACCAGTAGGCCCGTGCCGGTCGTCGCCAGCCGCAACGCCACGCTGTCGGTGAGCTCGTCCACTCCGACGACGAGCGCGGCGGCCACGACCGCGCCCCAAATCGATCCCAGCCCACCGATGACGGCGATGGCCACGATGCGCAGGCTGTCGACCGCCCCGATCTGCAACCCGGGCGAGGCGACGGGAAAGTCGTTCACGCTCAACGACTGCAGTCCGTGCCCATACACCGCCCCGGCCACGCCGGCGAAAAATCCCGCCACCGCGAATGCCAGCAGTTTCGTCCCCGCCACCGGCACGCCGAATGACGCCGCCGCGGGCTCGTTGTCCCGCACCGCCACGATCCGCCGGCCCGGCGAGCGCCCGAGCAGGTTGCGGGCGATCCAGATGGCGCCGGCCAGGACCACCACCGCGAACCCGAGGTACGACCGTTCCGCCGCCAGGTCCACCGGACCGAGGATGGGTCGGGGAACAGTCACCCCCGCCCCGATGAGCCACGGCCGACCCAGCAGCCAGCCGGCTGCGACCAACGCGAAGCCCAAGCTGGTCACAGCGAAGACCGGCCCCGGAGCCCGCAGGGACGGCACGCCGACGAGAACCGAGGCGCCGGCCGCACCGCCCCCCGCAGCCAGGAACGCCAGCCAAAACGGAAAGCCGGCCGACACCGAGAGCTGGTACGACACCGCCGCCCCGATGCCGAAGAAGGCAACCTGCCCGAGCGACAACTGGCCCGCCCCACCGACGATGATGGTGGCGGAGATGGCGAGGATGGCGTAGGCCGCGATCTCGGTCAGCGTCAGGGCCTGGCGGTTGCTGGCCCATCGGACCACAACGACCGCGACCGCGACCGCGACCGCGACCGCCACCGCAGCCGCCCCTCCGGCCCCGACCCCAAGCCGGCCCCGGGACCGACTCCAAGGCCGGAGGACGGGTACCGCCAGCCAGTACCGGTCGTCCTCCCCCCGAGTGCTCGGCCGGCGCCAGACCACCATGGCCGCGCCCGCCACGAGGACGAGCAGGACCACGTCATGGACACCGCCCGGCCAGTTGTAGCGCACCACCTGGTCGACGACCCCGATGGCGACTCCCGCGGCCAAAGCGCGGGGCAGGCGCTCGAACCGGGCGACCAAGGCCGCCGCCATGGACTCGAACAGCACCTCCGGACCCAGTGCCTCGGTCCCCACGATGGGCCGCCCCGCCAGCAGGCAAATGACCACCACGGCCGAAAGGGCGGCCCCCGCCGCCCAGGACAGGGCGGACAGCGTGGCCACGGGCACGCCCGCCAGCCGGGCCGCTTCCGGATTGTCAGTGGCCGCCCGGATGGCAGCCCCCAAGGGACTCCGGCGCAGCACCGCAGCCAGCGCCACGGCCAGGGCGGGAACGATCACGATGATGGCCAGGTCGCCGCCGTGCAGCACCACCCCGTGGCCCAGCGAGACGGCCGCCGCGAACGGGATCGGGTAGCCACGGCGATCGCCGATACCCCCGATGACCACCAAACTGAGGGCCAGCAACAGCTCGCTCACCCCGGCGGTAGCAACCACGGCGGCCGCGACCGAGCCAGCTCCGACCCGGCGAACGACGACCACCTCCAGCAGGGCCCCGGTCACCGCGGCCGCCCCCACCGCCACCACGGCGGCCGCGGCGAACGGAAGGCCGCCCGGCCCCACGAGCCAGGCGCACAGAGCGGCGGCGGCCCCGCCCAGCTCGGCGTGGGCCAGGTTGAGGACCCGACTGGCCCGATACGCCAGTACCAGCCCCGCGGCCAGCCCACCGACCCCGACGCCGGTGATCAGCCCGGCCACCACGGTGTTCAACGTGACGGTGACCAGGGCGACGGTCACCCGAGCAGGACCGGCTGCAACAGGTCCCGCCGCCCCGCCAAGTCAGCCGCGGGACCGGAGAAACCGATGGCGCCCCGCGCCAGGAACCACGCCCAGGACGCCAAGCCGAGAGCCCGGGTGATCGACTGGTCGACAAGCACAACGTTCCCCCGCCCCGCCACCACCCGGCCCACGTCCTCGGCCACCGTGGCCGACAGGCCCAACGTCAACTCGTCGACCAGAAGCACCCGGGGCCGGGCGACCACCGCCCGCGCCAATGTCACCAGCTGCTGCTCCCCCGCCGACAGCGTGCCGGTCCGCTGGCGGCGCCGAGAGGCCAGAAGGGGGAAAAGGGTGAGCGCCTCCTCGACGGCCGCCACCGCCCCCTTCGGCCCGTGGCGTTGGCGCGCCCCGAGCGCCAGGCTTTCCTCGACGGTCAATGTGGAGAACGTCCCCCGGCCACCGGCGGCCAGGACCAAGCCCCGTCCGACCCGCGCCCGGGGCGGCAGGCCCGAGATCTCCTCTCCGCCGAGACGGATGCTGCCTCGGGAGGGGATCACCCCTGCCAGGGCCCGCAGGATGGACGACTTGCCCGCCCCGTTGGTCCCGACCAGGGCCCCGACCGAGCCCTCAGGCAACTCCAGGTCGATACCGGCGCACACCTCGACTGGGCCGAAGGCCACGGCCAGCCCCCGCACCGACAACGCCGCCGCCGACGGCTCGGGCCGACCCTTCACCGCCGGCCCACCTTGGTCACTACCGGCCCGGGGCGAAGGGGGCGAGCTCGGCGTAGCAGCTTTCGCCGGCACCGCAGTCGGCCCGCCACTCGATCTGCCGGTAGCTGTCGGCGCCGTCGTACTTCCCCGGTCCGAAACTGAGCGGTCCGGTCAGGGCGACCCGGTCCGACCACCCGGTGACCCGGTCGAAGGCGGCCACGAACGACGCCCGGTTCAGGTGCGGCCCGGCCAGGGAAGCCACGTGGGCCACCAGGGCCAGCTCCTCACAGAACTGCGCCAGTTGGAGCTCGTCGGCCAGCCGCTCGAGCCCCGACGGAGGCAATTGCCGGCCCCCCGACTGGTACACGTCCAGGCAGGTCTGCAGGGCGGGCGACACCGTGCCGTGACCGCCGCCGGTGAGATCGCCGGTGTAGGCGGTGATCCCCCGGGTCCCGGCAAAGGAGGGGGGATAGAAGCTGGTGGCCACGCCGAGTGACACCTGGCCCAGGTCGCTGACCGAAAACCGGGCCTGCGACCCGAGGGCCGCGAACGCCTGAAGGAAGAGAAAGACCCGCAGGAAGTCTAGGTCGGGCAGGACCAGATCGACGCCGGCATCGCGGAACCGCTGGGCCGCGCCCTGGGAGTCGCTGGCCACCGAGGCGATCGTTACGCCGGAAAAGCCGGCCTGGGCCGCCACCCTCAATCCCCGCTGACGCAGGTAGGGCACGAACACCTGGGTCACGAGCGCGTTGTCCTCGGCGGTGTCGGCGTGCACCAGGCCGATCTTGGACGCGGGGGTAGCGGTTCGCGACGAGACAAGCCAGTCGACCCAGTTCTTGAACATGCGGTCCTTGGACATCGCGATCTGGTGCACCCAGCCCGCGTCGGCGGCCAGGTCGGTCTGCGAGGACGAGTTGCTGGTGACCACCGGCGTCTGGCGCGACGCCAGGCACCGTTCCTGGGCGTCGTCGGTCAGGCTCACTTCGGCCAGGGTGAGGAAGACCTTCTTGTCACCCGCCTGATCGACGCAGGCGGTCTGGGCCTCGGCCGGAACCAGGGGGCTGAACTCCGACACCGCCACGCTGACCCGCCGACCGGCGATGCCGCCACGGGTGTTGAGGTCGTCCACCAGCGGTTTCAGCAGCTCGGCCACCGGCCTGCCCCCGAGGCTGCTCAACCCGAACTGGGCGAACGAATCCTGCCGGTAGGCCACCACGCCCAGCGTGACCGAGGTGGCGGTGACCCCCCGATCGACGTCAGCGGTGCGGCTCACGACCCGGTCAGGCGCAGGTAGCCCACTTGAGGCGGAGCGGTGAACCGAGCAGTTGGCCAGGCCCGTGGCCAGGGCCAGAAGGGCCGCCGCCCGTCGCAACGAGCTCACAGGCGGTCGAGCAACTGAGCCTTCTTGGCGTCGAACTCCGCGTGGGTGATAACGCCGCGGCGACACAGCTCGTCCAGTTTCTCGATCTGTTCCGGGATCGACAGCTCTCGGCGCCCGGCCATGCGGTCGGCCAACCGCGATTTGGAATCCTCGAGCTGGCGGTAGATCTCGTTCTGGATGCGGCTCGGGTGGGGCAGGTCCTCGAAGACCTCTTGGCTCTGCTGGCCGGCCGACTCGATCAGCACGTCGCCCGCCCCGATGATCCGCTCGAAGATGCGCTGCCGGTAGCTGATGTCGTTGATGTGGTCCAGGGGAATCTCGCGGCCGCTCTTGGCCATGATCCCCGAGCGGTGAACGAGCCGGTGGTTGGTGAGGACCAGGCTGGTCGTGGCCCAGCGGGCGTAGCGGACCAGCAGCCAGCCGACGGTCAGCAGCAACAGACCGACCAGGGCAAAGGTAAGGGCGGCCACATTCGTCTGCGTGGCCACCGCCACGGTGGCGATCAGGGCGGCCAGCACCGCAGCCACCGGGGCCACCAGGAACCACCAGTGGGGGCGGAGGTCGAGGACGACTTGTTCCCCCTCGTTGAGCAGCTTGGTCGGGAACGCCATGCCCTCACCCCAGCTTCCGGGCAATGGAGCCGGCCGACCGCAGCACCGACCCGTCAGCCCCGGTGGCGTCGGGGCGAAAAGGGGGGCGCCGCCCCGCCTCGGCCAGGAGATCGGCCAGCAGGGTCGCGAACGGCACCGGGGCCGGATCGACCCACAGATATTTGGCCAGAGAACCGGGGATGGTGTTGACCTCATTCACGTACCAATTGCCTTCGTCCACCAGGAAATCGATCCGGGCCACCCCGCGCACCAGGGCGAGGGCAGCAACCGATGCGGCGGCATCCCGGATCGCCTTTTCCAATGATTCCGGGATGTCGGCGGGGAGTTCCCGTGGTGCGCTCACCATTCCCTCGCCGCCCAGGTACTTGTCCTGATAGCCCAGGATCTCGGCCGACCCGGGCGAGCGCAGCGGCCGCTCGATGGCGGAGAACTGCAGCTCCGGCCAGGTGCGCACCGCGATGTTCAGGTCATACGACGCGGCCCGGTAGGGCTCGACGACCGCCCCCCGGCGCAAGTAGACGCTGCTGGCGGCCAGTGCGCAGGCGGTCGCCCAGTCCTCCACCACCTCGATACCGATGGAGGAGCCCCCGAAGCGGGGCTTGACGATGAATGGCCCCGGCGTGGCCCAGGGGGCCGCCCGGCCGGGCTCGACCAGGGCCCGGGGCAGGGCGGGGAGGCCGGCGGCGGTCACTGCGCCCCCGAACGCCAGCTTGTCCATGCCCAGGCTGGCCCCCGCCACGGACGGCCCGCTGTAGGCCAGGCCGGCCAGATCGAGCGCGGCCTGTAAGGTGCCGTCCTCCCCCGGGCCGCCGTGGCAGCAGTTGACGATGGCCGAGATGTCGAGGGGCCGTTCTTTGGCCAGCAGGCCGCCCTTGCCGGCAACGAAGCCACCGCCCGGGCCGGCCACCAACTTGAGCTCCCTGGCGCCCTTGGGTGCCCCCTCGAGGAAGGCCTCGCCCTCGAGCGCAGGGTCGGCGGAGAAGAAGTCGCCCGTCTTGGCCCAGTAGATGGCGATCACCGCAGCCCCGCCCTGAGCCAGGGTGTGGGCCGCCTGGAGCCCGGTCAGGATGCTCACGTCGTGCTCGGGGGAAGGGCCGCCGAAGACGACCGCGGGCGCACTCACGTCCGACATCCTTTCACGGGTCGTGGACTTTCACGGGTAACGGACTCTCACGGGTAATGGTCGGGGAGGTCGTTTTCGTACAGCACCACGTCGCCCGGACCGAGGTGCTGCGACACCCAGTCGACCGCCAACGGCCTGGTGGCGCAGCGGATCAGTTGGGCCCGGCCCTCCTCGGGCGCCTTACGCCACCCGGCCATCAAGGCGGGGGCGTTGGTCTGCCCGACCACGAGGATATGGGTGGCGACCCGGGCCGCCTGCTCGCCGAAGCGGGCGTTCTCTTCGTCTTGGCGGTCGCCCAACTCGACCATGCCAGGCGTGACCACAACGACCTTGTGGCCGTCACCGGCCCCACCCGCCAGGCGGGCCAGCAGGTGCAGGGCACCGGCCGCCCCGGCCGGGTTGGCGTTGTAGGTGTCGTCGATCACCGTGGCGCCGCCCTGGCCTTGGGAAACCTGCCGCCGGTGGGGCGCGGCCGGCAAAGTGGCGAGCCGTTTGGCGATCGCATCGGGCGCCACTCCCAGCTCCAGCGCCACCGCGACGGCGCAGGCCACATTGGTTGCGGGCGCATCGAGGCCGGGAATGACGGCGATCTGGCGAGGGCCATGATCAACCTGGGCCACGAAAACCCGCAACGACCCCTCGTCGTGGACCACGCACACGTCGGCCCGGCGATCGGTCGCCGAGCACCGCCACAGCTTCCCCCCCCGGGCCTCGAACTCCTGGCCCACCGGGACCAGCCATCGGTCGTCCGCGTTGACCACGGCGACGCGGGCGTGGTCGAAAATCTCGGCCTTGGCCCGGGCAATTCGCTCCTCGCTCTTCATGCGCTCGAGGTGGACGGGCCCGATGGTGGTGATGACGGCAATGTCGGGCCTGACCCACGAGCACATCTCGGCGATCTCGCCTGGGCCGTAGGTTCCCATCTCGGCCACGAACACGTCGGTCGCCGGGAGCAGGTGCTCGTTGATCGCCCGCGACAGGCCCGACTGGTTGTTGTAGCTCTTCGGTGTGGGCACGACGGTCAGGGTCCCGGTCAGGAGATGGGCCACGTACCCCTTGGTACTGGTCTTGCCGTAGGACCCAGTGATGGCCACGACGGTCGGGTGGACCGAGGCCAGCTTGGCTGCGGCCCGGCGCACGAACTTGGCGCCCAGCCGCCGTTCGAGAGGGGCGGTAAGGCTAAGGGCAACATCGACGATGAGGGGGGCCGCCACGGCGGTGAAGGTAGCCGCGGCCGCGAGCACGGCCCAGCTCGGGGCGGCGGCAACGGCTGCCACGATGACAGCGGCCGCCACCGCGATGGACACCGAGACCAGGGCCTTGAGCCGCCGGGTCCACACCAGCGGCGAGGTCCGGCCTCGCAGGGTCAACCCGAATGGCCCCACCGCCACCGCGGCCGCGGCCACCACGCCGGCCGGTGCCACCTTGGCCCCCGCCCCGACCAAGCCCAGCAGGGCGGCCCCGCCCAGAAGACGGTTGGGTCCGATCGACCACCAGCGCCGAGCGAATCGGTTGACCGAGCCGGGCAGGTAGTGCTCGCGCTGGGCCACCCGGACCCAGCGGATCCCGGCCAGGCCCGCGGCCGACAGCGACGCCGCGAACATGACGACGTGAACGGGCGTGCCGTTCACGGCCGGTGACGATTCACGGCCGGTGACGATTCACGGCGTCGATGATGGCCTGGGGCCGGTCGCGGGGCACGAAATGGCCCACCCCGGGGATGACGAGCAGGTGGGGCTGGCGGCAGCTGGCCCGGGCCGCCTCGGCCTGCGCGACCGGCGCTTGGTCGTCGTCGGCGCCCCAGATGAGCTCGACCGGACCGGGAAAGGCGGTCAACGGGGCCTCGTAGCTCTCGTTGACGGCCCGGACCAGCACCCCCCGCATCACACCGGTTGCCCGTCGGTAGTCGGCTGAGCCGTACTTCTGGCGAAGCCGATCGACCCGGTCCTCGCCCAGGACGCCGGCTCGGCGCAGCGCCTTGGCCAGGCGCAGGCTCATCGGGGATGACCGGCCGCGGCCGGACACCGAACGGACGAGGGGCACTCCGGTGAGCACCTCAGCGGTGATCCGGTCGGGATGGGCGGCGGCTAGATGGGTCGCCACCCGGCCGCCGAAGGAATGGCCGACGACGACCACCTGGGGCGCCATCTCGTCGAGGACAGGAGCCACATGATCGGCGTACTGGGCCGTCGTCCAGGCGTCAGGCGGCCGGGGGGCGGATCCGAAGCCGGGCAGGTCGAGGGCAACCGCGTCGAGACCCTGGCACACGGGGTCGAAGTCGCGGTGGGTGCGTTCCCACCCGGGCAGCGCCAGTACCCAGGGGGGAAGCTCGCCGTGACTGGCACCGAACAGACGCCCCCCGGCAAAGGTCTTCAGCACGGCGGGGGGCGGGAAGCGGGGCCGGGAACATCGGGCATGGTCGGAGAGGACACGGTAGTCGCAGCATCGGCTGACCCCGGGGCGGCGGACGGTCGCAACCGGTTTTGTCCATCTGGCCAGCAAGAACCCTTGACGGCGGCTGTTTGAGCGAGCACACTGCGTCGCAGCCCGTACGAGGGATCCGACCAGACAGGACCGGGGTGGCAGCCACGCCTCCCACCAGTTCCGATCGGACCCTGAGCGCGGGTCAAGGTAGTCGTCGGACGGCGAGCGGAGCCGGGTGGTTTCCGCTTGCGTGCTCCTGGAGCGGCCGCGAGGCGCCCGAGGAGCGGCCGGTCGGCGCAGACCTGACGGCAACGGTCCCAAGGAGCTCGGAGGGCAAAACCCCGCCGGCTACTTGGGGCCGGCCGGAAGGGTATGAGGGAGCGGGAGAGGGTGCTTCGCCGGCGGGGGGGCCGGCGGGGCCGCCCGGCCTCCCTTGGCCGCTCCCCACCTCTCTGGCGAGCATCCACCAGCCCGTCACACCCCCTTCGTATCTTCATCGGGGTGGACACCGCGTCACTCCTGTCCGACCTGACCCCGGCCCAGCGCCGGGCGGTCGAGACCGACGCGTCGCCCCTGTGCATCCTGGCCGGGGCGGGATCGGGCAAGACCCGGGTCCTCACTCGCCGCATCGCCTACCGGTTGGCGACCGCCACCGCCGATCCCGGGCATGTCCTCGCCCTCACCTTCACCCGTCGAGCGGCGGGTGAGCTTGGTGACCGGCTCCGATCCCTCGGTGTACGCCAGCGGCTGACGGCGGGGACGTTCCACGCCGTGGCCTACGCCCAATTGCGCCGGTACTGGGCCGACCGGGGCGAGCCCCCGCCGCAGTTGCTGGACCGCAAGACTCGCCTGCTGGTCCGGCTGGTCGCTGGTCGCCCCGATGTCGCCCGCGCCCCCCTGCCCGAACTGGCCGCCGAGATCGAATGGGCCAGCGCCCGGCTCATCTCGCCCGAGCGTTATCCGGCCGAAGCCGACGCGGCTCGGCGCCGTCCTCCGGTCCCAGCCGAGGCCATGGCTTCGCTACTGGCCCGGTACCAGTCCGAGAAGGTGCGGCGCCGCCTGGCCGATTTCGACGACCTCCTGGCCCGGTGCGCCCATGCCCTGCAACACGACCCCGCCTTCGCCGCGGTCCAGCGGTGGCGGTGGCGTCACGTGTTCGTCGACGAGTTTCAAGATGTCAACCCGCTCCAGTACCGGCTCCTGTCCGCCTGGCTCGGTGGCCAGCACGACGTGTGCGTCGTCGGCGACCCCAACCAGGCGGTCTACGGCTGGAATGGCGCCGATCCGACGCTCCTCACCCGCCTCTCCCAACTGTGGCCCACGACCGAGGTCATCCACCTCGACCACAACCATCGCTGCACACCCCAGGTCGTGGCGGCCGCGGCGTACGTCCTCGGCTCGTCCGGTGCCCGGCTTCGGTCGTCCCGCGCCGATGGGCCGCCCGCCGCTGTGCGGGCCTATCCGGACGACGCGGCCGAGGCCCACGGCGTGGTCGCCGAACTGCGCCAGCGCCACGCCGCGGGCGTGCCGTGGACCCAAATGGCGATCCTGGTCAGGACCAATGCCCAGGTGAGGGGGTTCGAGGTCGCCTGCCGGGCCGCACAGCTGCCCTACCGGCTGGCCGGGGCCCGGCCGCTGTTGGACGACCCGGAGATCCAGGCACTCCTGGCCGACGTGGGCAGGCGTCGGACCCAGCCGTTCGAACTAGTCGCAGCTGACCTGGCCCAACTGGCTCGGGCCCCAGAAGAAGGCGCTCAGGGCGACGTGGCCATCGGGGACGCCGATGTGGGCGGCGGCACCGGCGCGGGCGGCTCGGGCACCGCCGGCGGCACCGGCGGCGGCGCCGGTCCGGAAGCGGCGGCACGAACGCTGTCCGGATTGGCCTCGGACTTCCGGCGCATGGAGAACCGCCCGACGGTCGACGACTTCTTGAACTGGCTCGGCCCGGCCACCAGCCGCGACCGCGTGGACGAGGGACCGCCGGGTGTGACGATCTCGACCTTCCACCGGGCCAAGGGTCTCGAATGGCAGGCGGTCTGGGTCACCGGCCTCGAGGAGGGCTTGGTTCCGATCGTCCACGCCCAGACGGGTGAGGCTGACAACGAGGAGCGCCGCCTCCTGTATGTCGCCCTGACTCGCGCGGGCGAGGAGTTGCACATGTCGTGGGCCCGAGAGCGAACCTTCGGCGACCGTCCCATTCCTCGCCACCCGTCGGCCTGGCTGGCGGGGATCGCCGGTCCGGGGACGGGAGGTGAGCGCCCGGCGATCACGCCCGACGGTGAGTGGCGCGAGCGCCTGACCGCCCAACGGGACCGGTTGGCCGAGTGCCGGCGACCGGCATCCGGTCTGCGCCGGGGCCAAATGGCCGCGGCCGATCCCGCCGTCATCGCGGCCCTGCGGGCGTGGCGGGCGGGGGCCGCCCGGGCGGCAGGAGTACCGGCGCATGTGGTCCTCCATGACGCCACCCTGGCCGCCGTGGCCGCGGTACGGCCCGCGACGTCGGAAGAGTTGCTCGGTGTCCCCGGTCTGGGCGCCGTGAGAGTGGCCCGCTACGGCTCGGTTCTCCTCGATTTGGTGGCTTCTCACCAGGCCAGTGCCTGACGGTCGATAGCGGCGGCAATAGCATGCCGTGATGCGTTTCGAGCTGGTGCAGCACTTGCATGCGCCGATCGATGCGGTGGAGGAGGCGCTGGTGGACCCACGCTTCCTCGAACGGTTGGGGCAGCTGCCCAAGCTGGGGCACCCGGAGCTGCTCGAGCAGCGGGACATGGGCGGACGCTTCTTCCAGCGGGTGCGGTACGACTTCGCGGGCGACCTTTCCGCACCGGTCAAGGCGGTGATCGATCCGGCCAAGCTCACCTGGGTTGAGGAGTCGACTCAGGACCGCACGACCCACCGCACCACCATTGCCATCGTTCCCGACCACTACACCTCTATGTTCGGGTGCTCCGGTGTGATCCGACTCACTGCCGACCCGGCCCGCGGCACCACCGTTCGCATCTCAACTGGCGATGTCTTTGTGCGTGTGCCCCTCGTGGGGGGCAAGGCAGAAGGGGCGATCATTTCCGGCTTGCAGGAGCACGCCGAACTCGAAGCCGACGCGCTCGACCAATGGGTGGCCGAGGGCAACCACAGCGGGGCTGGCTGACCCTGGCAGACCGGGCGTTGCTTCTCGAGACTTTCGGACGTACCCTTGCCGCATGTCCGTTTGGTTCTCGCTCGAGGTCCTGGATGGCGCGTCGTCCGCTGCCTTGTGGTCTGAGGCCTACGGTGATGCGTTGGTCGAATCGGCAATCCTGACCGGGGCAAGCGAATGGAACTGGCACCGGCACACCTGGGGCGTGGTGCTGGAGTTGGAGTTCGAGGACGAAGACGCGTGGGACCGCTTCCGGGCGCTGCCTTCGGTGCAGGCGGCCCTGGATGCCGTCCCCGACCCGCTCAGCGGACTGGTCGTCTACCGGGGGCGCGGCGGCAGCGCAGGGACGTGGGCATCCCGGCCCCGTCGGCCGCTGATCGGCTCGGGCTCGGCCGCCCTTCCCCTCCCCTGGGACCTCTGGGACACCGAATCCACCGAGGCACTCTCCCCGATGATCGATCGCCGGGTGGCGTCGTTCGTCGCATTGCTGCGTTAGCGCTAATGGTAATGGCGCCGGGATTAGCTGACGCCTGTGACATCGATCAGTAGGGGCGCGTGGTCTGATGGCAGCTTGCCCTTGCGGGCGTTGCGGTCGACGATCGCCCATGTCACCGCGTCGGCCAGCGGCTTGGAGACCAAGATGAGGTCTATGCGCATCCCCCGGTGCTCGTGGAAATCTCCGGCCCGGTAGTCCCAGTAGGTGTACAGCCGATCTTCCTGGTAGCGCCGGCGAAACGCATCCTCCAGGCCCCAGGCCTCGAGGCGCGCCAACGCCTCCCGTTCCTCGCTGCTCACATGGGTGCTTCCGACGAAAGCGGCCGGATTCCAGACATCGCGGTCCTCGGGCGCCACATTGAAATCGCCGCAGACCGCAACCGAGCCGTCGGGGTCGGCGACCAGTTCGAGATGGTGGCGCAGCCGCTCGAACCAGGACAGCTTGTACTGGAACTGGGGGGCGTCGAGGGCCCGACCGTTGGGCACGTACACGCTCGAAACGACGATGCCCCCGCAGGTAGCGGTCACCAGCCTGGTGTCCTCGTCGGCTTCGACGCCTTGGCAGAACCCCTCCACCACATCGGCCAGCCCGACTCGGGAGAGTATGGCAACGCCGTTCCATTGGCCGCTGCCGTGGTGCGCTGACTCGTAGCCCAAGGCCGAGAACGCCATGTGGGGAAAGGCAGCATCGGACAGTTTGGTCTCTTGAAGGCAGCAGATGTCCGGCAGGGCGTAGGCCAGCCACTCCTCGACCCGGCCCATGCGGACCTTCAGCGAGTTGACGTTCCAGGTGGCGATGCGCATGGCCCGCCATCTTGCCCGACCAGGGCGGACTTTCGTGACCCCGAGCGGGCCGGAAGGCCGCGACCCGGGGCGACGAAAGTCGCGAGCCCGTTATGGCTTGGGCAGGAGGTGCAACCCCAAGCCCCGGACAACGATCCGGTCGGCCGGGTCGCCGAAGTTCACCCGCAGGTCGAGCAGGAGAGCCCCGGCCGCGGGGTCGATCGACGTCATCGCGCTGTCCACACAGATCGGGCCGGGATCGGTGAGGGCGGTCGGATCGTCGAGGAGCACCACGGCGGAGCTGGGCGGATCCTGTACCTGGGCCAGGCGGACCTGGTCGATGAAGCTGCCCGCCGAGGACAGCTCATAGCAAATCCGAACTCCCTCGACCGTGAAACCGGGAGGAACCTCGAGCGCCATCGACACCACCTTGATGCCGCCGCTGTTGCCGATGTCACCGGTGGTGCTGGACTCGATCACCAGCCCGCTCAGCCCACCACCCACCCCCGAGGTGGTGGAGTTGAACGAGGTCGTCACGCTGTCGTCTCCGGACCGCAGGTCGAGGTGGTCGAGCCACATCACGGTGCCGACACCGCCCGGTCCCACCCGAACTCCCCGCTTGGCGAGGCTCAGGATTTGATGGCTGCTGTCGAGGTCCACGGGGTCCATACCGCCGGTCTTGGTGAAGACGCTGTGCGAAACATTCCCGTTGACGTCTGAATCGACCAGGCCCATCGACAACCCCGCCGGTGTCACGGTGAATCCCGCCTCGGACTGGTGCAAGCTCAGTTCCGCTACGACGAAGGGGATGAAGCCGAAGCGGCTGCTGCTGGTACCCGGGTAGACGCCCGCTCCCGCCGGACGGTTTCCCGATTCGTCGAGGGCGACAATGCCACCTCCCTGATTGACGAAACCGAGGAGTTCCGAAGAGCGGGCGTTCAGAATGTCGAGCTCGTCCTGGTGGAGCCACCCGCCATAGTCGGAGGCGACGACGACGCAGTCGTAGTTCCTGAAGTCCACGGTGTGCAGATCGAGCGTTCCGGCCGTCCCCGAACCGAAGTCGGCAACGTCGTACGTGAATCCGGCATCACTCAATCCGAGCCGAGAGTCGATCTGATCGCCTCCTGGGTCCCGAAGGTCGGTGACCAGAAGCATCCTGGGGCTGGGATTGCCGAAGGTCACGAAGTCGACCGCCCGTTGGATCATGTGCCGGGCACCGTCAGTGTTGCCGCCGCGGTGGGCGTGGTAGTCCGGGTCGTGTCCGGTCACGAAGATTCCGCCCAATTTCGTCATTTCCTTCTCCTATCGTCGGTTCCACGTTCGTTCAGCCGACAGACGGAGGACGGGTCCCGCCGATACATGGTCCGGCGAAATCATTTCGGGTGGATAGATTTCCGTTCTGCCGGGAGCCGCTAGTCGGCGCCGGTCATGCCCTACCGGCGGGTCATGTCCGCGATTGCGGAGGCGCCTTCCTGGTCGGGTTCCGTCTTCCCGGAGGCGACGCTCCCGGCGGGGCGGCGGCTGGTTCGGGCGGGACGGCAGGTACGGCGGGTGGGGCGGGTGGGGCGGGCTCGGATAGCCCCGGGCCCCGGCGCCGGCGGGAGGTAGCGGTGGGCCCC
>JALYXV010000053.1 GCA_030947025.1 Actinomycetota bacterium | reverse complement strand
GACGTCGACCCCAACTGAGCGGCGAAGGTGCCGGAATGCGACGACCGGACGATGCTGGTGCTGGCGCCGCCCGGGGTCCAGCCACTGAACGAGCCGGTCTCAAACCCCCCATTGACCACCACATTGGGGCCCGCGGCCGCTCGGCTCGGCGGCGCCGTCGCCGCGCTACTGGGGGTCATACCCGACACCGCCACGACGGCCCCGACCATCGCTATCGTGGCCGCCCACACCATTCGCCTCATGACTCCCCCTCCACCCGGGCCAGCCCAACCCAGGACCTGGTTCGAAGATAGGACCCGAATCGACGCAGTGCAAGGGAGTACCCCCTCACGTGCCGCGGCCCGTTCCGGCGGCCCGGGCGGGGGGGACTCACCCGGGCCGCCGTGCTACCGGCCGCTATTCGATGCCGTCGAACGATAGGTCCGCGTTGGCCCCGGGAGCGTCAGCGTGGCCGCCACCGGGCAACGGCGGCTCGTGGGCGGGCTCGGTGGTGGCTTCCGCCCCGGTGTCAGGGCCACCGGTGTCGGGGCCTTCAGCCGCGGTATCGGTGGTGGTGCTCGGTGCCGCCGGTGGGCTGGGGGTTACCTGGCTGGGTGCGGCCCGGTTGGTGGCGGTGAGATGCACGACGGCGGGAACATGGGCCCCGGCCGAGGTGGCGCTGAACACCGCCGCGGCTCCGGACGCGGCGAGGACGATGGCCCCGCGGCCGATGCCAGTTTGGTGGTGAGTTTCATGCTGTTTCCTTTCGCATTGGGTGGTCATCCCATGGTGCTACCTCGGTGCTGAGACACCGCTGAGCGACTGAGAGGGGTCTCAGGGTCCTCACAGGCGGGGCGGGGCAGCATTGGTGGTGCAGAGGCTCACCCCGGTGAGGAGGTGCGGTGCGGATCATGGTGGTGGAAGACGAGCGGCTGCTGGCCGGGGCGCTGAAGCGCGGGCTCGAGGCTGAGGGTTACGCCGTCGACGTCATCATGCTGCCCGGTACCAACGGGTTCCAGGTCTGCGCCACCCTTCGCGCCGAAGCCAACTGGACACCAATCCTGATGCTGACAGCCAAAGACGGCGAATACGACGAAGCCGAGGCCCTGGACACGGGGGCCGACGATTTCCTGTCCAAGCCGTTTTCCTACATGGTGCTGCTCGCCCACCTGCGGGCGCTCCTGCGCCGGGGCGCCCGTCAGCGCCCCGCCGTACTCACAGTTGGCGACCTGCGGCTGGACCCGGCGTCCCCGGTCCGTCCTGCGGGGAACCGAGCCGCTACACCTCACCGGATGCGAGTTCGCCTGCCTCGGGTACCTCATGCGCCATGCCGGTGAGGTGCTGTCCAAGGCCGAACTGCTCGAGCACGTGTGGGACATGGGCTACGACGGTGACCCCAATGTGGTCGAGGTCTACATCGGCTACCTGCGGCGCAAGATCGATGCCCCCTTCGGCCGCCACACCATCGAAACCGTCCGGGGGGCTTACCGCCTGGGTGACGTCTAGTGGCCACGGCGTCGCGGGCCTGGCCTTGGCTGTCTTGGGCTTGGTGAGGTCATGAACGCGGCGAGGTAGCAGCCGATGTTGACGATCAGCAGCACGCGATCAGCCCGATGCGGACTACCACGACGAGGCCGTGGCCGGCGGTAATGGAGCCGAGGAAGGCGTTGAGGAAGAACGCCCCGCCGATGATCGTCAGTCCCAACGGGCTCCGGCCCAACCGCGACAAAAACCTGGGAAGCTGGAGCCGACGAATGTTCCAGACCTGCGCCATCGCCTGCTTCGGCGACCCGATGTCGCCGCCGTCAGCGATCGAGGGCCAGCACTAGCCGCTTGAGGATCTTCAAGGTCGGCCAGCCTGGCGGAGGGGCCAGGTCCACCCAGCCGAAGGACGCCCTGCCGGCTGCGGGTTCTGTCACCATTTGCCGGTGAACCTGTCCTCGCCGTCGTCGGTTGAACATCGCGCCGGCGGGGGCGCCCGCCATTTCGTTCGTTCCTTCGCCTCTCGGCTGGGTCTGGTGGCGGGACCGGAGTCGAGCTCGGAACAGGAGGACCCGTACCGTCGCCGGGCCAGTGACTGGGCCCGCGTCGGTGTCGCCGTGGTCGTGCTGGCCTGGTTGGCGATTCGGCCGACCAGCCGCACCGAAGCAGCTGTGACGCAGGCCTTCACGACCCTGCCCAGCGGGCTCCATACGTTTTTCGCCGCGCTCTACCGGGTGGGTGCCATCTGGGCGGTTGCGGTGCTGGCGGTAACCGCGCTGGCCTTCCGGCGGTGGCGACTGGCCCGCGACTTGGCCCTCGCCGGCGGCTTGACCTGGGTCCTCGCCCGGCTGATGGGGATCGTCGACCACGGCGGCGTCGCCAAATGGTCCGAGGTCTTCCGGGCCGCGACGACGCCGACTTTCCCGTTGGTGCGCCTGGCGGTGATCGAGGCCGTGCTGATCGTGGCCGGGCCTTACCTCACCAGGCCGGCCCGGCGGACCGGTCAGCTGTTCGGGGCTGTCCTGGCCCCGGCAGCCATGTACCTGGGCACCGCTTCGCCCAACGATCTGGCGGGCGGCCTGGTGCTGGGTTGGGGCGTCGCCGCCGCCGTTCACCTGGCCATCGGGTCGCCCGCGGGACGACCGACGCCGGCGCAGGTCAAAGAAGCGCTGGCTGATCTTGGGGTACCGGTGCAGGATGTCCGGCTTGCCCCGGTGCAGCCCCCCAACCAGACGGTGATGGTGGCGACCGACGCCGCGGGCGATATCCGGGTGCGGGTGATCGGACGCGACGAAGCCAACTTGAACCTGATCTCCAGGCTGTGGCGCTTCCTGTACTACCGCGACCGCGGCGAAAGTCTGTACCTGACCCGGGCCCACGAGATCGAACATGAAGCGTATTGCCTGCTGGCCGCCGCGGCCGCCGGCGCCAGAGTGCCGGAGCTGATCCGCGCCGGGGTGGGCGGCCGCAGCATCGCCTTGGAGGTGGAACGCCTCATCGCCGGCCGGCCGCTTCGGGACCTCGACCCCAAGGCGGTCGCCACCGGCCTACTGGCCGACCTGTGGAGCCAGGTCAGCCGGCTCGGAGCCGCCCGCATCGCCCACGGCGCCCTCAACGCCGACCACATAATCGTCGCCGGGAATGGGCCGTATTTGACCGGCTTCTCGCACGCCCGTGATCCGGCGGACGCCATAGGGGTCTCAGCGGACGTGGCCGAGCTACTTGTGGCGACGTCGCTCATCGTCGGAGACGACAAGGCGATCAGCGCAGCGTTGGGTGGTGTCGGTCCAGCCGTTCTTACTGACGCCCTGCCACTCGTCCAGCCGGCGACGCTCACCAAAGCGGGCCGCGACGCGCTCGCATCGGGCTCGAAGCATGGGCGCGACGCACTCGAGAAACTGCGCGACGCGGCCGCGAAGGCCGCGGGCACGTCGCCGCCGCCGCTGGCCAAGGTGGAGCGAGTCGACTTGAAGAGCATGCTCATGGCGGTCGGCGCCCTCCTCGGCGTGGGCGCCCTGCTCGCCTCCATCGGCGACCCCTCCGCGTTGATGCGTTCCCTGGCCCACGCGTCCCCGCTGTGGCTGGCCGCCGCGTTCGCATTGGCGATGGCCAGCACCTTCGGATACGCCTTGGCGCTCATGGGGGCGTCCACGCGTCAACTCCCGCTTGGCGCCACCGTTGAGCTCCAGGTGGCGACTTCGTTCTCCAACGTCGCCATTCCCCTGGGCGGCGCCGGTTTGCAGGTGCGGTTCCTTCAAAAGCAGGGCATCGACCTCGCCTCCGCCGTCGCCGCCGGCGGTCTGCTGAGCACCGTGGCCGGCGTCGCCATCCAACTCGCCATGCTGGCCGTGGCGCTGCCGTTGTCGCCCCACGCAGTCAACGTCCCGCTGCGGGGCATCGGCATCGCGGCAGCCGGCCTGGGCGCCGTCCTCGTGGTGGCCGGAGTGCTGGTCGGCAGCGTCCCCCTGCTGCGGCGCCACTTCCTGGTCCCCGCCGAGAAGGCACTGGACTCGGTTCTGGCTGCCATACGGTCGCCGTCGCGGCTGGCCCTGCTCGTCACCGGCAACGTGCTCGCCGCCGTGCTGGTCACCCTGAGCCTCCTCGCCTGTGTCTACGCCTACGGCCGCGGCGTCTCCTTCTGGTCGCTGCTAGCCGTGCAGATCACCGTGTCCACCGTCGCCTCGCTGGTGCCAATACCGGGCGGGAGCACGGCGGTCGGTTCGGTCGGCCTCACGGGCGCCCTGGCTCTCTTCGGCGTACCCCAAGACGTCGCCGTGGCCGCCGTGCTCACCAACCAGGTGGTAGCGACATACCTACCGGCCATCCCCGGATGGATCGCCACCCAGAGGATGACCCAGCGCGATCTGCTATAGCGACCAGCCGACCCGCTTGGCGTGCGGCCAAACCGGGCGACCGTCCAGAGCGCCCAGGACGGTGAGATCGGATTGGCAGCGTGCTGGTGGCCCGGGACTGCGTTAGTCCGGTCAGCGGCTTCACACCCGTCGGGCCCACCGGCGTGTCACGTGGT
Source organism: Actinomycetota bacterium (assembly GCA_030947025.1). Lineage (GTDB taxonomy): Bacteria > Actinomycetota > Acidimicrobiia > Acidimicrobiales > Palsa-688 > JALYXV01. The sequence continues at coordinate 12,877 of JALYXV010000053.1, read as the reverse complement.
CCATCGGGCGATCCGGGCCAATCCGCCCACACGCCGTGCCGTCACCCATGGGTCGGGAAGGTAGCCGTTGCGTAGCGCCGACAGTGGTCGAGGTAGCTTCTTTCGTGGCTGACCAGGAGCTCTACGACGCTGGACCACAGCCACGATGGTGCATTCAGGGTCTCAGATCGGTGGAGGCCGAGTTCGTCCCGCCAAGCGGCGCGGGTCGCCGAATCCATCTGTCGGGCGTGAGCGAAGCCTACGACGGTGGCGAGAAATCTTGCCGCTTTAATCGCCTCGTCGGTGGTGAGGTGGTCGATCTCAACCTTGAGATCCTGTGGCAGTAGTTCTCGAATGAATACCGGCCGGTCCCCAAGACGGGTGGCCCGCATGCGTTCCCCGAGAAACGGCGAGATATGTCGTGCGCCTTCGACAACGCGCTGCGCGTCGTCGTCGAGCTTGTGCCCGCCGGGGTCGGCAGGAGCGACCGAATTGACAGCCTCCTTGATGTCCATCAGGCAGAGGTCGGTGGCTCCTGACGACGTGTCGGTCACGCCCAACAACACGGCGTAGCGAAGGCGACCGAGAGAGCCGCAGCCCTTCACCCAGTACGCCGAATCGATGACCTCCACTGTGGCGTCGTCATCGCGCGAGCGGACCATGGTGGCGAGCCGCTTGACGGTGTCGTCGTGAAAGAGACTTGCGATCGCCTGCTGCTCGTCTCCCGATACCGGCCAGAATCGCTTTCCTAGCGGGATCGTCGGCCGAGTGTCCTTGATGCGTTCTTTGGCCAGAAGGTTCCACGTTCGTTTCGACGACCGCTTCATGACAAGCTGGACAGATTTCGGCTGATCGACCTTGTCGGCTGCCTCGTCGAACTCGTGGTCGAAGGCCGAGTCGTAGCTGTCCATGATCGCCTCGAGCATCCAGGCTGTGGTGACGCCGGGAAGACTAGAACCCCGCGCGGCCGAGGCCAGAGATAGCCCAAGGCGGATCAGGTCATGGGCCGGGTTGCCGATCACCGTGTGATCGAGATCTCGGATCTGGACCCGGACGAGACCCGCGGCGTCGGCTACCGGTCCGAGGTTCCCGACATGGCAGTCCCCGCAGATCCAAACGGGCGGACCGCGGGGGGGACGGAGGGTTTCCAGCGATGCGAGCCGCTCGTAGAACTGCACCGTGTTACCCCGTACGAAGGCATGCGGCGAACGCGCCATTTTCTTGTTGCGAGTTCGCTCAAGCACCGCCGCCCGTTCGTCAACAGCTGGCGGCGACCTCTTCATGTTCCCCCGATGTCCAGGTCACCTGGGTCTCGGTCCGAACCCGCGGCCCGGCAATAGCGTACTCAGCTCGCGTGGGCAGGCAGCTGCCCTTGTCGAGGCTTGACCTCGACCCACCGGCGCCACCACACAGCAAACCGAGGCCCGCGCTCCAGGCGTGCCGCTCGAGGTTGAATGAATCCGACAGCCTCCGGGTCTGGCACGGGCAGGATCAGCCGGCCGAGCTCGACCTCCCACCGCGGCGTGGTCTGGTCCTGCCCCAAGTCGGAGTAACCGTGGCGGGGTGACGGGGAGGGGCTCAGGAGCTCGTAGGACAGTGGACCGGGCGTTGCAACTCCGGCCGCATACGTCCACGTCCACGGCGTTTTCTGCGACCGGCATCTACAGCGCGATCGTGTAAGAGAACGAATAGTCTGGGCGGCGCCGGGTTGTGCCACCCGTCGGTCAACCGGGGCCCTTTGTCGCCTGGGCGGCCCCGTCGCGGCGCCCGAGACGGTAAGGCACGAAGCTGACGTTGACATGCGGTAGTCGGGAGACGGTCCCGGCGATTTCCTCGGCGGTGCGACCGTGGAGGAGCCGGTGCCAGAAGCGGCGATAGATCCGCCGGGGGATAAGCACGGTCACTTCGGTCTCGCCGTCGGCGGCTTCGCGAGCGACCAGGGCTACGGCGGCTCTGGCCACTCGACGGTCGGGGGAGTCGACGATCGTCAGGGGTAGCTCGTCCAGGTCGAGTCGGCGCCACGCGGCGGCCAGCTCTTTGGCGTGGTGGGGGTCGTCGGCGATGTGGACCGCGTGCATCTCGTCGGGCGTGAGGGCCCGGGCGCATTGGATGGCGCGGGCGGTGGCCCGGTCGAGCTGGTCGACGAGGATCACCACGACATGGCGTGGCAATATCGGTGCGTTGGCGGCTTTCTTGACGTCGTGGTCGAGCTCGGCGGCCTCGGACTCGTACTCCTTGTGGAGCCGGGTCAGGCCATAGACCGTCACCGGGACGAACACGATGACAACCCACGCGCCGAGGACGGCGCCTTTGGGCTTGAACTTGGTGATCGCGATGATGACGTCGACCACCAGCGACAAGAGCGCGCCGATGGCGTTGATGAGCAGCCCCGTGCGCCAGTGCGGCTCTTTCAGGCGGATGTGGTGTCGGGCCATGCCTGCCTGGGACAGCGTGAAGCTGGTGAACACGCCGATGGCGTACAGCGGGATGAGCCGGTCGACCCGGGCGCCCGTGATCACCACCAGAAAGGCGGCGGCGATGGCCAGGAAGACGATCCCGTTGGAGAACACCAGCCGGTGGCCTCGCTTCGTGAGCTGGCGGGGCATGAAATGATCGTCGGCGTGGAAGCTGGCGAGGCGGGGGAAGTCGGCGAAGCTGGTGTTGGCCGCCAGGACCAAGATGAGCACCGTGCCGACCTGGAGGCAGTAGAACAGGACGGTCCCGACCAATCGAGGGCCGAAGATGGACTTGCCGATCTGGGAGATGACGGTCGGCGTACCGTTCTGGTAGGGGGCGACGTGCAGGCGGGCGGCCAGGAGTGACAGGCCCAGGAACATGGTCCCGAGGGTGCAGCCCATGATCACCAGGGTGGTCCGGGCGTTTTTCCACTGTGGCTCGCGGAAGGCGGGGACGCCGTTGGAGATGGCTTCGACCCCGGTCACCGCTGCGCCACCCGAGGCGAAGGCCCGCAGGACCACGAACAGGGTGGCGCCGCGCAACCAGCCCGTGCCGGCCGTGCCGACCTTGACGAGGCCCGGATGGTTGAGCGTCTGGATGGTCAGGTGCCCGAAGAGCATTCTCGCGAAGCCGACCCCGAGGAGCGCCAGCATCGAGGAGAGGAAGAAGTACGTGGGGAGGGCGAACATCCGGCCTGACTCGCGGACTCCCCGAAGGTTGCCGTAGGCGATGAATGCTATGAACAGGACCGAAATCGGCACCGCGTAAGAGGTGAGGGGCGGGGCCGCCGAGCTCAGGGCGGCGGTGCCCGCGGCGACCGACACCGAGACGGTCAGGACGTAGTCGGTGAGCAGGGCGACTCCGGCCACCTGGGCCGGGAGCGCCCCGAAATTGTCGCGGGTGACAATGTACGCGCCCCCCGCGCTCGGGTAGGCCTTGATTGTCTGTCGGTAGGAGAGAATGAGAAAGCCCAGCACGACCAGCAGCACGATGGTGAGGGGCATGACCAAAGCGAACGCGGCCACACCGACGTAAGGCACCAGGTGGGTGAGGATCTCCTCGGTGCCGTAGGCGACCGATGACAGGTTGTCGGATGCGAACACGGCGAGGGCAGTGGGTTTGCCGAGCCGTTCGTGGACGAGCTGGTCGGTGTCGAGAGGGCGTCCGAGGAGGGCGTTCTTGAGCCGGTAGGCCCGCGTCTCGGGCACATTAGACAGCTCCTTGTCCGCAGCCGGGTCGGGCGGGCGCACCCGGGCCCGAGAGCTCCGTTGGGCCGGGGCGTTGCCGGCAGGGTCGACGTTTACCGTGACGCTGTCCCCGACGACGAGCAGGCGCTGGGACCCAGTGGCGGGTGGTCGCCAAGCGTGTGGTAAGCCTCGAGCTCGACGACGGACGTGCCTATCAGCCCAGTGGCGGGCATCGGTTTGACGGTTGCCTCGCACTGGGCGAATGCGACCGCGGAACAGGCCGTCACGGTGAGGGTCACGTCCTCGGCGGTTTCCTGCCGCCCGGCGGCCACCACCCGACTTGGTAGCGTCGACCGCCCGGTCCCAGGATCCAGAGCAACGCCGACGGGCCCTCCCGAGGTTTGGGCCGGATCTCGACATTGCGAAGTCTGCCCGCGACTCGCCTCGGGCGACACACCCAGGGCCATCATCGATGCGCCTGAGACCAGCGCCCCGGTGATGGACACCTGCATTCGGTCGTCGAATAGCCAGCTGACGACCATGGTGGCCACGATTACGACCACTGGTGGGGAGTCGTTCATGCCTTAGCGAGTTCCTTCAGGAAACGCCGCCCAATGGTCGCCGGGCACGTCTTCGATGGGAGCGGGCATGCGCCCCTAAGCGCCTCACCGGGCGGATCCACATGCACCCCTGGATTCGTCCGGCTGCTCCACCGTGGACACGCCCCGAGTGTAGATCCGCCCCGCCGAAGAGCGACGCCCTGACCAGAGGTGGGCGCCGAGACCGGAGCAAACCATGGGCCTGCCCTCTGAGATCGCGGTGATCGGCCGTGTGCGTGAAATTCGGTTACCAGCAGTCACAGTCGTCGGCGAGGTCGTCGTTGGAGGACCCGGGTTCGGAGTCGGAGCAGGAGGTGCGCACGGCGGGCGCCCATCTCATCTTTTCTTGCTCTTTCACTATGCGTCAGCTGATGACCTCGTTGACGGTCGACTCGACCAAGGCGCGCAGATGGTCTCGCCGACGCCACCCGAGCCGCGTGCTGCCGTCCAAACGGGTGGTTGCAGGCGAACTGAACGGCCACGCCAGCGGCCTCGTCGACGGAACTCCGAGCACAAGTCCTCGTTTCCGGACCAGGGCTTGGGGCACGTTCGGCGCCGACTCCAGCAAGTCGAGCCGGCACCCGCGCACCCCGGCGGCGGCGACGTCCGTGACGCCTTCGGCGACGGTGAGGGCCTCCGCCAGGGTGCGGCACCCTTCTCAGCCAGCCGGTCGAGGATCTCCTTGTCCCACGCGGTCAGCTCGCGCCGTCTTTGCGATGAAGGTCCCGGCCTTGTTTTGACCAGCTCGATCTCGTCGAGCGCGTCGAGAACAAGCTTGTTAACGCTCATGCCTCGGCCGACGGGCAACCGACCTCCGCCGTTCTCGGCGAGGTCGTCGGGCATCGCTCAGATGGTCGACTTGCGAGATATTCCGTCGCGATGGCCCGCGATCACCCCGGACGGTTGAGCCACGCGGAACCGTGATCACGCGACGCGACCATCAGTCCCAGGATCGGGGAATGCTTTCGAATGGGCGACGCTCCATGGCGTGATCCACCCGTCGCAGAGATCACCGCGCTGAGGGCACCACCAGGTCGTCACCGACGAACCCCTGTCCATCGCCTACGTATCGAACGCAACAAACCCGGCCAGCTGTTGACTGCACTCACGATTGAGAATACCCTTGCGATTGTGGGATGAGCGCCCTCATCTGGGCTTCGTCCGGTAGGGCGTATGCGCGCCCAACCTGCCCCGGACCCCGGCCGCGTCACTGATTCACGACGTTGAGGGGAGGATGGGCACGATCAGCCAGCGACTTCGGCGCCCGACCAACGGTGTCGATACCCCCCGGCGCTACCGGCCAAGCTGCCGTTTCACGAAGCTGGATCTGTTTCTTCCCGGCTGGCAGCACGGATCCAGGCCGCTAACTGCGGCTGTGCGCCAAGCCTGCCGAGTCCCGACACGCTTGTCTGCAATTCGCACGCGAGACCAAACCAAATGTAATTGACCCTGATAGGAGCTATAGCTGATGTCTGAACAGATTGACGAGAAGCAAGAGCGGGCCGCAGGCGAAGGCCACCAGCCCGATACCGACGTCCGCGACGGCAACCAAAGCGCGGTCATCGGTGACACTGGTCACCCGCAGCACCGGGCCGGCCCGGGGGAGGGCATAAGGGCGCCGCTCGTCCAAGACGGGGCGGATCACGCCGAATTCTCCATCTTCGACGGCAAGGGCAACGAGAGCGTCGTTGTCGTCACCACCGACGATGAGGGACGCACCGCCGAAGGAACCGGCCCCAGCTCAGAGGCGGCAACGCAGGATGCCAAGAAGCCGGGCGACCGTCTCGGGAAGGCCTTCGGCGGCGGGGGGCACTAGGACTCGACCCGGTCCCCAATGTGGAGAGCTTCTGACGTGCCCGCCGTGAGGGCCTGGCCTGGGATACGAACGCGCCACCTTCGGCCAACTGCTCGGCGGCATCGACCACACGACCACATACGTATCCCTGCGCCATACAGAACGAGTTCCTATGTCCGATCCGAACAACCAACTCACCGGCGACCATAGCCAGATCAAGAGGCTGTTCAACCAGTGGTCCCACCACGGTGGGACAGAGCCTGGTATGGAGACCGCCTTGGCCATCACCGGCTTGCTCAAGATCCACACCACCCTCGAGGAGGAGTTCGTTTACCCCGTGCTCATGAACATCGACGAGGGGTTGGCCAAACAGTCCCTGCGTGAACATGCGGAGGCCGGGGAAATAGTCGCCTCCATCGAGGCCATGCCCTCCGACATCAGCCACCCCAATACGGGTGATCAACACGCCACGATGTCGACGCCATGGGCCGCCTTCAGGAGGCAGTGGGGCTTCACTTCGAGGAGGAAGAGAACGTCACGTTCCCCAAGCTGCTGGCAAATTGCTCGGCCGCGGACCTCGAGGCCATGGCCCACGAGATGTATAGGCGTCGTCAACAGTTGCTCTCCGTGGAGCATCAGGGCGCAACCGAGACACGAACAGGAATTCCTGGCCGGGACGCCTCACCGAAGCTCCAGCGGCCAGCGCAGCGCACAACCGGCGCCTGGATCACTCCAATGCCATGAACGATGACAGCGGCCCGCGCCAGGCGCAGGACACAACCGACGAACACGACCGGGCGATAGCCAAGGAACGACACCAGCACGAAGGCTGGGTCGAAGTGTTGGCCTGGTCCCCCGAGGGCACCCTGCTCGCCGCCGGCGGCAGCGACGGCACCGCCCGCATCGTCGACGTGGGCTCCGGCGAAGATCGCCACAGGTTCCCGCACGACGGCCCGGTGTCGGCAATGGCCTGGTCCCCCGACGGCACGCTGCTGGCCATCGCCTGTAAAGACGGCATCACCTCCATCGTCGATGTCCGCTCGGGCGAGGTTAGCCACCGCCTCCAGTTCACCGGCGGTGCCGATGACGCCGGGCCCCGCACCGGAATCGAGCCAGGGGAAGCCCAACTCCAGGACCTCCAAGACGACATCGACCGGGCGCGAGCCCAAACCGGCGAGCCACGCAAAGTCGACGAGGACAGCGAAACGGGCGAGGGCAACGAACCCGAAGCCGACAATACAAGCGATAGCGACGCACCGTCGCCAGGGTAAGCATTTATCTCCGGCCGGTGCGTCATATCCGTTTGGAGCCCGTTGAGTCGTGGTCCTGAGTGTTGTGGTGGTTTTTGGTGCGGTCCCCCGCCTAACGCCTAACCGTGAGGTAGTTATTCGGGCGTCCACCAAGACATCCGCTACCACGAAGGGGACCACCTGTGAAGGAGAAGCTACCTGTCATGCCCGCTGCGGTGCGGAGAGACAGAGGAGGCGGCCACGGTCGCCGGTTGTTCGTGCGGCCCGATTGCCGTTGGCAGAGATGGAGGGCTGGATAAGGGAAGGGCTGATGGCGTCAGGTCAACGCTGCGCCCAGGAGTTTGACGAAGATGTAGGCGGGGACCGTCGCCATGGGAACTCGTGGCGCAAGGCGAACGACACGGTCACGACCGGATTCAGATGCGCGCCCGCCATCTTATCCATGAAAAGAACTGCGAGCACTGTGAGCGCCGGGCGGTGACCTCCGCGGTCCTGCCGATGACCGGTGGGTGGTCGCGGCGACTACAGGTGGGTCTGCGTTGGCGACCACACCCAGATGAGCCCCGAGCTTCTCGCCGAAAGGCCACGCCCTCGTGGCTGGGGTTATCGAGATCGGGAGTCCGCGCCGGTCGTGGTTCCGATTCGGTCAACCGACGAGGTTGCCGATACGGCAGGGGATGGTGCTGTCGGGGTTGAGGTGGTAGCTGGCGCAGATCCGATGGTAGCCGTCGGCGACGGTAAGGGGAGCCTCCGCCAGGCGTCCGCGAACGAGGAGTACGGGTGAGAGCTTCTTTCCGCGTTTCACTTTCTTAAGGTCTTTGACGACCTCGGGGTCATCGGCGGGCAGCAGTGCCAGGGTGCTGGCGCGGAGCAGGTCGTTGGCCCGGTGCTGTACCAGCGGCCGTTTCATGAGGCCCTCGGAGAGCTTCGAGGAACTCTCCGGGGATAGCAACAAGCTGAGGTAACGGGAGGCGGCGGCATAGTCGTCGTCTTGGGGAGTTGTGTCCCAGCGCGGCTCCTTCGGCATGTGCAATCTCCTGGTCTGCTCAAGTTCGGCTTCAGTCTCGCGCGCAACCACCGTATCGCCCGGCGGGGCGCCAAATTGGCGGGCGGCAGCGATGGCGGACGGGCGAGGCCCACGGCGGCTACCTGAGCCGTCAGGCGGTAGGCAGCGTCACGTCGAATTCTATATCGACGGCGTCCTTGACCTTGAGCGCACCCGTCATAGCGGAGAACGGCTTGATGGCGCACCGGGTCTGGACGATCGTGGTCTTGCCGGAGATGTGGCCGTCGTCACCGACGCTGAGGTCAAAGTCACCGGCTTGGCGGTACCTAAGATTGGCAGATTGCCCTTGGGGCTGACACGCGGCGGAGTTCTCGGCACCTCGGGTGCTGTGTCGAAACCGCCGGCCAAGCTGACGAGTGTCTTGGTGATTTTCTTGGTGACATCGGTCCGGTCTTTGTCGCTCAGCGGTTTGGCACGGCCATTGGCGGGGACGATACTCTGTGAGCTGGGGTCGATGGTCTCCTGACGCTCGACGCGGACGGGTTGTCCTGGACGACCGTGACCCTGGCCTCGCGCGAAAGTCTCCCGCCGGCACGTCGAGTGACGGTACCCGCGGTTTAGCGCCCATAGCCCGGGGGTGCCGTCGGCGGTGGGAGGAGGGGAAGAACCGCGAATGCCGGATCGGCGTCGAAGTCGACCATGTCGAGCAGGTCATCGGCCGCCGCGTCGCGTTCGGTCATCGGCGGCAGGTTCCATTTCCGCTCGATCAGCTTCAACACCGACGTGTGGTCCCGTTGGATGTGGGACACGTAGTTGGGGCGGCCATAAGGAGAGACGACCACCGCCGGGACCCGGAAGCCGTAGCGGTCGAAGCGCCACCGCCCGCCACCTTCAGGCATCTTCTGGTCGGGCTCGGGTGCCGGGGGCGGCGGGACGTGGTCGTAATAGCCGCCGGGCTCGTCGTAGCACCAGACCAGCAGGGTCCCCATCCAGCCGGCGCCGTGCATGGCGGCGCTTATGACCCGGGCCGCGAAGTGCTGCCCGGCGCGGATGTCCTGGGGGTTCTCCTCGGAGTTGGCACAGAAGTCGGGGTCGACGATGCTCACCGCGGGCAGCGTGCCCCGGGCCGCGTCGGCGCAGAACCGGTCGATCGAACGCAGGTGGGACAGGTACCGCACGAGGCCGAGGGGGTAAACGTCTGCGCTGAACTGGAGGAACGCCTTGGTGTCGCCGGGCTCGGAGCGGATCCGCCCGGTCAGGCCCCGCAGGAATCTTGCGGCCCGGAGACCGTGCGTCCCGCCGAGGCGGCCGAGGATCGGGCCGATGTGCGAGACCGAGTGGTAGTTCGTCCAGCTGATGCGATGGCTGCTGAGCAGGTCGAAGATCGTCCCGTTGGCCGGGTAGTCGAGGATATGGGAGAGCGAGTCGCAGGTCAGGCCGTTGGCCGTCCCGGACAGGAGGAATCGGCGGTTGGGGAACGTCGGCCCCAGGCACGAAGAGAACCAGCGGTCGGCCAGGGGGAACGTTCGGGCCAGCCCATAGTAGAAGGGCAGGTCTGCCTCGGTCCAGTACCCCATGGCCGTCGCCGGTGCCCCGCCGGGACAGCAGGCCTCCACGGCCCGGGCGAACCCGTCGTTCGCACCCCCGCCCCACTGAATGTGGCTCGCCTCCCATGACTGGCTGGGCGTGCCGACGTGCTGGATCGTTGACGGGAGAGGGGCGGCGGCGACGAGCACGCCGGTCGACGTCGGATTCATCGCCGACACCGCACCGTTCCCGTCGGTCGGAAGCCCGTCCCCGCGTCCGAGCACGCCCAGGTAGTTGTCGAACGAGTGATTTTCCATCATGAGAACCACGATGTGGCGCACCTGGGGCAGGCAGTCGGTGCCCGCTGGCCGACCGGGGAACGGCAGGCGCAACGGATGGGCGTCGGGTGCGCGCCGCGCCGCGCCCGCCGCCTCGATGCGCTCCACCAGTCCGGGGGCCATGAAGTTCAGCCTATGCCGGTCACACTCTGCGGCGGATCGACACGCGGCGATGCCGACGACGCCATCCGCTGGGGGTGACGAGCATCATGGTGGCGACAATCCTCGGTGACGCACTCGTCGTCTGGGGGCGCCGCCCATATCCTGGATGGAAGCAACGACAGCAGCGATCGAACCACACCGTCGGTCACAGTTCGACAAGCCGCTGATGGCCGCCTGTGTCCGTCGGGGCTGTCGACGGTACTGTCGGGTCGGTCCGACGCAGGGCCCTCCCGGCCTGAGCCGGGATCGTCGACCAGCCCATTTCGCCCCTCGGGACGCCCTCGCTCGATTCGCCGAGGCGAGCTCCGTGCGCACGACGAGTTCCCGGACGGTGGGGTCGAGATGGGTCACGGCCACCCGAAATGAGCGGCGCCACGAGCGGCGCTTGGGCCGGGTTGAAGCAACCGTTTGATCCGCCCGCGCCTGCGCGAGCAAAGGGTGTACCGTGGGAGTTTACACGGAGTGCGTACCCGCACCGTGTTGGACTCTGCCACCCACGATCAGCACCCTCCCGGGAACGTTGCCCCGGACCCCGGTAGCGCAACAAATGCGTATTATCGACCAGGAGGTGGCCACGTGACCACCGCAGTGCTTCCGCCAACCGCGCCTACCGACCGCAGCGTTGCAAACGTGCGCGCAGACGGCCCACGCACCGTTGTCGTCCTCTGGGGCGAATGGGACGTCTCGGCAAGGCCTGTCCTGGCCAAGGTTCTGTCCCGGGTGATCGCCCTGCCGGCGCGGCTCTAACGACACAGCCGATCACGTAAGAGACCGCCTGCGCCTTCCCGGGTTCTTGTCCAGGATGGCCGGAAATGGTCCCCCGCCACCGCGACGGGAGGATTGATAATTGTTATTGGTGGTAGTAAGAAGAAAGAAAGCAGACCGGCATGAACAGTGGTAGTGGTACTGGCATAAGCATCTTCCTCATCGCCATCGGCGCGACCTTGTATTTCGCGGTCAGCAAATCCGTGGACGGGCTCAGCCTCGACGCGGTCGGAGTCATCTTGATGATCGTCGGGGCACTGGGGCTGATCATCGCCGTCGTCATGCTCGGAACAGCCCGGGCCCGGGGTGGCCGCACGACGGTCGTGCGAGGCACGACCCCGGTCCAACGAAGCACGACGGTCGTACAAGAAGACCTGCGCTGACCTATACGACGGCAACCGCGGGAAAGCCGACGCCGGGGCGCCGCAGCACGATATCTGCTTCCAGTTCGATTCTGAGTAGAAGCTCGGGCTTTTTCTTCCATCCGAAAGTGAGGATTCAGCCAAGGCAGCAACCGACAAGGCAAAGAACAGCGCTCAGCGAGCGAAGGGCAAGGTCAAGGAGGTGGCCGGCACAGTCACCGGCGACGACAGACTCCGAGCCGACGGCAAGGCCGACCAAATCAAGGGCGTGTCTGGATGGCGCGACTGGGCCGTCTCGGGCTGGGCGCACGCGGCGTGCTCTATGTCCTTTTGGCCTATCTGGCTGTACGAGTCGCGTTTGGGCGACCCAGCAGCCAGACAGATAAGCAAGGGGCGATGCAGACCGTCGCCCGCCAGCCGTTCGGGCACGTTCTGCCGGCGGCGCTGGCGGTCGGCTTTGGCGGCTACGCCGTTTGGAAGTTGACGATCGCCGCCCTCGGTGGCTCGGCCCGCGCCGGTTCCAACAAGAAGGGCAAGCGGTTCATCGCCCTGTCACTGCCGTGTCATACGGCCTGTTCTGCGCCAGCACCATCGCCCTGGCCGCTGGCTCGTCGGGTTCTGCCGGCGGCGACAAGGCCGAGGCCGACCTGACGGGTAGGGTGATGTCGCACAGTTTTGGTCGTGCCCTTGTCGGCGTGGTCGGTGCCGCTGTGATCGTGATAGGCGTCGTGCTGTCATGCCGGGCACTGTCGGGCAAACGCGACGTCAAGCTCCAACCCATGAGCCGCTCGGTGCGCCGAAGCGTCGAAGCCCTCGCCGAGGTCGGCCTGACCGCACGAGCCGTGATCATCGCCGCGGCCGGCGTATTTATTGTTCAAGCTGCCCTCGCGTTCGATCCCAGCAAGGCCAAGGGCCTCGACGGCAAACTCAAGTCCTTCGCCCACACACCAATCGGTCCGTGGCTGCTTGTGTTGGTCGCCGGCGGCCTTTTGGCCTTCGGTGCCTACTCCGTCGCCGCAGCCAGATACGCCGAGATGTGACACTGCGGTGTATTCTCCGGCCACCACGCGCGCCCCGATCGACATCCGGCTCGGGGCCCAGGCTGACGCGACACAAGCCACCCCGGCGGCGCCGCAGGCAGCACGGCGCTTACCGACGCGTTGGTCAGGCTTCCTCGGCTGATGCGACCGGCTGGCGGCCCCGGCGACCGGACGTGCCGCTGGGGGTCGACCCGATGATCTCCCACATTTGGTCGTCGGGGAGGGTGCGCTCGACCAGGGAGGCGGCCAGGGGAGATCAGCTTGAGATTGTGGCTTCGAGCGTGGGTTCGCAGCCGGGCGAACGCCTCGTCCATCGTCAGTGCGGCCCGCTCGGAGATGACGCCTTTGGCCTGCTCGATGGCCACCGGGCGGTTCACGGCGTGCTGGAACTGGCCGACGGTGCTGGAGGG
>JALYXV010000035.1 GCA_030947025.1 Actinomycetota bacterium | reverse complement strand
CTTCTCGCGGCGAATGACCCGCCGGAGGGTGCGGGTCACCACCTGGCGCATGACTGTGCGACGCGGGAGGTCCAACCACACGACGGTGTCAGCATGTTGCCACACTGGTCCATCAACAACGACGGTTGGGTAGTTCCCGTCGATGACCCATCCGTCGGTCGACGCGATGGCACTAATACTAATCCGAGCGATGAACTCGTCAGGATCGATCGGCTGCCAGCCCGGGAGGTGGTGAATGGCGTCCAGCTCGACGTGGGAAACACCGAGAGCTTCAGCGATACGTCCGGCAAGAACAGACTTACCGGCACCAGCGTTTCCCACAACCGACACGCGCCTCACTCCGCCATGATCGCGGAACGTCTGCTGGGCCGCCCCTGACCGCCGGGTGGCGGACGTTGTACGGGTGATGCAGTCTGAGTCACGATGCGTGCGGTCGAACTCGTCTTCGCCGTGGTCTGGGGGGCGTTCTGGCTGTACTGGCTCGTGGCAGCCTTTTCTGTGAAAAGGGGCCGTGTCCAGTGGTCGCGCGAGCTGCGTGTCAGGGCGGTGATCGCTGTCACCGTGATCCTCTTGGTCCGCTTTGGGGTCTTTCGGGGCAACGGCCTCAACACGGATCCGTGGCGCGCTGGCCTCGGGCTCGTCCTGTTTGCTCTCGGGCTGGGGTTCGCGGTCTGGGCTCGCGTGCACCTCGGGCGCAACTGGGGTGCCCCGATGACGCCGAAGGATGAGCCGGAACTGGTGACCAGCGGCCCCTACCACCTAGTCCGCCACCCGATCTACTCGGGCATCCTGGTCGCCGGCGTCGGCACCGCGGTGGCGCTGAGCTGGCAGTGGCTGATCGCCGTGGCCCTGGCCGGGTTCTACTTCCTCTACAGCGCGACCATCGAGGAACGATACTTGGCCGAGCAGCTCCCAGACACCTACCCCGTGTACAAGCGCTCGACCAAGATGCTCTTGCCATACATCTTCTGAGCAGACTCGGTCGGCGTTGTACCGGCGAGTCGGCCTGGGAGCGCGACGTTCTGGCAGACCCGACGCCGCGACCGGACCCGGCTTCGCGTCGCCAACCAGAAAGCGTCCCCTACCACTGAGCCTGCTTCAGCCGCGAGATGCGCCCCTACCGCCGGTTCGATGGCAGGGCCCCGGTGCGCTCTCATTGGGCGAGACTGCGCTCTCGTACGTTGGCCAGACCTCAGTGCCGCTATCGCCGTCCGCGTCGCTGACGATTGATTCGCTCGCGGCGAGGCCGCGGATAAATGCTGGTTTCGTTCAAGTGGTTCGTTTCGTTCGGAGGTATCCAAGTCGTGAGTGGAGACAGAGGCGGCGCGGCGGTGGTGGCTGCTGGCGCGTTGGTGCGGGGTCGTGTTGTGGTCATTTCGCTCGATGAGCCGGACCGAGAGGTGGAGCTGCCACCATCGGTGGTGCGTGTGCTGGCCGAGGTCTTGGATCACGCCGGGCGGGGTGAGCCGGTGCGGGTGGTGGCCGACAATAAGGAGATCACGACTGGCCACGCCGCGGATCTGCTGGAGGTGTCACGCCCGTACCTGGTCGGACTTGTCGACGGGGGGGAGATCCCGTCACGCAAGGTCGGTACCCGCCGCCGTCTTCGTTTGGCCGATGTGCTCCTCTATCGGGAGATCGGCCAGGCACGACGGTTGGACGCGGTGCGGGACTTGGCTGCCGAAGCCAGGAGCTCGGTCTGTATTGACCTTGGGCCGATCGGTCGTGGTTCTCGACGCCAACTTGTTGTACCCGGCATGGCTGCGCGACCGTTTATGCGGCTCGCGATCGCTGCCCTGGACCAGGCTCGATGGAGCGACCGGATACTGGACGAGTGCTTCACCAACCTTGCCGCCAATCGCCTCGATATCCGCCCCGGCAACTTGGACCGCACCCGGACTCTGATGAACGTGGCGATACCAGATGCCATTGTGACCGGTGACGAACGCCTGGTCGACGGGCTCGATCTCCCTGACGCCGACCGCCACGTGGTCGCGACGGCGATCCGCTCGTGCGCCATGTTGATCGTGACTGCGTACCTCACTGACTTGCCGCCCGATGTTCTCCCGCGACACGGCAATCGAGGCGCTCTCCGATTTCGTCCTCAGGTTGGTCCACCAGGATCGACCCCGTCGCGGTGGTGGTTGAGCGGCAGGCGGCGGACCTGCGACATCCACCGACTCAGCCAGGAGACCACCGCTCGGTGCGCCGCTTGCACCTTCCGCTTCGACTGTCCCGAATACATCACCCAACTCAAAGGCGGCGACCAGCACCCTGACATCCACCTCACGAACGCGTTCAAGAACTGACACAATGACCCGCCAGCAGGCGACCGACCGCGCCCATATCGACGCCTACGGCCCAGACGACGACCCCGTCAAAGCTCGGATTCGCCGGGCGTACAGACAGAGTGAGTCCGTTGAGCGTAACCTCCAATAGACCCGATCCGTACTGGAGGTTATATACTAAGCTCCAATAAGGAGAGTCTGTGTCGAAGGTTCTGAAGCGCCGCTGGCAGAGCAATCTTGTGGACTCAGGGCTTCCTCGCCGAGACCGAGGACCCTGCAGCTACGAAGCCTACGTTCCAGATCCTCTGGTCGGTCGGACGATCGTCCTCGAGGGCGGCGTTGCTGCCGACGTCGCTGACGCCGAAGCTGCGATCGTGCGGCTGAACGCCGAAGCAAGGGCGCTCGTCGACACCGAGGCGCTCGCGCGCATCCTGCTCCGTGCGGAGGCAGTTGCTTCGTCCCGGATCGAGGGACTCGAGATCGGTGCACGGCGCCTCCTACACGCCGAGGTCATCCGAGGCCTCAACGCAGAGTCAGCATCGGATGTGACCGCGACGGAGGTCCTTGGAAATATCGACGCGATCGTCTACGCCGTCGGAAGCTCCGGATCCGGCGATCCCATCTCAGTCGACCTTCTCCTAGAGGTCCATCGTCGCTTGCTTGCCGGCAGTCGGCTTGCCGAGCACCGGGGACGGTTCCGTCAGGAGCAGAACTGGATAGGCGGGAGCAGCTTCAACCCGTGCTCCGCCGCCTTCGTTCCCGCTCCCCATGAGTTTGTCGACGAGTTGATGGCGGACCTCTGCCAATTCTCTAGCACGGACGACCTCCCGGCGGTCGCCCAGGCGGCCATCGCTCATGCGCAGTTCGAGACGATCCACCCCTTCGTGGATGGCAACGGCCGGACAGGACGTGCTCTCATCCACCTGATCCTTCGCCGGAGGGGGATCGCCCTTCGGGTACTGCCGCCTGTCTCGCTTGTCCTCGCAACCTCGGCACAGAGTTATATAGAGGGACTGACTCAGTTCCGGTTTGTCGGATCACCTACCTCACGCCAGGCCGTCGAGGGACTCAATTCGTGGGTGGGACTTTTCGCGGCTGCATGCACACGCTCAGTCACCGAGGCCACCACGTTTGAGGACCGGGCTGCCGCCCTGGAGGAGCAATGGCGTGACCGGCTGGGAACCGTCCGAGCGAAGTCTGCGACCGATCTCCTCCTTCGGAAAATCCCCGGCGCTCCCATTCTGACCGTCGTTGGTGCAGCTGAACTCGTCGGCCGGACCTTCAAGCCGGCGGGCGAAGCTATCCAGCGACTCGTAGAAGCCGGAATCCTCCGGCAGGTTACAGTTGGGCGGCGTAATCGCGCCTTCGAGGCGCCCGAGATCATCGCTGCTTTCACCGACCTGGAGCGCCAGCTTGCGAGTCCCGACGGCGATACGCGCATCTCCGCTCCAGCTCGTCCGGTTCCGCATCGTCGATAGCAACCTTCATTCTCGGAACAGGGTGCAAGGAATTATCGCCTGCTGGACGAAATGGCCAGGTAAGGATGCCGAGTCGAGGAAGCTCTGCAGTGTCAAACCAGTAGTCAAACCAGTAGTCACACGTGCGTCGGCACGCGGTCCCGGATCCGGTTGAATGGTAACCTGACCCCGAAGGTCGCTGGTTCAAATCCAGCCCCCGCCAGCAAGAACCAGCAGGTCAGATGGGGTTTCCGTCGAGGAGTGATTAGGCCGCCGACGCAGCCCGTTGGACGGCAGCGGGCTCGTTGCTCACCGCTACCGGGAGTAGGCTGAGGTGAACGACGGTCCCGGCAGGCTTGTCCACGAGGTCGAACAGGCATCCCGGCGATAACCATCGCTCCTGGGGCGATCACCGGGGGGTCGCCCGCCTCGTCCAGGAAGGTCCGGGCGAAGCCGGTCTCATCCTCGCCGTTCAGATCTGCGGTGATGTCGACTGTCTGACAGTTCGATTGTACGGGTTCTCTCTTGGCGGGCCGAGCGCCTTGAGCAGGTGGCTCGCCTCGTCGGGCGAGTCGTCGACGAGACGGATGGGTGAAAGTCCGGGGGAAGCTGTCGAGCAACACGAAATCCAGCGTCGAGAAAGCCCCTGAGCTGCCGGCGTGTGGACCTGCTCGTAGGTCGCCTGTAACGCGGCCGTGAGGCACGGCACTGCCAGGTGTCGTCTGCCGATGAATCCAGTTTGCGGTGCCCGCTGTCGTTGCGGATCAGCCACCAAGCGCAGCGCGCGCTAGATCCCGAATCTCGGCACCGGAGAACTGGTCCGTGTCTTCCGACCGCAACCGGGATTGTGCCGGCGCTGGTGTGGAACGCAGGGTGGCGGACCATGAACCCTCCATCGCCGTGCCCTTGCCACCCATAAATCGACACTCCGTGGTTCCATACCCCGAGATGAAGTCGGCGGTTGCCCACCTTGCTCAAGAACCGTGGGCATCTTGTACGACAACAGGACGGGGGCGTCGGGACTAGCGTCGAGTATCAACCGGGGTATGCGGTCGAACAGACCGCGATGCTCGGGGGGGATGGCCTCGATATAGTCCGCAGCGCAAGATGCATCGGAGACGTTCCGTACAGGTCGACGCTCGGCCACTCGGCGATCCGGACAGGCGTGGGAGCGCGAAGCACGACGGTCGTCCCACTTGCCTCCTGTTCTCCTCTTCCCCGCGATGCAACGCCTACAACACGAACGGCTATCCGGTCGTCGCGGCCCGGAGCACTGTGTCGAGCAGGCCCGGAAAGCGGGATTCGAGATCGTTACGGCGGATGGTGTAGTAACGGCGAGTCCCTTCCTCCCGCCACTGCACGATGCCGGCCTCCCGGAGGACCTTGTAGTGGTGGCTACCGGTTGATTTGCTAACCGGCAGCCGAATGTCGACGCATGCGCGCGCACCCGCCGCCTCGTCCAGGATCCTCACGATCTGGAGCCGAACGGGATCCGACAGCGCGTGCAGGATCTCGGTGAGTTGCAACTCCCCGGCCTGCGGGTACCGCGGTTCGGTCTCCATGCTGACCACTATGCCGCCTCGAGGACGACACCGTCCTCCTGGACCGCGTCCGTGCTGGCCGGCTCCACCCTGGCCGGCCGAAGCAACCAGGCGACCAGTCCCGACGCCAGGATGGCCACCGCGACCGTGATCACAATCGTCAGGTCGAAAGCGTGGACATAAGACAAGCGGGCGGCAGTGGCCAAGGCGTCCCCGGCGGGACCGGGCAGTCCGTTGGCGGCCCGCAATGCGGCTCCGAGCGAAGCGGTGGCGGCGTGGGCGGGCGCGGGCATCCCGGCGATGCGCGCCGCGATGTCGCCGCGGTACAGCGACGCCAGCGCGCTCCCGATGACGGCGACCCCGAGGGCGCCTCCAAGCTCCCGAGTCGTGTCGTTTACCGCCGAACCGACGCCGGCCTTGTTGAGCGGTAACGAGGCGACGATGGCTCCGGTCGAGGGGGCCGTGACCATTCCCATGCCAGCCGCCGTCACCACCAGCGACAGAGCGAGAACCGGATAGTTGGCATGCACACCGCTGCGAGCCAAGAGCGCCAGGCCGGCGGCCACCACGCCGAGGCCGCTGCTAACCACCCAGCGGTGGCCGAATCGCTCGACCAAGCGCGCCGACCGTGGCGCCGAGATCACGTATACGACCGCCCACGGAAGCATCCGCACGCCCGCTTCGAGCGGGCTGTAGCCCAGAACGGACTGCAGATACTGCGTGAGGATGAAGATCATGCCGAACATCACGAAAAAGATCAGCGTGATCGTGCTGGCGGCGGCGGTGAACCGCGGGTTGCGGAAGAACCGTAGATCGAGCATTGGGTCCGCTACCCGAAGCTCCCACGCTGCGAATGCGACCATGATGACGGCCGCCGCAGCAAACGACCCGATGGTGGGCCACGAGGCCCAGCCCCGACCGGGGGCCTCGATGATGGCGTAGATGAGAGCTCCCAGGCCGGTGATCGATAGAACCGCACCGGTCGGGTCGAGCGACGATCCGTGTTCCGATCTCGCCGACGGGACGAGGAACGCACCCGCCACCAGCGCCACGATCACGACGCCGACATTCGTTAGGAAGATCGATCCCCACCAGAAGTGCTGGAGCAGCCACCCGCTGCTGACACCCCCTAAGCCGGCACCGACACCGGCGAAACCCGCCCAGATGGCGATGGCTCGCGTCCGCTCCTCGGGCGGGAACACGTGCGCCAGTACGGACAGGGTGGCCGGCATCACGAGGGCGGCGCCAAGACCCATCACAGCCCGGGCTGCAATCAACTGTCCTGAAGAGCCGGCGATTGCGGCCAGACCCGAGGCGGTGCCAAACACGACGAGCCCCACATTGAGCGCCAGCCGCCGGCCGTAACGGTCGCCGACGGCTCCAGCCGTGAGAAGCAACCCGGCGAAGACCAAACTATAGCCATCGACGATCCACTGCAGGGCGCTGGAGCCGGCGTGGAGGTCCTTGACCAGCGTGGGAATGGCAACGTTGAGCGAGGCGTTGGCCACAACGATCATTACCAGGCTCAGGCACAGGACGCTCAGGGTCCACCACCGGCGTTCGTAGACTGTGGATCGAGTGGGCACCAAAAGACTCCTTACGTTCGACATCCATCGAACAAGACAACGTTCGACATCCGTCGAACTATTCCGACCTCCTTGATCCAAGAACGGACCACAGGGACCGCACCCGTCACGAGCGGAGTTTGGTTGGCCACGGGCGGCCCGGTTGCCCCGGGGGTCGACGTTCGAGGCAACTGCTCAGCGGAATCGTTTAACGGTGGCGGGTGATAGCGGCCGGACATATGGCCAAACGGACCCTATTCGGCTCGCGGAGGTATGTTTGGGACATGATCGACGATCCGGATCAGCGTTTCACGCTGCTGCCGCACCACGAGGGCGTGCTGCGGCTCCTCGTCACCGGTGAGGACGACGCGGCGTCAGGCGGCTGCAGGGCTACGGAGGACGTGCGAGGGTCGTAGGCCCCCGTCATGGAGGAATGGAAGAGGGGGATTTGGGCGACGTTGGGGATTGCCCTTGTGATCCTGGCGTTGGCACCCATTGGTACCTGGTATGTCGTGGCTACCACGAGCCATTCGGCGAAACATGGGACTCGCAGTCCTGCGTCTGCAGCTCATCTCAATCCCCTGGTCGTCGCTGGTGGGATCGTCGTGCTGGTCGGGATGTATATGGTTGCCGCCGGGCTCTGCGACTGGCCCCTTCCTGGCCGATCGAAGGCAAGGCAGGACCTCGCTCAACTACAGAAGGTGGAGGCTCTCAAGCAGGAGCGGCTTCTCGGACTTCGCCGTCGCCTCGTGCAGCTGATCGCAGATGCCAAGGTTGTCGAGGCCAGATATCAGGCATCGAGCCTCGAACCGGCTGACGAGTCCTTGCTGGTGTGCTGGACCGACGACGCCCGCGCGTGCATCGCCAATCTCGATGCCAAACTTTTACCGTCTTTCGATCAACAGATGCCCCCTGGTAGGTTCGGAATCGGTGGGCGCCCGCTTCAGCATGCGGATGTCATCGGGTTACTGAATGCGAGAGCGTCCTTCTTGGCGGACCTGTTAGAGGGTCGGTCAGCTTAACGGGCGGGGTCTCGTCAGTCGTTCCATTCGTCCTCGGCATCCCACGCTTGATTCCGCTGGTCGACCCGCTCCTTCCAGTGCTCCGCCGCCTCCTTGCTCTGGTATGGGCCCAGCCGGCGGCCGGGTGGGCAACTGCTGCCCGACGTTTCGGCCTGCTCGTGATCGAGGCACCAGTACCACTCGCCATTCGCCATCGAATTCCTCCCCTGAGAACCTCGCACGTCTCGAGATCGGACTATACGCGTGGTGGTCTTTCCCTATCGGTTCGCGCGGGCATGAGCGGCGGCCGGCTAGAGCCCTCGGCCGCAGAGCGACGCGGCCAACTGGAGGAGGCGCGGGAGGCCAAAAAGGCGTCCCAGCCGATACAGGGGTCCGCTAATCCTCCCGTTGGGCGGGTTGCAGCGATGGGCCGGGACGGTCGTGGTTGGCCGGGTCGTCGTGGTCGTCGGCACGGTGGCGCGGTACCGTTCGGCGGTGGCAGTGCCCGGGCTACCTCCGGTGACGAGGACATCGCCATTCACAAGAGAAGTGGCCGCGTGTTCGGCCCTGGCTGTCCCCATGGCCGCGGTGGCGGCCCAGGTGTTCGTCGCGGGATTATAGAGTTCGGCGCTCTTCAGCGGGGAGTTGTTCCCGCCCGCCCGTCCTGAGTAGCCGCCGGCGGCCAGCACGTGCCCGTCGGGCAGGAGGTTGGCGGTAAGGGACACACGTCCCGCGCTCATCGTCCCTGCCGGCGAGAACGTCCGGGAGGCGGGGTCATACAACTCGGCGCTGGCCAGACCGTCGAGCATCTGGCCACCGACGACACCACCGGCCACCAGTACCTTCCCGTTTCCGAGCAGTGTGGCTGCCGCCCCAAAGCGAGCGACGGCCATGCTCGAGGCGGGCGACCAGGTGCCCGTGGACGGGTCGTAAACCTCCGCCGACGCGAGGCCTTCGATGCCGTTGCTGGCGCTCCCACCGGTTACCAGCACGGTTCCGTCGGCCAGTCGCGTGGCGGTGTGGCCGATCCGTGGCGTCGACATCGATCCGGTGGTGCTCCACAGGTTCGTATTCGGATTGTAGATTTCCGCGGTCCCGCTGACGAGCAACTCGTTGGGCTCGCCGCCCGCCACCAGGACCCGGCCGTCCGCTAAGAGGGTCGCGGTGTGGAAGTCCCGTTGCTCGGACATGGCGGCCGTGGGAAGAAATGTGTTGGTTCCCTCGTCGTAGAGGGCGGCCTTGCTGTCCACGCAGTCAGCCCCCGGGCATGGTCCGTTCTGGTGGCTGCCGCCCGCGACGAGCACGCGTCCGTTGCCCAGCGTGGTGGCGGTGGGACGCGCCCCGAACTGCGGGGTTCCGGCACTCGACCACGAATCCGTCGCCGGGTTGTACACCTCGGCCGTATCGACAAAAACGTTGGGCCCAGAATTGCCGGAACCGACGCGCCCACCGACGACGAGAACCTTGCCGTCGGCCAGGCGGGCGGCCGCATGCTGGGTCCGGGTCCCGGCCATGCTGGCTGCTGGTATCCACCCTGCAGCGGCGGCCGCCTGCCCGGTCGTGTTAACCGCCAGCGCCAGCGCCACGACGGATGTGACGGACATCAGCAGGACGATTCGCTGCCTCAACGACCCGTGTGCAGTCATGGAGTTCCCGCCTCTCGCTCACCGAAGGGGTGTCGGGGGTTCAGGTTAGGACATTTTCGTCGCAGTTGCTTGACGACAACTTTTCCGAATCTTGTCTCCGATTGATCCAGAGGAATAGCTCACAATCGTTCACTCTCGATTTAGTTGCGCGCACAGCTTTATCTCGTTGCCGTGCACAACGCGATTCGAGCGTGTCGCGCAGGGTTGATCGCGGACGTTCACCATCTCGAAACAAGGCGGATACCGTTGCTCCGTAGCGTGCGCGCGGTGGCACCGCGCATCGGGCTTGGGCGGAGAGCGAACCGGGCCTGTCGCTCGGATGCGACCGGACGGCGTGGCCGCGGCCATGATGGGCGCGGGTGGGCCATCAGGGGCGATTCCGGTTCAGCGCAACGGGGACATCTCGGATTGGGAGACACCTCCACCCCCAGAGTGCTGACGGCCGCCGCGGTCTTCGTTGCGATGCTTGTCGCGTCGTGCACGGGCAGGGGAACCGCCTATGTCACCAGCAAGTCGACGCACACCTTTCAAAGTCCCAGGTGGGTGGAAGATCTTCGATCAGAACCAGATCCGCGCCGCGACCGACGGGGGCAGATCATTTTCGGTTGCTGTTCCTGGTCGCGTTCGACGCCGACCCGCTGCCGTCAATCGACCACAACTTCCGGGATTCCCGTTATCCGTGGGGTCTGGTCCGGGTCCGTGATCTGGGCCTCACCGAGCACGACGGTTACTCACTGGCGTCGCTGCGCAACGAGCTGGTCAAAGTCGACAACATCGCACAAACCAGCGCCTCCGTCTGGAGGTCGTGGGCCGACCCAAGCTGCTGACCACCGGGGACCGAGGGGCACCAAACTCGAGTGTTCCGTCCACCTGGAAGGCTTCGATTTCACGGTCACCCAGACAGGGTTCGTGGACGAACCCACCCACCGGGTGTGGTTTCTGATCGTGGGGTGCGCAACGACCTGTTTCGCCGCAACGCGGCCACTATCCAGCGGGTTGCCGACTTGTGGATCGTCCAAGGGAGCTGACTGGGAATCGACCGACCCGATGAGCGACCCGAGGACCGGACCGATGATGTCGGTCGGTCCAGCCGGGCGCGGCGCCCGATCCGCCCGCCAACGGCGGACCGCCTACCCCCGTTCGGGTAGGACACCCGCGGCTCCCGCCCCCGGCCGGATACCCGCCGCTCCCGCCCCCGGCCGGACACCCGAGGCTCCCGCCCCCCGGCCGGATACCCGCCGCCGGCTCCTCCGGGCGCCGAACCCATCGGCTTTCCCAACCGGGGCGTCCTACTGCCCCTCCCGCCGGTCCCGCCGGTCCCTGCGGGCAAGGCCGACATGGCCGACCCACCCGACCGTCCGCCTGAGCGCACCACCCGCAAGCAGCTCGCGCTCTGGGACCGGGTGAAGTTGCTGGTCGCTCTGGTGCTCCTCTGGGGTTCATGCTGTGGTCGGCGCGGTCGACCGACCCCCTGCTCAGCGTCCGCGATGGGGTGTCGTTCCAGCTGGCGGCCAAGTGGTGGCTCGAGGCCCTCATAGTCATCGAGGCGTTGCGCCAGGTCCACTTCTTGATCAGCGAACACGTGGCGGGATACCACCGGTTCTGGCCGACCGGGGTCTATGGCCGCTTCGAGTCACCGTATCAGGGACTGGAACCGCTACCGGATGGCGCGGGCCCTGCGGGCGCTTTTCGTCCTGGCGGTCATCGCCATCATCGCCGGTGCAATACTGCACGAGTCACCCCCGGCCGCATTCTTCGAGCTCCCAGGACGGCTCTTCAGGATCATCCCCTTCGTCCTCCAGGCGCTCCTGATCATGGTGGTCGCCGTTGGCCAG
Organism: Actinomycetota bacterium; assembly: GCA_030947025.1. Classification (GTDB taxonomy): domain Bacteria; phylum Actinomycetota; class Acidimicrobiia; order Acidimicrobiales; family Palsa-688; genus JALYXV01. The sequence goes on along the minus strand of JALYXV010000035.1, from coordinate 2,799 downwards.
TTCGTGGCGATCTTCTGGTTCCTGTCCAAGGGAGGGACGGATGTCTACTTCCCTGACGACATCAAAACGTGTGCCCAGCAGCTCGGGCGCCATGGCAGAAGGAGAGCATCCAATGACATGAGTTAGCTGAGCGACAACTGAGGCAGCCAGCCAGGGTAGGTCTGGTCCCAGGAGATGTCCGGGTCCCGGGTAGGGACGCCCCCGTGCGTGGTCGAGAGGCCGGGTGCGAAGCGGGGCGGAACAACTGACCGGTCCGTAGCGTGTGCGATGTTGCGAGGCCCGTGTAAGCGTCGTCAGTCATGTCCCCGCCGATGAGGCGGGCCAAGAGGGAGCCGAGCCGATGTTTTGACGGCGAAGGCCATGGAAGGTGCCAGGGAACCGGAAGCGGGCACCGAGGAACCCTCCGGCGCAGTGGGCTCGGAACGGTCAGATGGTTGTCCTCGGAACTGGGGGTGCGCCGGGATAAACCGGCAGGGAGATGGAGATGAGAGAGCTCTACATCGAAGGAGTAGCGACCCACGATGACCCCGAGTCATGCGTCGGCATCCGCGAGGACGCAGTCGAAGCGTTGACAGGGGTACGTGCGGGCCGGGCTATTGAGCCGCGTAATCACCTTGTTCGGGGCGCCGACGCTGTCTCCAGAAGCGGAAGGCCACATCACCGGCAGCGTCACCGCAAGTTGCTGGTGGGCCCCGCGCGGTCTGAGAACCTGTGCACGTACGGAATCTCCCTGCGCGAGAACCGGGAGGTCCCATGTTCGCCCGTCGGGTTGATCACCGGGCGGGCCGCTCAGGGAAGGCTGAGGCCGGACGCCTGAGATGCACGAACGTGGGAAGTCTGACGGCTCCGTAGTACCGACGAACCCGCCGAACAAGGCGCAAGCCGCGGAGGTGGGGGAGGGAAGGGAGCCGGCCGAGGGGAACACGGACAGTTCGACACGTCCCGGACGCAGTGCCGGGTCAGACGTGCCAAGCGGGCTGGACCGTGTGCGTGAGGTAGCACGAAGGGACAAGGATGCACGGTTCACGGCGCTGTTGCACCACGTCGACGTCAGCCGTCTCCGCCGGGCGTACTGGGATATTCGTCCCAAGGCGGCGGCGGGGGTGGACGGGGTGACGTGGGGGGCCTACGGTCGGGACTTGGAGGCCAATCTCTGGGACCTGCACCAGCGGCTCCACAGCGGTGCCTACCGGGCGAGGCCGTCACGCAGGGTGTACATCCCGAAGGCAGACGGGCGGCTTCGGCCGCTCGGCATCGCATCGTTGGAGGACAAGGTCGTCCAGCGGGCTGTCGTCGAGGTGCTCAACGCCGTCTACGAGGTGGACTTCCTCGGTTTCTCCTACGGGTTCCGACCGGGACGCGGCCCGCATGATGCGTTGGACGCGTTGGCGGTCGGGATCAAGGGGAAGAAGGTGAACTGGGTGCTCGACGCGGACATCCGCGACTTCTTCACCAGCCTTGATTCGGTTTGGCTCCAGAAGTTCCTCGAGCATCGCATTGCGGACAAGAGGGTCCTGCGTCTCATCCAGAAGTGGCTGAGCGCAGGGGTCATCGAGAACGGGGAATGGTCCGAGACGCAGGGGACGCCGCAGGGGGCATCGGTTTCGCCGCTGCTCGCCAACGTCTACCTCCATTACGTCTTTGACCGGTGGACCCGGCACTGGAGGCGTCGGCATGCCCGGGGTGACATGGTCATCGTGAGGTTTGCCGACGATTTCGTGGCCGGGTTCGAGCATCAAGGTGACGCCAAGCAGTTCCTCCGCGACTTGCGCGAACGGTTCGCCAGGTTCTCCCTGGAACTGCATCCCGACAAGACGCGCCTCATCGAGTTCGGCCGTTTCGCGGCCGAGCGGCGAGCGGCGCGGGGTCTCGGGAAGCCGGAGACGTTCGCTTTCTTGGGCTTCACGCACATCAGCACGAAGACCAAGGACGGGCGGTTCATGCTCAAGCGCATCACGATCTCGAAGCGGATGCGGGCCAAGCTCAGAGAGGTCAAGGACCAGCTCAAGCAGCGCCGGCATCTACCGGTCCCCGAACAGGGCCAGTGGCTGGGCAGCGTGGTGCGAGGGCATCTCGCCTACTACGCCGTGCCCGGCAACAGCCGGGCGATCCATGCCTTCCGGACTCAAGCGACCCGGCACTGGTGCGCCGCCCTTCGGCAGCGCAGCCAACGCCACCGCCTGACCTGGCAGCGGATGGACCGCCTGGCGACCCGGTGGCTCCCGCCTGCCCGCGTGTCGCACCCCTACCCGGAGGCACGCTTCTACGCCAAAACCTGAGGCAGGAGCCCAGTGCATTAGCAGTGCTCGCTGGGATCTGTGCGGGGGGCCGCCCGCAAGGGCGGTCCCTACCGCAAAAGGTCCTCCTCGGCCCCGCTGCGACGGGTGGCGGGAAGCGATGCCTGCCTATAACCGGTGCACCCGGGAAGTGGTATGGCGGCCGAGAGGAAGTCGGAGGGGGTCATAGGTAGCAGACGACGGCGAGGGACGGCACAGCCCCGCCCGATGCGAAGGGCCCCTACTTCATCAATGCACGACGTTCGCGAAGCGAAGGAGTCGGTCAGTGACCAACGGTCTAGATCAGCCTGCCGCACCCGATACCCCGCAGGAGGCGAGTGCCCTTCGGGCTAGCTCCATCAGACGGTACGAGGGTGTGGACGCATTCCAAGCGCTCCAGCGTGTGCTTTACCGCAGCGCCAAGCAAGACCCGAAACGCCGGTTCCATGCTCTCTACGACAAGCTCACCCGCCGTGACGTGATGTGGCGGGCGTGGGTCGACGTTGCCACCAACCAAGGCGCC
>JALYXV010000022.1 GCA_030947025.1 Actinomycetota bacterium | reverse complement strand
GTCCTGATGTCACCACCCTGGTGCCCCGTTTACCCGGCCCTACTTACGACCGGGCGGTCACGTGAGCCGCCACCGACTCGATGATGTGATCACCGTAAGCACGCAACGTCTCCTCTTTCCCATCATGTTGTAAGTAGATGGCGAACTGGTCGACCCCGAGGGACTCCAGTTCGGCCAGCCGTTGGAGCTGGTGGGGGACCGGCCCGAGGATGCAGAAGCGGTCGATGATCTCGTCGGGCACGAAACCGGTGTGCGCATTGCCCGCCCGCCCGTGCTCGTTGTAGTCGTACCCCTGCCGCCCCTTGATGTAGCCGGTCAGAGCGGCGGGCACCGCCCCCCCATCGGCCCCGTAACGCGTCACCAGGTCGGCCACGTGGTTGCCCACCATGCCCCCGAACCACCGGCACTGGTCGCGCATGTGATCGAGCTGCGACGGTGGGCCGACGTAGGCGGGCGCGGCCACGCAGATGGTCAGCGATGCCGGGTCTCGACCCACCCGGGCCGCGGCCTTGCGGACCGTGTCGATGGTCCAGGCCGCGACATCGGGGTCGGCCGTTTGCAGGATGAACCCATCGCCCACCTCGCCTGCCAGCCGCAGCGCCTTGGGGCCGTAGCCCGCCACCCACACCGGCAGCCGGCTGTCGAGGCCCCAGGGGAAGCGCAGGGTCGAGCCCTTGTACTCAACCGAGCGCCCGTTGGCCAGCTCCCGGATGACCTCGATGGCCTCCCGCAGCGTGGCGATGGTGCTGGGACTGCCGTTGGTGACCCGGACGCTCGAGTCGCCCCGCCCGATCCCGCACACCGTGCGGTTGCCGAACATCTCATTCAGGGTGGCGAACAGCGACGCTGTGACGGTCCAGTCGCGGGTGGCGGGATTGGTGACCATGGGCCCGACCGTGACCTTGCGGGTGGCCGCCAGGATCTGGCTGTAGATGACGAACGGTTCCTCCCACAGCAGATGCGAGTCGAAGGTCCAGACGTGGCTGCACCCACGCAGCTCGGCCTGGCGGGCCAACTCGACGACTTGGGCCGCGGGCGGGTTGGTTTGGAGGACGACGCCGATGTCCACTAGTTCGTCCGGGGGAAGCCGAGGTCGACCTCGGACGTGGCTGGGTCGGGCCAGCGGGCGGTGACGACCTTGGTCCGGGTGTAGAACCGCACGCCTTCGGGGCCGTACATGGTGGTGTCGCCGAACAGCGACGCCTTCCAGCCGCCAAAGCTGTAGTACCCGACCGGGACCGGGATGGGGACGTTGATCCCCACCATCCCCGCCTGGCAGTCGAACTGGAAGCGCCGGGCCGCCCCGCCGTCACGGGTGAATATGGCGGCGCCGTTGCCATAGGGGTTGGCGTTGACCAGCTTGACGGCGGCCTCGTAGCTGTCCACTCGGATCACCCCGAGCACCGGCCCGAAGACCTCGTCGCGGTACACATCCATGTCCGGCGTGACATGGTCGAGCAGCGACGCCCCGAGGAAGAAACCCTCTTTGGGTAAGGGCGCTTCCCGGCCGTCGACCACCACCGTGGCCCCGTCGTGCCGGCCCCGGTCTATGTAGCTCGCCACCCGGTCACGGTGCTCTGGGGAAATGAGCGGCCCCATCTCGCTGTCCGCGTCGTGTCCCGGTCCGACCCGGACCTTGGGGAGCCGAGCCTTGATGGCTGCGACCAGGGAATCACCTGCATGGCCCACCGCCACCAGCACCGAAACCGCCATGCACCGTTCACCCGATGACCCGTATCCGGCCGAGACGGCGGCGTCGGCTGCCCCCTCGATGTCGGCGTCGGGCAGAACGACCATGTGGTTCTTGGCCCCGCCCAGGGCCTGGACCCGCTTGCCGTGCTTGGTGGCCGTCTCGTACACGTGGCGGGCGACGGGGGTGGAGCCCACGAAAGAGATGGCATTGATGTCCGGGTGTTCGAGGATCCGGTCGACCGCGACGCGGTCGCCCTGGACCACGTTGAACAAGCCGTCGGGGAGACCGGCCGCCTTCAGCAGCTCGGCGAGGAGGAGGGAGGCGGATGGGTCCTTCTCCGACGGCTTGAGGACGAAGGCATTGCCACAGGCCAAGGCGTTGGCAAACATCCACACCGGCACCATCACCGGGAAGTTGAACGGGGTGATCCCCGCCACCACCCCGAGCGGCTGGCGGATCGAGTACACGTCGACGCCCGTCGAGGCCTGCTCGCTGAACTCACCCTTTAGGAGTTGGGGGATGCCGCAGGCGAACTCGATGTTTTCCAGGGCGCGGGCCACCTCGCCCAAGGCGTCGGTGGTGACCTTGCCATGCTCGGCCGTGAGGATGGAGGCCAGCTCCTTGCGGTTGGCGTCGACCAGTTCGCGGAAATGGAACAGCACTTCGGCCCGGCGGCCGAGCGGCGTGGCCCGCCAGGCCGGGAAGGCCTCCTTGGCCACCGCAGTGGCGATGTCGACCTCTTCTGGGGTCGCCAGGTCGACCTCGGACTGCTGCTCGCCCGTGGCCGGGTTCCAAACCGGCCCCCGCCTTGTGGAGCCGCCAAGGCCGCCCGGGCCGCTAGGGCCACTCGAGGCGATCCGCCCCCCGATCCAATGCGATATGCGTGCCATTTGTTTCCTCTTCCGCTTCGTGTGACGGGGGTGCGCTGAATTTGTGTCGTGTACACAACACAAATTCAGCGCACCTAGTCTTATGTCAAGTACTGCGAGAGGCCTCGCTTCAGGAATTTTCCGTGGCCCTTGCGGCCCACGTACTGGTCGCCCTCGACGATGACCTGGCCCCGGGAGATGACAGTGTCGGCCTTGCCCGCGACCTGCATCCCCTCCCAGGCCGAGTAGTCGATGGCCATGTGGTGGGTCTCGACGCTCAGGGAGTGGCGGGCCGACGGGTCGTAGACGACGATGTCGGCGTCGCTGCCCGGCGCGATGGCCCCCTTCCTGGGATACAGGCCGAACATCCGGGCCGGGGTAACCGAGCACGTCTCGACCCAACGGTGGAGGCTGAGCTGGCCCGAGGCCACGCCCTGGTAGATCAGATCCATCCGGTGCTCGACCGAGCCCATCCCGTTGGGGATCTTGGCGAAGTTGCCCAGCCCGATCTCCTTCTGTTCCTTGAAGCAGAACGGGCAGTGGTCGGTGCTCACCACGGCCAGTTCGTTGGTCCGCAGCCCTTTCCAGAGGTCGGCCTGGTGATGGGCGTGGCCGGTGCGCACGGGTGGCGAGCACACCCACTTTGCCCCCTCGAATCCCGGCTTGGCCAGGGTCTCCTCCAGCGTCAGGTAGAGGTACTGAGGGCAGGTCTCGGCGAACACGTTGGCGCCGGTGTGGCGGGCCGCGGCCACCGCTTCCAGCGCCTCGGAGGCCGACATGTGGACGATGTAAAGCGGGACGTTGCCCGCCACGCTTGCCAGTACGCAGGCCCGGTGGGTGGCCTCCCCTTCCAGCACCGATGGCCGGCTGAGGCCGTGATACACCGGGTCGGTCTGGCCCATGCTGATCATCTGGGCGGCTAGGACGTCGATGGCGATGCCATTTTCCGCGTGCATCATGATCATGGCGCCGATGTCAGCTGCCTTCTGCATGGCTTTCAGGATCTGGCCGTCGTCGGAGTAGAACACGCCCGGGTAGGCCATGAACAGCTTGAAACTGGTCACCCCCTCGTGGGCGACCAGTTCGTCCATGGCCTTGAGGGCGTCGTCGTCCACCCCGCCGATGATCTGGTGGAAGCCGTAGTCGATGGCGCAGTTGCCCTCGGCCTTGGCGTGCCATCGGGCCAGGATGTCCTGAACCCGCTCGCCGGTGTGGTGAGTGGCGAAGTCGATGATGGTGGTGGTGCCCCCCCAGGCCGCGGCCCGGGTGCCCGTCTCGAACGTGTCGGCCGACATCGTTCCCCCGAACGGCATCTCCATATGCGTGTGGACGTCGATGCCCCCCGGGATGACGTACTTCCCGCTGGCGTCGATCTCCCGGTCGGCGACGATCCCCTGTGACTGCGGGGAATCCGGGGCGTACAGGGCGGCGATGGTTTCGCCGTCGACCAGCACATCCATCGGAATGGCGGCGGTCGACGAGACGACGGTGCCGCTGCGGATCAGGATTGTCATGAACCTCCTCCTGTCAACTCGCTGCTCGAGTGGCTGCTCAGGTGCCTGCGGCGACCTCATCCACGGCCGCCTCAATGATGTCAAGGCCCTGTGACACCTCATCGGCGGTGACGCTCAGCGGGGGCGCCATGCGCAGCACGTTCCCGTACAGCCCACCCTTGCCCACGAGGAGCCCGCGTCGCCGGCACGCCTCCATCAAGGCGCCGGCCGCTTCCGGCCACGGGGTAAGGCCCCCGGGCTGGCACGTTTCGACCGCGAGCATGAGTCCCCGGCCCCGTGCCTCGGCCAGGTACGGATGGCGATCGACCAGCGGGCGGAGCCGCTCCATGAAGACGTGCCCCATCTTGAGGGCGTTGCCCTGCAGGTCGTGGGACAGCAGGTATTCGAGGTTGGCCAGGGCGCCGGCGGTGGCCAGCGGGTTGCCGCCGAAGGTGGAGATGGAGTTGGCGGTGACGCTGTCCATGATCTCGGCCCGGGCGACCACGCCACCGAGGGCCAGCCCGTTGCCGACCCCCTTGGCGAAGGTCAGCACGTCGGGGATCAGATTGTGGGCCTGGTAGCCCCAGAAGTGGTCGCCGGTGCGGCCCCAGCCGGTCTGCACCTCGTCGGAAACGAAAAGGATCCCGTGCTGGTCCAGCACCTCCTTCATGGCGCCGAACAAGCCGTCGGGCGGGACCGCGAAGCCACCGACGCCCTGGATCGGTTCGGCGATCATGCAGGCCACGTCGCCGGACGTGCACATGTCGAGGACGTCGCGGAGGTCCTGCACGCAGGCCGCGATGTAGGCCGCGTCATCGAGGCTCCGGTAGGGCGAGCGCAGCCGGTAGCCACCGTGGACGTACGAGACGCTCAGACCCGACACCGAGGTGGGCGACCAAAAGCGGTTCCCGGTGATGGCGATGGCGCTGAAGGAGCGGCCGTGGTAGCTGTTCCGCACCGCCAGCACTTGGTTGGACTGCCGGAAGCAGGTCGCCAGCAGCAGGGCGGCGTCGTTGGCCTCTGATCCCGACGGGGTGAAGAAGACCTTGGCGTCGGGGATCCGGGACAGTTCCCCGATGCGCTCGGCCAGCTCGACCATGGGTCGGGACAGGTACAGCGTCGAGCTGTGAATCAGCTTGCCCGCCTGCTGGCGGATGGCGTCGACCACCTCAGGGACGGCGTGACCGCTGATGGTCGTGAGGATGCCGCCGAAGAAGTCCAGGTAACGGTTGCCCGCGGCGTCCCAGACGTGGCGGCCCTCACCTCGGACCAGTTCGACCGGCTCGGCGTAGTACAGCGCCAACCACGTGGGGAGCACGGCCCGGTGCCGGGCGGCGAGTCCGGGGCGCTCGGCGCCGGTGTGGTCGGCGGTCCCGGTGTGGTCGGCGGTCCCGGTGCGCCCGGTGTTCCCGGTTCGGTCGGTGTGGGTGGCCCCGGTTCGGTCGGTGTGGGTGGCCGCCGTGTCGGCCGTGTCGTCCCCCATGGGTCAGGGACGGGTGAGATCGCGGTAGGCGTCAGGCCGGCGGTCCCGGTAGAAGGCCCACCGGGCCCGGACCTCGGCGAGCAGGTCCAGGTCGAGGTCGCGGACGACCAACTCGGCGTTGTAGGCGTCGGCCGGGTCGCCTACGAACTTGCCCTCGGGGTCGACGAAGTACGAGGTCCCGTAGAAGTCGTCGTCGCCCAGGTCCTCGATGCCGACCCGGTTGATGGCGCCGATGAAGTACTCGTTGGCCACGGCCGACGCCGGCTGTTCCAGCTTCCAGAGGTAGGCGGACAGCCCCCGGCTGGTGGCCGAAGGGTTGAACACGACCTCGGCACCGTTGAGGCCGAGCGCCCGCCACCCTTCGGGGAAGTGTCGGTCGTAACAGATGTACACCCCGACCCTGCCGACCGCGGTGTCGAAGACCGGGAAGCCCAGGTTGCCGGGCCGGAAGTAGAACTTCTCCCAGAAGCCCTTGACTTGCGGCAGGTGGGTCTTGCGGTACTTGCCCAGGTAGGTCCCGTCGGCGTCGACCACTGCGGCGGTGTTGTACAGCACGCCCGCCTGTTGCTGCTCGTACACGGGGAGGATCATGACCAGGTTGAGCTGCTGGGCCAGCGCCTGGAACCGTTCCGTGGTCGGGCCGGGAACCGACTCGGCATAGGCGAAGTAGGCGGCATCTTGGACCTGGCAGAAGTAGGGACCGTAGAACAGCTCCTGGAAGCAGATGATCTGGGCCCCCTGAGCGGCTGCCTCGTGGGCGTACTCCTCGTGGGCCTTGATCATCGTCTCCTTGTCACCGGTCCAAGTGGTTTGGACCAGTGCGGCGCGGATCGACCTGCTCATCGAGCCCCTCCTTTCTCGACTGGCTCGCCTGTGTTCGGCCTCGTCGAGGCCTCTCTTCGAAGTCTCAATGCTACGGGCTCGCTCGGCGAGAGGGAACCGCCCAAAGACCGTCGGGCCGGCTCCTCCCATCGCGCCCAGCCCGACGTGGGACCCTGTTCGCATGAGTGACCGCCTCCAGGCGATGCGCGCCCGGCGTGAACCGCCCCGGTTTCGCCGCTTGGCAGTACGCCGGGTCGAGCACGTAAACCCTCGCATGGTCCGCATCACCCTGGGGGGACCCGAAATTCAGGGTCTGACCGTCGAGCAGCCAGCCGCCAGCGTGCGCCTTCTGCTCCCTTCTTCCCTCGGCGACGAACTGGTGGTGCCCAGCTGGAACGGCAACGAGTTCCTCCTGCCCGACGGGCGACGACCTGCCATCCGGACCTTCACGCCCCGCCGAGTCGACGCCGATCGCAACGAGCTCGATCTCGAGATCGTGATCCATGGGAACGGAGTTGCGTCCGAGTGGGCCCGGGCAGCCGAGCCGGACCAACCGGTCGCGGTCTCTGGACCGGGCCGGGGGTATGCCATCAACCACGACGCCCCGGCCTTCCTCCTGGCTGGTGACGAGACTGCCATCCCGGCCATGATCCAGCTGCTGGAGGCTCTCCCGGCTGACCGCCCGGTGCAGGTGCACATCGAGGTCGCCCACCCCGACGCCCGGCAGGCGCTGCCGGACCATCCGGGGGCAACCGCGACGTGGTGGGACCTGCAGCCCGGCGCATCGGCTGGAGACACGCTTCTGGCGGCCGTCCGGGGTACCGACCTCGTCGCCGGCGTCGAGCTGTGGGCCGCCGGCGAAGCGGCGGGCGTTCAGCGCATCCGTCGCCACCTTTTCGAGGAGCGGGGGTTGCCTCGTGCCCAGGCCACGGTACGGGGCTACTGGAAGTACGGCCGCAGCGGGGACGCCGACGACAGCCAGCCGCGGTGTGCAACGACGTGAGAAGGGGTCGCTTTGCACCGTTTTGGGGGCAGTTGCACTGACGGCCCGTGGATCAGTGGGATAACCGCACATCCACCCGCAACCTGCCCCAGAGAATTTGCGGCGGAGCCCGCGCGGTAGTCGTCGCAGTCAATCTTGTTTCCGAAGCGGTTCAGTTGATTTCTTACGAATCGTCTCGCGCGGTGGAGCGACTCTCCCGTAGTCGTCGCCACCGTCCCCTCGGCCGAAAACTGCAACCGTGTATTTGGCCGCTACGGGAACATTGTTCTGCTATTGCTGAAATCGGATCCGGTCGTTACGATTGGAATGCAATCCCGTTGCCGGGACGCTTTTGGAGGAGGCGATTGATGAGATTTGTGGGAACGGGGCCTCCTACCAATGGTGCCGATCGAAATCTGCAGCCAGCGGGCGCGGAATACATAGCGGGGACAGTCGAGTGTTATGTCCGCCGGTATTTCCGTCGTCATGGTTCCCTACCACCCTCCTGGGCCTGCTCTGACGTGGATGTGACCTCCCCGTCCCGGAAGACCCACGGGCTCCTCCGCCGAACATGAGGCAATTGGCTTCCGTAGCTGCGCTGAGCGGCCAAGCCTTGGCTGGGGCGAGCCCTCAGGTGTTGATGGCTGAGGCAATCGATGCCGTGGGGAGTGGTCTCGGCACCGACTGCGGCGTTGTCTTTGAGGTCCGCGGGCTCAACGACCTCGTGGCGGTCGCCCCAGCCGAATGCAACGGCGGCGTAGCCCCCGCCCGAGCTGGGTTCGGACTTCACGCCCACGCCCACGCCCGGTTCACGTTGGTCGCCGAGGATCCGGTGATCATTGAAGACCTGAGCCGCGAGACCCGCTTTTCGACGTTAGAAATGATCGGGCACGGCCTCACGAGTGGCCTAAGTGCCTCCATAACCGTCGACGGAGCGCCGTATGGGGTGCTCGCCGCCTATGCCACCCGGCGGTGCCTCTTCTCTGACGAGGATGCGTCATTCGTGCAAGCGGTGGCCAACGTGGTGGGAATGGGCACAGAGCGGCACCGCCAAGCCGAGGCCCGTCGGACCGCACAACAACATGATCGGTTGGCCGCGGTCGGACGGTTGGCCGCGGGCGCGGCCCATGACTTCAACAACATCGTCGCCGCCATCAGCCTTTATGCCGAACTGCTCGAACAGCAGCACCGACTTGATGACGCCGGGCGCGACTACGTTGGCGCCATCCGCCAGCAGGTCGAGCGGGGGGCATCGCTCGTCTGGCAGGTGCTCGACTTCGCCCACCGCAGTTCCCTGAAGCTTGTCGATGTCGACATGGCTTGCTTCCTCGATCAGCTCGTCCCCCTGCTGCGCCGCACGCTGCCCAAGGGCCTGGTGCTCTCGCTGCAACACGATGGTGAGCCGTATCTCGTACGAGCCGACACGACCCGCCTGCAGCAGATCTTCATGAATCTGGTCTCCAATGCCAAGGATGCCATCGAGGCTCCGGGCCAGGTCACCCTCAGTCTCTTCCGGCACGGAATCGACGCAGACGGGTCCTCGCCCCTCGACAACCCGATGTGCCGGCCGAGCGTACGAGTCGACGTCGCGGACACGGGCTCCGGCATGGACGCCGGGGTTCTGACCCGGGCCTTCGAGCCCTTCTTCAGTACCAAGAGTCCCGGCCAGGGCTCCGGGCTGGGGTTGGCCCAGGTCCATGGTTTGGTCAGCCAACACGAGGGCCACATCGACTTACTGAGCGTTGTGGGCAGAGGCACGACGGTGAGCATCTGGTTGACCGGGCGGGAGATCATGAGCACTGACCAGCCTGAGACGCCAGCTGAGATCCCGAGAGGACAAGGCGAACAGGTGCTGGTAGTCGACGATGACCCGGCCGTACGAGTCGCAATGGCGAGAGTCCTCAGCTGGCTCGGCTATGCCGCCACCGAGGCCGATTCTGCTGAGGCGGCGATTTCCGTCTTGTCCTCCGGGGTCAATTCCATCGCGGTGGTCGTAAGCGATGTCATGATGCCCGGAATGGGCGGTGAGAGCCTTGCCCGTGTGGTCGCCAATCGCTGGCCACCCCTGCCGGTCATCCTGGTCAGCGGCTATCCGATTTCGGTGCCGACCGATCGGGCCGCCGATCCGGCCGGACGGGGTGAGATGCGGCCGCCGATCCGGCTGCAGAAACCATTCTCGTCTCGGCAAATGGCCGCGGCAATAGAGACCGCCCTCAGTTCCTCATGACCACGCCATCGAGTTGCCCTATCAGGGTGGTCCTGTGCGACGACCACCAGGTCCTGGCCCAGGGGCTATCCGCGATGCTGGCCGTTGAGGCCGACATCGACGTGGTCGCTGTCGCCGGAGACGTGGCCGCACTGGTCGCGATCGTGAACCACCACCACCCCGACGTGGTGCTCATGGATTACGAGCTGCCCGACGGCGACGGCGTTGAGGCCACCCGGGAGCTCAAACGAACCCACCCCGAGCTCAAGGTCGTGATGCTGACCTCCTACCGGGAAGCAGGGGATTCTGGTCGCGGCCATCGAGGCGGGTTGTTCGGGGTTTGTCACCAAACACAGCGGAGCCCACGCAGTCGCCGGTGCCATTCGCTACGCCGTCGTTGGGGAGGCAATCATCACAACGTCGATGTTGCACCTCTTGCTCCCACTTCTTCGGCCGACCCATCGGGGCGTGGGCGCCGGCCTCACGACCCGAGAGCTTCAGGTCTTGGAGTTGCTCGCCGATGGTACCTCCGGTCCGGCCATCGCCGAGCGCCTGTACCTGTCCGGCAACACGGTCCGCAACCACGCCCAGAACATCTTGGACAAGCTGGGCGTCCACTCCCGCCTGGAAGCGGTGGCCGTCGCAGTCCACGAAGGCATTATCCGCCGCCAGTGAGGTATCCCACGGGCCGCCGAACCGGTTGACCGTCCGGCGGTCGACGCTGAAGTAGCGAAGGCGCGCCGGGTCCGACGTGGCGGGTCAGCCTCGATTGTCGTTCGACAGAGCGGGCGACACGGTGGTCGCGGTGGACTGCGACGCCGCTGATCGCGGCAATCAGGAGCAGCCCGATCAAGGCGGTCAGTCCGGTGACGATCGTCGGCCTGACTCGCCCGACGGCGAGCGGCAACCACCGGGCCACGGCCCGAAGGAGCACGGCGGAGATCCCAAGGAATGGGATGACGAGAATCAGCAGCTGCAACGCGCTCAGCAATGCCGAGGTGAGATGGTGTGATCGGACCGAAGCCAGCAGCGAGCGGCCTTGGATGCCGAGTGACGACCAACCGACCTGCGCCAGGTGTGGCAGGGTGACCGCCAACAGCACCCCCCCGGCCACCAGCAGCGGCAGCGTGATCAGGACCCAGGCGGTCACGATGTGCCGCGCTCGGGGCCTGAGTTCGCTGGTCGAGCGGCTGCGCCGCCGACCGGGAATCAGTCCTGCCAGGACCGGCCGTATATGGCCGAAGAGGTCAGGAACGCCCGCCAGATCACTGACGATGTAGTACCCGTCCAGCCGCACAACCGGCAGAAATTGCTGAATGATCACCAAATGCTGCATGACCACGACAAGCAGCAGTGGCTCGAAGCCCGTGACTCCATACATGGCCTTCATTACCAAAATGAAGACGGCATTGAAGTAGACCCCCCCGAGATCGGCCCGCAGCCGCCCGCCCCGGTCGAGCCGGTAGGAGTCGCTTAAATCGTTGTAAAAGACAGGCCAGATCAGGTACACACCCACGCCGATTGGGCCCGGCTCGACCCCGCCATATCTGCTCGCCGTGGCATGCCCCAACTCGTGGAATACCGCGGCCAGCAACGTCAGGCCCGCGACCATGAGGAGGAGACCCGGCCGGTACAGCAGGTCGCGGGCACCACGCCCCACGCGGTGCTCCAGGATAATGGAGGCGTCGACAGTGACGAGACCAGTGAGGACGAATGCCACCACCACGGGAGTGAAGACCGGTCGCAGGAAGCCGGTGACGGCCCGTACCAGGGACGTTGGTATCACCGCGGCGCGTAGGTGGAGCGCCAAGAGGGGGACAGGCGCAGCGCTCTGGGATTGAGGCGTGCCGTCGCCTCCGAGGACACGGAGCGGGCGGAGTTTGTGCTCGATCAGATACGCGACATTGTCGACGCTCACCGACCGCTCTGATTCGGCCGCCAGACGTGCCGGAATCTCTGGCAATTGGCGACGCCCGTCAAGGCCGGAGGCAACTCGATAGAGGAGTGGGGACAGCTCCAACATTTGGCCGTCCGCCCGGCGTATCAAAAAGGCGCCTTCTAGAGCACCTTTGGTGCGATAGGCCTTAGGTTTGAGGCAAGTTTTTAGGCGACCGCTTGCAGTTGTGAGCGGGAGGTGTAGTCGGCGACTGCGTTGTCGATGGTGCGTAACGCGTCGCGTAGATGA
>JALYXV010000005.1 GCA_030947025.1 Actinomycetota bacterium | reverse complement strand
GGCCGAGGGACAAGGCGGCCGCCGAGGCCGGGGTTCTGGCCGTGGAGCGCTGGGTGTTGGCGCCTTTGCGCAACCGCAGTTTCCATTCGCGCGCCGAGCTGAACGAGGCCATGGCGGCCAAGGTGGCCGAGCTCAACGCCAGGGCGTTCCGGGGTGAGCCGGCGTCGCGGGCGGAGCTGTTCGCCGAGCTGGAGGCGCCCCTTCTGCGTCCGTTGCCGACGGCGCGCTACGAGTTGGCCCGGTGGCGCAAGGCGACGGTCCACATCGACTATCACGTCGACGCGGGCGACGGCCACTACTACTCGGTCCCCTACCGCCATGTCCGCCAGCGGGTCGAGCTGCGCATCACTTCGGCCACCGTGGAGGTGTTCAAAGACGGCGCCCGCATCGCCAGCCATGCCCGCGAGCACGGCCGGCGCCGCTACATCACCGATCCCGCCCACATGCCGGCCTCGCACCGGGCGCACCTGGAGTGGTCCCCGCAGCGCATCATCGACTGGGCCGCCACCGTGTCGGCCGCCACCGCCAAGCTGGTGGAGGCGATCCTGGCCTCGCGGCCCCATCCCGAGCACGCCTACCGGGCGTGTCTGGGGATCATGAGCCTGGCCCGGCGTTACGGCGACGAGCGCGTCGAGGCGGCCTGTGTCCGGGCCCTGGCCGCCGGGGCGATCAGTTACTCGTCTGTCAAGTCGATCCTGGCCGAGAACCTCGACCGTCTCCCGCTGCGGGAGACCGAGGCGGCCCCGCCCCCGCCGGAGCATGACAACCTGCGCGGCCCCGGCTACTACGCCGACGCCGAGGAAAAGGAGGCCGACCGGTGCTCGTGAACCAGACCGTCTCCAAGCTCGAGGCCCTCGGGCTGTCGGCCATGGCCGCCGGGCTCCTCCACCACATGGAGACCCCCGGGCCGTGGTCCGAGTTGTGCTTCGAGGACCGTCTCGGGCTGCTCGCCGACGCCGAGGCCGACGCCCGCGACACCAGACGCCTGGCCAACCGCCTCAAGGCGGCCAAGCTGCGCTACCCCGCGGCAGTCGAAGACATCGACTTCCGCACCCCCCGGGGCCTCGACCGCGGTGTCATCGCGTCGCTGGCCCAGGCCGGGTGGGTGAGCCGGGGCCACAACGTGTTGATCACCGGGGCCACCGGTTGCGGCAAGTCCTTCATCGCCTGTGCCCTGGCCAACGCCGCCCTGCGCCAGGGCCACACCGCCATGTACCTGCGCACCCCGCGGCTATTGGAGGAACTGGCCCGGGGGCGGGCCGACGGCCGTTACGTCCGCACCCTCACTCAGCTCGCCAGGGTGTCGCTCCTGGTGCTCGACGACTTCCTATTGTCCCCGGCGCCGCCCGACGCCTGCCGGGATCTGCTGGAGGTGATCGAGGACCGCTCCCAGCGGCGCTCGACGGCCGTGGCCAGCCAGCTGCCGGTGGAACGCTGGCACGCGGCGATGGCAGATCCCACCCTGGCAGAGGCGATCCTTGACCGCCTCTGCCAGGCCTCGCACCGCATCACCATGAAAGGCAACTCCCAGCGTCGCCGCCAGCCGGGCCCGATCAACGACGCCGACCAACCACAGCCATGAGCGGCGACCAGTTCGTCGTCGAGGACCACCAGTTCGTCGTCGAGGACCATATTCGCGCCGGCTCGGGTGGCATCGCCGAACCCGAATCACCGTCGTATCACGACGCCGTCACGACCGCCTGCCCGGTCTGCCAGCAAACCTTCCCCCCGTCGCGACGCCCGAAGTTCTGCTCCGACAAGTGTCGCGCTGCTGCTTACCGGAGACGACGCGACGCCGCCCGGCCCGCCGTCGCCGTGCCCAAGAGCCAGCCACGCCGGCCGATCACGGTCCTGGCCCAATCCGCCATCAACCGGCTCACCTCCGCCGCCTACGAGCTGGTCATCGAGGGCGAAAGCTACCAGCGCCGCCAAAAACCGGGCGGCGTCATCGCCGGCCGGGCCGAACCCACACGGCGGCCCAAGCGGCCAGGAGGCGAATCGTGAAACTCACCTGCGCCATCTGCGCTCGAACCCACGACCCGGCCGCCGACCCCGATCAAAAACCCGTCACGACCACCTACCGCAGCATCGTCCTGCACATTCCGCCGACGCCGCTGGGGCTGCTCCCCGAACGATGGACCATTGAACACTGGTGCAACCTCTGCCGCCAACGCGTCACGCCCGCACAACTCATCACCCACGCCCAAGACCACGAGCACGACCAACACAGCGCTCACCGCCTGGAGACAGCGTGAACCATGATCAAACCCGCTCACCCGCGTCAACAAACCTTGACAGACGCTCTGCGCTGTTTCTACGACGCCCCCCGCCACCGCCAGCTACGCCCCGACTGCGAGGGTGTAGCCATCGTCATCTACGGGCCGATAGCACTGTGCCCCAGCTGCGACCTGAGACGCTCCACCGTGGGCAAGGGGACCGTGCCTCGCTCCGTCGCCGGCGTCGAGCTCGGCCGTCTCATTGCCGCCGCCCAAACCGCGGCCGACGCCGACGCCGAACTCGCCCACGCCGCCCACGCCGCCCGCCACGCCGGCGCATCATGGACCTAGATCGGCGACGCCGTCGGCGTCACCCGCCAAGCAGCACAACAACGCTGGGGCAAACGCTGAAACCTTGCACGACACAAACCCTTGACGCCCAAGAACCGGTCGAGGACAATCATCCACGACCGGCTCAAGGACCCCCGAGGCGGTCTCTAGCTCGTGGCAACAGCGTGGTCCCATAGACCTGGCAAGCGACAACAAGGAGGTCACCGAACCAAGACCTGCAACTATCAACCCGAAAGCGCTACCGCCCCGGCTCCTACCGGTCGCTTTCCGCCGGAACAGGTGGTCGTTTTCGTCCGGAACAGGTGGTCGTTTTCGCCGGAATGCTCAGTATGCGGATGGCTGAGGACAAGCCGGTCGTGCTCGTCAGCGCAAAGGCAACCGGACCAATCTTCGACGTCGATAACCTTCTACGGGTCGTCGAATACGATCCCAACCTCTGGAGGAGCACGATCGAAGCCGACGTCATTGCCCTTGA
This sequence comes from Actinomycetota bacterium, assembly GCA_030947025.1. GTDB lineage: Bacteria > Actinomycetota > Acidimicrobiia > Acidimicrobiales > Palsa-688 > JALYXV01. The sequence goes on along the minus strand of JALYXV010000005.1, from coordinate 3,861 downwards.
AGAACATATCCGAGCGGCTGGGCCAATCGCGATGACGGCGGTTCCTATCTCAGCATCCTGCGAAGCAGGCCACCTGCTCGCGCCGGCTAGGCTCGACTATTCGTCCGTAGGTTCCGGTCCGAGTTCCGTCGGTTTGTGACCGGGGCAGTGGTGCCGCCAGGCTCGACTGGAGCGGGTCGCTCCGTGATCGGCGTGTGTTCAAGCGGTCACCGAACGACAGGGTCGAGGCTGAGCAATCGGCTCTCGAACCTGAGTCGCCGGCCTGACGGGCATCGTCGTCACACCCCCTCCGTAGGATCACCGGGCGGAGGTTGACATGCCTGTAGCTATGGCGGCCGTGCCGCTGGAGGAGCGACCGAGGGAACGGCTAGCGGCGCACGGCGTCGAATCGCTGAGCGCGCGCGAGCTGCTCGCGCTCGTCCTCCGCAATGGCACGAGAGGCAGGAGCGCGCTCGACGTCGCCGATGAGCTGCTCGCTGGCTTCGGTTCGTTGGCCGGTCTCGCCGCGGCCCTGCCTGAGGAACTGGCTGGCTCCGCTGGCGTGGGGCACGCCAAGGCGGCCGCGCTTGTCGCGGCGTTCAGGCTGGCTCGGAAGGTCGAGGCGCCCGTAGTCCGCGAGTTGCTGCGGACTGCCGAAGACGCGGCACGGGTCGCCAGCCGAGAGCTGGCCGGGCTCCGACGCGAGCGCGTCCTCGTGCTCGCGTGCGACACACGCAACGCGCTCCGACACGTCACTTGCGTTTCCGACGGATCTGTCGACCGCTCGCTCGTGCCGGTCCGCGAGATCCTCAACGCTGTCCTGCGCCACGACGGGCGCGCGTTCGCGCTCGCCCACAACCATCCCGACGGCGACCCCGAGCCGAGCGAGGCTGACCGCCGGGCGACGGCGAACGTGAAAGCCGCAGCCGAGGTCGCCGGGCTCCGGTTCCTCGGCCACGTCGTCGTGGCCGGTGCGGACTGGCGCGCCCTCATCTGACCCCGGCGAACGCCTCATTCAGGGAGGCTGGGACCAGAGAGGAGGCCAGGAGCTCCTGATGGGCTCGCAGCTCGGCAGCACAAGTCACCAAGTCCTGAACGTGATCGAGTCGGGCCAGCGCGTCGAGCACGTGACCGTCGGAAACCGCCGGAACCTCGATCGACGCGAGAAGGCCAGATCGGAGCCGGGGGAGCTGCAGGTTGTGCGTTAGTTCCGCCGTCTGTCGGAGGACGTCTTCGCTGCGGAGCAGGTAGGCGAGAAGCGACCCGCTAACGCCGGGCCGTGGCCGGAGCACGTACTGGTCGACCGAGCAGAGACCGTGTCGATCGGCCAACCAGACCTTGTTGAGGTACGGACGCAGGTACCCGTACACGATGTCGCCGGGCCGAAAGCGGAACTTCCGGCCATCGAGCGCACCGAGTTCATCTGATCCCACGCACCTACCGGTGTGGCTCTCGATGTGCTGCAAGCCGATAAAGCATTTGGCCGGCTCTGGATCGACACCTGGATGAACCATGTCGGAGACGAATCCGACGAGGTGAGAGATCTGCGTGCGCCCGGTGGCCGCGCCGGCTGCTACACCGCCGACCAGCAGGGGTAACCGACGCAGGAGCGCGCCAGCCCCCTGCCGGTTGAGCCCCGCGCCTGTGAGTGTCGCGCTGTGCTCGACGTGATCGAGCCGCACTGCGACACGGCGTTGCTCGTCGATCGGCGGGAGCGTGATCTGCAACCCCTCGAACCGGTCGATGGCAAGCGTCCGGTTACGATCGGCCGAGCCAGGAGAAGCATGCTGCAGCAGTTCGTTGCCACCCTCGCTCAAGAAGAACCAACGAGCCCAACGCACCTCAATCCGGTTGTCAGCCGGCACGTAGGTCAGGAAGCGGTTCGAGGCAATGCACCCGGCATCGTCGCCACCGGAGACGGCGATGGCTCCCTCCCACGCCTTGATGTTGCTGACGACGAGGCGGTCGGGCTCGACCTCGAAGAAGCGGAGCTTGCTGAGTCTTCCGCCCATCGTGGGCTCGTAGTGGAAGACGCCCTTGCCGAACGAGCGGATGCCGATGGACACGTACTCCTGCGTCGGATCGATCTGCATGGGACGGCGTTCGAGCCGAAGCACCTGGCCGACATGGACGCGCTCTGCCGTCACTCGATCTCGCCTTCGAGCATCTCGAGCAGGGCTAAGATCTCGCGCTCGGTGTCGACCAGCTCGGCGAGTAACTCCTTCGGCGGACGGTGGCTGAGGTCGTCGGGGCGGATGGGGTTGCGGAGGTCGAGGTTGTAGCCGTTGCCGGCGACGTCGCTCGCCAACACGCGCCAGGCGCGGTCGTTCTCGGTTCGCTTCTTCCACCACTGTTGGCAACTGGCGAACTCCTCGAACCGCATCGGCCGCGTCTTTGAGTACTTCTTGCGGCCGTCGGGCGGCCGGACCTCGTAGAACCAGATCTCCTTCGTCGGGCCTGTCTTGTCGAAGAAGAGCAGGTTCGTGGGGATGGCGGTGTAGGGCTCGAACACGCCATCGGGCAGCCGGACTACGGTGTGCATGTTGCACTCGGTGAGCAGCTGCTCCTTGATCCGGGCGCCGACGCCTCCGGCGAACAGCACGCTGTTGGGTACGACGATGCCGCACCGGCCGTCGTCTCGGAGTATGCGCATAACAAGCTGGAGGAACAGCCACGCCGTCTCCGCCGTCTGCTTGCCCGCCGGGAAGTTGGCCTGGATACTCGCCTCCTCTGCGCCGCCGAAGGGCGGGTTGGTGAGCACGACGTCGACACGCTGCGCCTTGCCAATCTGGGTGATGGGCGTGGCGAGTGCATTCCCGCGGGTGATGTTGGGATGGCCGATGCCGTGGAGGACGAGGTTCATCATCCCGAGCAGGAACGGGAGCGGCTTCTTCTCGATGCCGCGGAGGTTGTTTTGCAGTGCCCGCTGCTGCTGAGCCGTCTGGACCTTCGGCGCCAGATGCTCGAGTGCCTCGACGAGGAAGCCGCCGGTGAACGCAGGTTATGTGCTTTGACCTGTCTCAGTGTGTCTAAGTAGGAGGGCTCACTTCGGTGTCTTTGTCTCCGCACGTGAGACAGGTCGGGACGGGCGGAACCGGAACCTCTGCCGCATGTAGGGGGCTGGCTAGCGGCTGGGTGGTGGTTTGGGATCGGAGAGCTTTGGCCAGCGGTTGTAACCAACGGCCGGCTCGTTCGATCGCAAGGACCGGATGAACTCCACCTCACGCCGGGCGACCTCCGAGTCTGTCGCCTCCTCCGATTCCCATAGGGTTTCGCGCCGGATCGTGAAATCTCGTAGCTGCTCCGGCGGAAAATCCAGTGCGATGGTCGCGCTGTGGGCGCTCCCGAAGTAGTTGGCGCTTCCCGTCAGGTCCTTGCCGATGTAGATCTTCCCGTTCGGGTACGTGATCTTGTATATGACCTTCACGTCGGCCCCCCTTGGAGTTCTGTCGAGGTAGTCCGAGTCGGTCCACTCCGGCCCACCGTTGGTTCGAAGCCAGGCAACAAGGGCTGGCCGGTCGGCGTGGTTCTCCAAATGTAAAAGGAGCCGCCCCCGTTTGCGGAGTCCATGCTGGGAGGCCAGCGTCAGATACTGGTTTAGCGCTCTTCGGACCCCTCCAGCAAAAGTCCCCAGGATGGCCTCGCTCACCTCTGGGGCGTCCTCGCCGTGAACTGCTCCCGAGCGTACCTGGTCGTAAAGAGACCAGGTGTCGCCTGGATGTGTAAACCCACCCATGACGATATGGCTGAGCATCGCCTGCCTGAACGCGAGGCCGTGAGCCTTCAAGCCCTCTGAGCGCTTGCCGAGAAGTGCCTCCAGTGCGAAGAACAAGAAGAGCAGGGCCACAAGCGGTTCCCCGGTCAATCCGGCACGTTCGATCC
>JALYXV010000422.1 GCA_030947025.1 Actinomycetota bacterium | reverse complement strand
CCTCGGCCTCGACCGTCAGATCCGCACCCCACGAGATGGTCGGTCATGCGTCGAGCCTGGCAACCGTGCGGCACCGGCACTCGAGGTACGCCACCAGGGACCAGAAGTCCTGAAACGCCGGGTTCGTCGTCTGGCCGTGGTGGTACCGGTAATAGATCTGCTGCATGATCACCGCCAGCCGGAAGAGCCCAAACACCTCATAGAACACCCAGTCGTCGACCACCCTCCCGGTCTGGGCACAGTAGTACGCGGCCAACTCGGCTCGGGTCGGCATCCCTGGCGCATCGCTCGGCTGGCGCTTGAACTGTCTGAGGACCGAGTCATCATCCGCCTCGACCCAATACGCCAGCGACGCCCCGACGTCCATCAGGGGGTCACCGAGCGTGGCCATCTCCCAATCCAACACGCCCACAACCGCCATGGACGCATCCAGCACCAGGTTGTCGAGCCGGAAATCGTTGTGGATCAGGCACGTCGCCACATCCGGCGGCTGCGACTCGGCCAGCCATGCCATGACCCCCTCAAACGTGGGCACGTTCGGCGTTCGGGATTGCCGGTACCGCGACGACCATCCCGCCACCTGGCGGCCCACATAGCCGGCGCCCCGGCCCAGGTCGCCCAGCCCAGCCGCCGCCACGTCGACCTGGTGGAGCGAAACCAGGCAGTCGATCGCCCGAAACCCCAGCGCCCGAGCCAGACCGGGCGGCAACACCACACCCGGCGGCACCGAGTCCCGCAGAATCATCCCCTCGATACGGGCCATCACATAGAACACCGACCCGATCACCGACTCGTCCGAGCACAGCGCCAGCACCTCCGGCACATAGCGGAACCACGGCCGAAGCTGCTGCTGCACCCGGAACTCCCGCCCCATATCGTGCGCCGACGCCGCCTTGTGCCCCGCGGGCGGGCGCCGCAACACCAGGTCCCGGCCCGGGTATCGCAGCAGGTAGGTCAGATTCGACGCCCCCCCCGGGAACTGCCGCACCTCGGGCGGCCCGAGCGACGCCACCCCGGCGACGTGCGCACCGAGCCACCCATGTGCCGCCTCGACGTCGAAGGCGTCCTCATCCCGCACCCCACCCGGCTGGTCGAACCAGTCGCGGTCAGGCACGGGGCCCCGGGGCGCTGCGGAAGTGGAACGGCTCGCTCGGCCGCCCGGGCACCACGAACCAGCACCCCCCCGTCGCGTCGCTGTCGAGGATCTGGAAGAAGCAATCGACGACGTCTTCGAACGCCAGGATGGGAAAAACGCGGCCCTCGATGAACGAGCGCAGTGGAGCGATGAGCGCGGTCGCGGCGAACGAGGGGCACAGTGCCTGTACGGCGACGGAATTCCCCGCCCGCGCCGGCGCGAGGGAGCGAAGAAAAACCCACCACGGCTTGTAGGCGCCGTAGATCGGCTCGCCCGCCACCGCCACCGACCCGGCCATGTCGGCGGTGGCGATGATCGTGCCTCTTCCCCAGGCACGCAGGGCCGGTATGGCGCCATGGGCACCGAAGACGACCCCGTCGAGATTGATCCCCATGGCTCTGCGGTAGGCGTCCAGGTCGAAATCGTCCTCGACACCGCCGCCGGTAGCGACACCCGGATTCAGGTGGACCAGGTCGAGCCCGTCGACGGCCGCTGCGACCGCGGCCTCACTGGAGGCCAGCTCCGCGACGCCGCAATGCATGTAGAGCCCGTCGAGGTCGGCCGTCAGAATCATACCTGCCTTGTCGTCGACGTCGGCGATGACAACATGGGCACCGCTGCCGGCCGCCGCCGGGCCACGGCGGCACCGATGGCGTTGGCCCCGCCGGTGACGAGCGCGACGTTGCCGGGCAGGTCGGAGCTCCTTACGGGGCCCATTTGCGCAGCTCGTGCCGGGCCACCACCCCCCGGTGGACCTCGTCGGGACCGTCGGCCAGGCGGAGGGTGCGAACATGGGCATACATCCACGCCAGCGGGAAATCGTCGCCGATGCCAGCCGCGCCGTGGGCCTGGATGGCGTGGTCGATGACCCGAAGAGCCATGAGCGGCACGGCCACCTTGATGCCCGACACCGCCGTCCGGGCGGCCTGGTTTCCCTCCGTATCCATGAGCCAGGCGGCGTGCATGGTGTACAGCCGGGCCTGGTCGATCTCGATCCGCGCGTCTGCAATCCACGCCTGGATGACCCCTTGATCGGCGAGCGGCTTGCCGAACGCCCGGCGCTGGTGCACGCGCTGGCACATCAGCTCGAGGGCCCGCTCGGCCACGCCGACGGTGCGCATGCAGTGGTGAACGCGGCCGGGACCAAGGCGGGCCTGGGCCATGGCGAATCCGCCCCCCTCCTCGCCCAGGAGGTTGCCCGGTGGGACATGGACATCCTCGAACAGAACCTCACAGTGGCCCTCACGATCGGCGTATCCGAAGACCGGGAGGTTGCGGACCACGGTGACGCCATGGGCGTCGGCGGGCACGAGGACCATCGACTGCTGGCGGTAGGGGCTGGCGGCGTCGTCGGTCTTGCCCATGACGATGAAGACGGCACAGCGACGTGACGCCGCCCCCGAAATCCACCACTTGCGGCCATTGATGACGTACTCGTCGCGCCCCTCGTCTCGCAGACGTTCGATGCGACACGAGATGTTGGTGGCATCCGACGACGCCACCGCCGGTTCGGTCATGGCGAACGCCGAGCGGATCTCGCCCTCCAGCAACGGTTGTAGCCACTGGTCCTTCTGCTCGACGGACCCGAACAGGGCCAGGATTTCCATGTTCCCGGTGTCCGGCGCCGAGCAATTGCAAGCCTCGGGCGCGAGCAGGGACCGGCCCATGATCTCGGCCAGCGGCGCGTAGTCGACATTGGTCAAAAGGCCAGGGAGAAACAGGTTCCAGAGGCCGCGGCGGCGGGCTTCGGCCTTGAGGTCCTCGAGCACGTGGGGGTGGCCATGGGGGTCGGCCTCTTCCTCCATCTGCTGGTGGTAGACCGCCTCGGCCGGGTAGACGAGCTCCGCCATGAAGGCCAGCAGTTGGTCACGGAGTTTGGCGGCCCGGGCGGAGAGGGCGAAGTCCACCGATCAGGTCAGGGCGGCCAGCGCCGGCACGAAGGGCACGAAGGTCACGAAGGGCACGAAGGGCACGAAGGGCACGAAGGGCACGCAGGTCACGAAGGGCACGAAGGTCACGAAGGTCACGAAGGGCACGAAGGTCACGAACGGAACTCGATCACGACCTTGCCGGTCGCTTCTCTCCGCTCCAGAAGTTTGAGGGCCTCGGTCGCCTGCTCGGGTGGGAACAGGGCACCGACGAGAGGGTCGATGAAACCTTCGTCGACGAGGTTGGCAACGGCGGTGCCGATCTCCCGGCCGATCTCGGGTTTGCGGATGACATAGCCACCCCAGCCTGCCCCAACGACTGCGATGTTTTTGAGCAGGAGCCGGTTGACCTTGACCTCAGGAATGGCGCCGCTGGTAAAACCGACGACGACCAGGCGCCCGCCCTCGCGGAGGCTGCGGAGGCTGTCGAGGAACAGGTCGCCGCCCACCGGGTCGAGCACTACGTCGACCCCCTTGCTGGCGCCGGTCAGGGCGATGACCTCGTCCTTCCACGGACCGCCCGACCGGACTACCTCGTCGGCACCGGCCTGTCGGGCCACGGCTTCCTTGGCGTCGCTGGAGACGACGGCAACGGTGCGGGCGCCGAGCCCCTTGGCCACCTGGAGGGCGGCGGTGCCGACCCCACCCGCGGCTCCGTGCACCAGCACGGTCTCACCCTTCTCCAGCTGGGCTCGGTGGTGAAGGGCGAAATATACCGTGTGGTAGTTGAGGATCAGGCTCGCGCCCTGGGCGAAGTCCAATTGGGGCGACAGCGGGAAGGTGAGCGACTCGGGCGCCACCGCCACCTCGGCCCATCCCCCGAGCACGCAGAATGCCGCTACCCGGTCGCCCGGCTGAAGCTGACTTCCTGCCGGGGCTTGGCGCACGAGGCCGGCCACCTCGCTGCCGGGAACAAAGGGAAGCGGCGGCTTCAGCTGGTACAGACCCCGAGTCTGCAGCAACTCGGGAAACGACACGCCGGCGGCATGGACGTCGACCAGCACACCCTGCCCGGGGGTGAGCGTGTGGGAGGGCTCGGGCACACGGAGATCAACCAGCTTGAGCGCACTGTCTGGCCCACTCAGGTCGGTGATCTGGATAGCCCGCATCGTCATGCCAAGTTAGTGGTATGCGCCGCCCGACCGGCGAGCCCGCAACGAGGCCACCCAGGCAACGAGCAGCGCAACCAAAAGGACGGAGAAGGCGGCGGCGAAGAGGAAGAACACCGGATTTATCGGTCGATGCGGGGTGGCGATGGGGTCCAGCGCCACAGGCGTCGGAGTCGGAACCTGGCCGGGCCTCTCGAACCCCGCCTGAAAGGCAGACGGCTGGGCCGCGCCCGTGGTGTCGATGGCCAGGTCGTGGTTGAGCTGCCCGGCGGTCGTGGAGATTCCAACGAAGGTCAGCCACGCCGTGTCCGGAACCCAGGCGCTTTCCCGGTCCGATCGGAGGTCGGACAACAAGCTGGCCGACGCCGGCTCCCCGGCTTGGATCTGCACACCCCGATCCAGCCCGAGCACGGCGGGCGCCCGATCGGTGAGGAGGAAGACGTCGGCCACGATCGGCTCCTGGGCCGTCTTGGCCAACGTGAGGATGTGGAGGGGGACCCAGGGATTGGGCGTCGGGATGGTGATCTGGATCGGGGTGCCGTCGCCCGCCCGCTGCTGGCGAGCGGCCGCCTTGGAGGCGTCAAACCGGGCGGCCAGGAAAATGGGGCTGCGGCGGGCATAGAATTCGAGCATGGCGGGAGCGTCATCGGACACCGCGTACCCGTGGTTCTTCACCCATGTGAGCACTTCAGGTCCGCCGCCCTTGAGAACGGTGATGTCCAAGGCATCGACCGTGATCTGCAAGAGCACCTCAGCCGAGGGAACGGCCGCCGTTGATGCAAAGACTCCCCTGTCGACCGGGGCGGGTGGATGGGCCTCCCGCTCCAGGCGTTGGAGGGTCCAGCCTCCCCCCCGGCGCACGTCGGACGGCACGCCGGGCAGCGGAATGATCGACCCGAAGTCGCTCCCCCCGCCCGCGTACCGGAAGGAGGTCACGTAGTGCTCGACACCATCGTGATAGGCGGCCAGGGTGGTGGTTCGGTCCAACTGGACGGCCCCGTTGGGGGCCACCAACCCGCCACATGCGCCGGCGGGCGGGGCCAGCCCGACCATGAGACCGAACGCGGCCATGGCCGCCACCCCCGCCCACACCGACTGATAACGACGCATGACGATGATCCCTCCGTGAGACGACGCCACTGAGACGACGTCATCCCGCCCGGCGGTTCCCGATCATCGCGGCAGGCCGGGTGCTTCCTTCGCTTGTTCGAGTGGCAGAACGAGCGCCTGCCAGAGGTACCAACTGGCCACGCTGCGGTAGGGCCTCCAGCGTTCGCCGTACTCCATCAGCTCCTTCGGCGTCGGCATCTCCCCATTTCGGTAGGTGATGGCGAAACCCTTCCGGACGCCGAAGTCGCCCACGGGCAGCACGTCGGGGCGGCCCAGCGTGAAGATCAGGAACATCTCGGCCGTCCACCGGCCCACGCCTCGCACCTGGCTCAGCTCCTCGATGATCACCTCGTCCTCCATGCCCCGTGCCTCGTCCAGGGTGGGGATGGCGCCGTCGGCCGCGTGCCGGGCCAGGTCCAGAATCGAAAGGAGCTTGGCCCGGGACAAGCCCGCGCCCAGGAGCGCCTCGTCGCGGGAACCCAAGATGTCCTCAGGTCGGAGGGTGGCGCCCGCGCCCGACTGAGGGAAGAGGGCGGAGAGCCGGCCGTAGATCGCGGCCGCCGACCTGCCATTCAGCTGCTGGTACACGATCGCCCGGGCCAAAGCGGCGAAGGTGGTCGGCGCGTCGGTAAGCCGCAGATCGAAGGGACCGACGGCGTCCATCAACCGGGCCAGGGCGGGATCAACGGCACCCAGATGCGCGACGCCCTGATCGACGTCAAAGGCGCCAAAGGCGCCATGGGCGCCATGGGCGCCAGAGGATCGAGGGGGAGGAGGGGGCGGGGCTTCCAGCGCCAAGAGCTCCATCTTGGTGCCCAGACCGCCGTAGGCGGAGAAGCCGCCGAGCCTTCCGCCCGCGCCCACCACCCGATGACAGGGCACCACGACGGCAAACGGATTGCGGCGCATCGCTTGGCCCACGGCCCGCCCGGCGCCGGGCGACCCGAGGCGAGCGGCCAGTTCGCCGTACGAACGGGTCTGCCCTGGTGGGATGGTGCGGGCCAGTTGGTAGACACGGCGGTGAAAAGGCGGGACGCCGGTCATGTCCAACGGAATGGTCGACAGGTCGCTCCCCTCCCCCGCCAAGAGTGCGGCTATCCGGTCGATGGCGTCCTGCACCGGGGCTGGAGGCGTCATTTCCCGGGCCTCGTGCGTCCGCTCAGTGAGCTGAGCAACGGTCACGCCATCATTGGCCTCCGGGAGCTGCATCGAGACCAGGCCGTCCTTTCCCCACATAACCCCACAGCGGCCAATCGCCGTGTCAAAGAGGGCGTAGCCGAAGTCGCCGACGGTCACCACCCGCCATCCTTAGCACCCGTGGGGCCAGTGAAGCCGTATGCGTGCCTACGACATGAGTAAAGATGCACGGATGCGTCGCATCGCGCTCTCGGCCCTGTGCCTGGTCGTCCTGGTGGCCTGCGGCTCGGGGGGCTCGGCCCCGAAGGCCACGACCACCGTTCCGCCCCCGACAATCACGACCACTACCGTTCCCAGCGCCGCCGTCGAGGTCCGGCCCCCCTCCGGGCCCATCGGCACCTCGTTCCAGCTGCTGGGCAGCCGGTTCCAGAGCGGGGAGAAGGTGACATTCCAGATAACCTTCCCCGACACCAAGACCTTCAAGGGCCCGGCCCACCCGGCCGCGGCGGATGGAACGGTCATCGCCTCGTTTCGTGTCACTACCGGCAACCCGGCCGGGACGTACCAGGTGACGGCCAGCGGGGACAAGGGCACCCAGGCGACAGGCCAGTTCCAGGTGACGCCCGGCGCGATAACCGCCACGACCGTCGCCGGTCACATCACCACGACGGTTGCGGCTCACGCCACCACGACCAAGAAGCCCTGACCGACCGCCAGACCGCCAGACCGCCAGACCGCCAGACCGCCAGAGGACCAGCTGACCGGAGAATCGGCCGGCTGCGAGTTAGGAGACCGGGCGGGCCACCGTGCGGGCGTAGTTGACCAGAGTGTCGCTCAGCGCGCCCACGCCGTGCACTTTGCGGGCGTGGTCGGCGACCTTGATCAGCAGCTCTTCCTCGCTCGGCGCCCGCCCCTTCCAGCCGCACCCGGTGGCCCCGGCCGCCTTGCAACTGAACTCGTACATCACGGGCCGCTCGACGGTCACCTCGTCCTCGACCGCCACGATCTCGCAGTCCATCTCGCAGCGGTGGTCGCCGTGTTGGCGCCGGCACAGTCGCTTCAGGGAGTCGACGCCGTGGGTGACGTTGTGGTGCAGGACCCGGAGGACCGAGTATTGGTGCCGGCCGCCGGTGTTCATGGCGAGCGGTGACACCCGGTCGACGTGCACGGAGATGCGGTTCTCTGGGTCCACGGCGATGTGCAGGCTGTCGTTCGGGGAGATCTCGCGGTACGAGACCGTTCCGGGGTGGAAGATCCGCCCCAGGGGCGTGTCGCGGTGGAAGCGCCCGGTCGAGTCAAGCCCACTGAACACGGGTCGCTGCCTTTGCATGTCTGGTCTACGGAGCGGTCGCGGGGTACGGATGACCGGTTCCTGACCGGGCCCGGAATCGCTCACGCCACCAGCACCTCGGTGGTGCGGTCGGGGTGGTAACGAACCACCCGGACCACCAGGTCGACGACCCGTTCGACACCGCCGACGATCGTCACCTCGGCGATGTCGGCCACGTCGCCCACGAACGAGTCGATCGGTTCGAACGTGTCCCGGTTGCGACAGGGGCAGCGCTCCCAGGGCACCGGCGCGGTCGGACTCACGGTCGCCACCTCGACCCGACCCTTGGCCGCAGTGAGCAGACGGGCCGTGTCGAAGACCAGAACGTCCTGTCCCTCGCTCTCCTGGTAACGCCCCAACAGGGTCGTCAGGTCCTTTTGCCGGGCGAACAGGAACACCCGCTCGTTGAGGACGCCGAGCCATTCGGGCAGGCCGATCCCGTCCAGGTGGGCGTCGATGTTGGCCCGCATCATGGGGCGCTGGTCCCGAACCGTGATGTCATGCCCCGACGGGTGGACGAGACCGATGGACTCGAGCCGCGCCGCCCCCAACCGTGGGTCGTCCGCCATCAGTTGGTTCGTCGGGAGCAAGCCCAACTCGGCGATCGACGGCCACGATCCGTAGGCCGACGCATGGAACAGGACCTTCCGTAGCCCGGCGAACCCATCGGCCGGCCCCGGGGGTGAGACCTCCGCCCGGCGGGGGGCGGCCCCGGCGGAGGTGCGCCTCGGTCTCGCTGCGGCCGGGGCGCGGAGCCGGCGAACGCCACTCGGCAGCTCGCCCGCCGCCTTCCGTCGGCAGAAGGTGCACCATGAGGCGTCCAGTCCGTGGGGACACTCGTCTTCGGACACCATGGGACCCTACCGCCTCCCCGCGCGTGGCGGGCGGGCGGTCGCGAAAAGGATCTGGGGAAAGGGCGGGCCGGACGCGCCCGCGGCCACCGCCTCGCCAAACCCGGCGGCTGCCCGGAAGTCGGTGCCAAGCGCGACAGCATCGGCAATTCCATTGCAAAAGATGTGCACAAAGCAATCCCTCGATGGCCCCGGGCCGTATAAGGCCGCCCCGTCATTGACTTCCTGCAAGCCACAGAACCATTTTTTGTGCCGACGCAAGATCCTTTCATCGCTATCGACCGTAATGCCTGACATGAAATCATTGCTCCCAGGATCAGCAGCTGTTGTCACGGCAATATTGCTCAGCGCCTGCGGGGGCGCCAGCGCGGCGAGGGTTTCCGCCAGTGCTTCCCCGCCAGTAACTGCCACCACCACGACCGGGGCTCCTCCAACCGCCATCAAGATTTCGGAGCGAGATTTCCATTTGACCGCCGACAGTCCTGACGTTGCCGCGGGCAGCGTCACGATCGCAATAAACAACGACGGGCCGTCGCCGCATGAGCTGTTGGCCTTCCGGACGGACCTGCCCGAGGACCAGCTGCCCCTCGGGCCTGATGGTCGCATCAACGAAGACGCTCTCCCCAAGGTGCTCGACACGGGCACCGACCTGCCGGCGGGAACGCAACGGCCCATGACCGTTTCGCTGACGCCTGGCCGTTACGTCCTCGTCTGCAACCTTCCCGGTCACTACAAGCTGGGAATGCACGTCGCGATAATGGTTAAATGATTATGCCACCGTTTCCGCCACGACCGTCGCCCAGAGACGATAACCACAATCATTTGGGTGATACTTGTCGGCGGCGAAATATCGTTGGGGCTCACGCCGGAATGCGAAACCCGCCCCCCCGGCGATGTCGACGAAAGTAGTGTGCCGGTCGCGGGCCATTGTCCGAATATCGTTGGCCAACGCCCGGCCCCACCACCCGGCCACCGCCCGCAACGGCTGGGGTAAACGGGGCGTGCTGCCCATATCCGGGACCCCGAGGAGCGCAACGCGGACGACCGACGCGGGGAGACCCGCCAGCACACTGCCGTAGTCGCGGCGGAAGCGCGACCGCAGCGTCAGGTGCATGGCGTCGTTGGTCCCGACACTGATGAACACGTCGGTCGGACGGTGGCCGGCCAGTCGGGGAAGTTGCTGGTTCAACACGTCGGCCACCCGGGCGCCGGACCGGGCCAGGACCCTGAGGCGTGCCGGCCGGGCCAGCTGGTGCGCCACTTGGACGGGCAAGGTGGCATCGAGCGCGGAGACGCCAACACCCACTGCGGTCGAATCACCCAGCCACACCACCTCGGCGGCAGCAGTTTCGATCGAGGGCGCCGGGCCCACGACAAAGCCCTCGGGCATTACTGGTGGATCAGGGCACCAGGGGCCGCGGCGAGCTGCCAGGCGGGCTTCGCCCGCCAGGAGGAGGGCGCCTCCCGCCGGCACGGCCAACGCCAGCGGCAGTGCGACGAGTACACCCCGTCTCCGCGGACCGGTCAATGGCGAGGACCGACGTGGGCGCCTGGGCACCGGTGACGCTCAGCCGTGGACGTAGGTGCCCGGGGCGTCCCCGAGCACGGGGTACGTCGCGTTGCCCATGCTGGGCGACCGGACCCGCTTGCCCGCGCGGGTCTTGATCCACACCGCCCAGTCCTCCCACCACGAACCGGCATGCTCGGTGGCTCCCCCTCTCCACGTGTCGGCGTCGCCACTCACGTCGTCGTTGACCCAGTGGCGGGCCTTGGGACCGGGCGGGTTGACGATGCCGGCGATGTGACCCGAGGACGTGAGCACGAACCGGGCGGGGCCGCGCAGCAGCTTCGTGGTGGCGTAGGACGACCGCCACGGAGCGATGTGATCCTCCACCGCGGCCACGATGTAGGTCTCGGCCGGGATGTCGCCCAGGTGAAGCTTGACACCCGCCAGGACCATCTTGTCCTCGGCCAACTCATTCTTCAGGTAGCACGACCGCAGGTAGAACGAGTGCATGGCGGCAGGCATCCGGGTCGAATCCCCATTCCAAGCCAGGATGTCGAACGCGGGTGGCTTCTCCCCCATCAGCCAGTTGCTGGCGACGTAGTTCCAGATCAGCTCGTTGTTGCGCAGGGCGTTGAAGGTGTTGGCCATGTCGGACTCCTCGAGGAAGCCCCGCTTGGCCATCTTGCGCTCGAGCCGTTCGATCGTGGTGGCGTCGGTGAACACGCCCAACGGACCGGGCTGGCTGAAGTCCACCAAGGTGTTGAGCAATGAGGCCGAGCGCACCCGGTCGTCGCAGGTGTCGGCCAGGTAGGCCAGCAGCATCACCGTCAGCGACCCGCCCAGGCACAGACCGACCAGGTTCACCTGGGGGGCGCCCGTGATGTCGCGCACCACGTCGATGGCCTCCCGGGGGCCTTGGATCAGGTAGTCGTCCAGCGCCACGTTGCGCATCGACTCGTCCGGGTTGCGATAGCTGATGGCAAACACGGTGTGGCCGTGTTGAACGGCCCACTCCACGAAACTGCGCTTCGGCGCCAGGTCCATGATGTAGTACTTGTTGATCCACGGCGGGCTCAACAGAAGGGGCACGCTGAAGACCGTCTTGGTCTGAGGCTCGTACTGGATCAGCTCCATGAGGTCGTTCCGGAACACCACCTTGCCCGGGGTACACGCCATATTGCGCCCCACCTCGAAGCCCGATCGGTCCACCTGGCTGGGCATGCCACCGTTGGACACCACGTCACGCAAGAAGTTCAACTGGCCCTTCAGGACGCTGCCGCCTCGAGTCTTGAGCGCCTTGCGCAGGGCGGCCGGATTGGACAGCAGGAAGTTGGTCGGAGCCAGGGCGTCGACCATGAGCCCCACCGCGAATGCCGTCTTCTCCTGCTCCGCCGCCGTCCCCCCTGTCACACCGGCACTGGTCAGCTCACGCATGCAGCGGGCCCAGGCCAGGTACGCCTGGCCGCTGGCGAAGTAGAACGGGTTGCGGTCCCAGGCCGGATCAGCAAAGCGCCGGTCCCTGGCCGCGGGCCGCAACTCCGCGGGGGGCTGCGCACCGACGACCCGAGCGGCCGCCCCGGCCATGCCGGCGCTCAGGGCGTTCAGGTAGCGGGCACCGGCCCGCCATGCCTCGGCGGGATGACGAGCAACCCCGGCTGGCAGTTTGGCCAGCGTCACACCCAGCGAGGTCACATCTTGGCGAGCGAGGAAGCCCGCCTCGGGCTCGACCGCGTCGGTCGCAGCTGTCACCCAGTCGGCGGGCTCGTCGCGCTCGGCGGCCGAACTGATATCAGACCTCCGGACCGGTGGTGGTCAGGCAGGCCAGCCGCCAGTCGTCGTAGCTCATCTCGGGCGCCTGAGCGGCGTAACCGGCCATCAACGCGGCGCGCTGGGGTCCCGTCGCCAGGGCGATATCTGCGATGCGGTCCGGTGAGTGACGATGACTCACGACCGTAGTCCGGACCACCGACGGCGACAGGTCGGTCACGATGGCGTTCGCCAGCATCTCCAGGACACAGGTCGGGGCGTGCGGGTACTCCGGCGTCGAAAGGTCCTCGACCGTCTCCCCCGTCACGAGCACCACGGCACACTGAGGTGCCAGCTTGGGCAGCATGACATCCACCTCGCAAACACGGCTCATGAGCCCACCGCCGAACAACGCGGCCAGCGCGCCGGCCTTGGTGGTATTGGGCGAGGCCACGTCGTCAGGCAACTGGACGTAATAGTCCACGGACCGGGCCCCTACCGCCTCGCCCGCCTGGGCCAGATCCTTAGCCCGGTCCATCCGAAGCACCGAGATCCCTCGGCGCTCGATCGCCTCGGCCACCTCGGCCACCCGGCCCGCCGAGCCCGTTACCACCGCGGTCGCACTCAATGAAAATCACTCCTTCTCGTCGTGTCCCTGATCGGCTCGGAAGTAGCGGTACACAATTTCGGCCACACACACCGGCTTCGTTGTACCCTCCGCCTCGAAGGTCATGCGGAAGGTGGCTTGCACACCCCCTTCGACCGCCGTGGTCTCCAGGAGATCCACAGACGCCCGCAATCGCGAGCCAACGAGCACCGGTGCAGGAAATCTTACCCGATTGGCGCCGTAGTTTATTACCAGGCCGACGCCAGCGACCTCGAGCACCTCGAACAGGAGCACGGGTGCCATGGAGAGCGTCAGGTAGCCATGGGCAATGGTCTGGCCGAACGGACCACCTTCCGCCCGGGCCGGGTCGACGTGGATCCACTGGTGGTCGTGGGTGGCGTCGGCGAATCGATTAACCTGTTCTTGGGTAATTGTGTACCAGGCGCTTCGGCCCACGTTCTTACCCACGTAGGCGTCGAGCTGGTCCAACTCCACTCGCAGCGGCCCCGCCTCATTCATGCCTGCGTCGGTCATCGGTCTTCCGCCTCCCGGCTGGGTTGTGGGTCGTGGATCAGTAGATAGGTGACGTTTTGCTTGACAAATCTAGCGTACCTGCGGTATAGTATGCAGGAGATCAAACGAACGGAAGGAGTGAGCAATGGCACGAGATACTGGTTATGAGAATGCCAATGCAGTTCAGGAAAAGGTGCTGGATGCCATTCGGGTCGGCCAAGAGGCGACCCTGACCGCCGTACGCGAAACGGCCGAGGCGTTTACCACCGCCCTCCCCAAGATGCCGGAGTGGGCCGAGGCGTTCACCAACGCCATGCCGAAGCTGCCGGAATGGGCCGAGGCGTACACCCCCAAACTACCGGACCTTTCGGTCCTGCCCAGCTTCGAGTCCCTGATCGGGTTCACCGAGAAGGTCTGGGAGAGCCAGCGCGAGTTCAACCTCAAGCTGTACGAGGCCATCGCGCCGATCGGCAAGAGCGCTTTCGGTGCCGCCAAGGACACGGCCAAGGTCGCCAAGTCGGCCGAGCCGACCAAGCCGGTCGTGGAGCACTCCCCCCCCACGCGCTCGTCCGCCAAGTCCTGAACGGACCACGGCGTCGCCGGGCTAGGGGCCTGGGCCTGACGACGCGGGGCCTGACGACGCGTCGTCAGGCCGTATCGTCAGGCCCCCGCGGGGGCCTGACGATATGGCCGGGCTGGCCGAGGAGGCGCACCGTGGCACCGCCCTCGGTCGAACGGCCACCACCCCACGGAGTGGCAATGCCGGCGTCGACGGCCGTAGATTCGATACCTCCGGCTGAGTGGATGGCAAGCGATGACCAGCGATGGACAGGCGATGTTGAACGAGGCATGGAGGTCGCAGCTCGAGACGCTGGGCGGCTTCATCCGCACCCAGCGCCGCTTGGCCAACCTCAGCTTGCGGGATATGGCCGCTTTGGCCAACGTATCCAACCCCTACCTGAGCCAGATCGAGCGCGGTCTGCACGAGCCGTCCGTACGTGTGCTTAAGGCCATCGCCACGGCCCTGGACCTGTCGGCCGAGACCCTGCTGGCCCAGGCCGGCCTGTTGCACGAAGACGGCCCGGCCGACCCGTCGGCAGACTCGACATCCGATACCGAGACGGCGATCCGCGTTGACCCCAAGCTGAGCGATGATCAAAAGGAGGCCCTCTTGGCGGTTTATCGGGGATTTCTTGCCACCAAGGGGTAAATGATAAATCCAGTGGGCCGGGAAAGTTAACCGGGAGGACACACATCCTTCACGCTATATTTCCTGACCCGGGGTAATTGTGCGCTAGTATGACCATTGCGGTCGTAACGAAGTGGGCACGGGACCATCTGGTCGCGAAGGCGTACTACAGCGTTAGCCCCGCCGCACCGACACGATCCCGTGCTCCGGGCAGGCGCTGGCCCAACGGCGAACAACGAGGCCGTGGGCATCGGTTCAGGTTCCTGATGCTGCCGGCTTTCCGCAACAGGATGAAGCGCTTTGGCCAAGTGTTGCGTGCCTTTCATCGGCTCGACCGCACGGGGCATCTCCACCGCCACGAGCAACTTATTGAAAGGTGAGAGTCAATGACCATCAAGCGAGTAGGCGTTATCGGCTCCGGGATCATGGGGTCGGGAATCGCGGAAGTTGTGACCCGATCGGGATTCGAAGTTTTCCTGCGCAGCCGTTCGCGCCGCAGCGCCGACAAATCCCTGGCCCGGCTCTCCAAGTCGCTCGCTCGGCAGGTCGACAAGAGCAAGCTGGACGCCGACGAGCGCGACGAGTGCCTGTCGCGGGTGCGCATCGTCGCCGACCTTCGCGAACTTGACCTATGCGATCTCGTCATCGAGTCGGTCGTCGAGGATCTCGACGTCAAGGTCGACCTGTTCGCTGAACTGGACCGGGTGTGCCCCGACGAGACGGTCCTGGTCACCAACACCTCAACCCTTCCGATCGTGTCGCTGGCCATGGCGACCGGGCGGCCCGACCGGGTGTGCGGCATGCACTTCTTCAACCCGGCACCGGTCATGCCCCTGGTCGAGATCGTGCCCGCCCTCACCACGTCCGACACCACCCTGGCCGCGGTACGGAGCTTCGCCGAGGACTGTGGCAAGGCTCCGGTGCTCGTGGCCGATCGAGCCGGTTTCATCGTCAACGCCCTGCTGTTCCCCTACCTTAACTCGGCGATCGGCATGCTTGAGCAGGGGATCGCGAGCAAGGCCGACATCGACGCCGCCATGCGCGGTGGCTGCGGTTTCCCGATGGGTCCCTTCGAACTGCTCGACCTGGTCGGTCTCGACACCAGGCTCTCCATCCTCGAGGTGCTCCACGCCGAGCGCGGTGACCCGGGCAGCCGTCCCGCCCCGCTGCTGCAACGCATGGTCACGGCCCGCCAACTGGGCCGCAAGACCCGCCAGGGCTTCTACCCCTATCCCGCCGCCGACTCCCCGACGGCACCCTCCCCCTCTGGGACTTCCACATCATGACCAAGACCTTCATCGTTTCCACTGCCCGTACGCCGATCGGCAAGCTGTCAGGGTCGCTGGCCTCATTCTCCGGCGCCCAACTCGGCGGCTTGGCCATCACCGCCGCCCTGCAGCGGGCCGGCCTCGATCCCGCCCAGGTCGACCACGTCATCATGGGACAGGTCCTCCAGGCCGGGGCGGGGCAGAACCCAGCCCGCCAAGCGGCCAGCGACGGCGGCATACCCATGACCACCCCGGCCGTGACGGTCAACAAGGTTTGCCTCTCGGGCCTGTACTCCATCCACCTGGCCGAGCAGATGATCCGCACCGGCGAAGCCGGCGTGGTGATCGCCGGCGGCATGGAATCCATGACCAACGCCCCGTACCTGCTTCCCGGTGCCCGGGCCGGGTACCGCCTGGGCGACGCCGCCGTCGTCGACGGTCTCATCCGTGACGGGTTGTGGTGCGCCTTCGATGACCGGCACATGGGCGCGGCCACCGACGGCTACGCCGAGCGCAGCCACGTAGCGCGCCGCGACCAGGACGAGTTCGCCGCCTGGAGCCACGAACGAGCGGCAACCGCAGTCAAAGAGGGCCGGTTCGACGCCGAGATCGTCGGTGTCGAGGTACCCCAGCGCAAGGGACCGGCCATCCTGGTCGAGTCCGATGAGGGCATCCGGCCCGGTACCACGGCCGAGTCCCTGAGCCACCTCAAGCCCGCCTTTTCACCCCAGGGGACCATCACGGCCGGCAACGCCTCCCAGCTGTCGGATGGCGCGGCCGCGGTCATCGTCGTGAGCGAGGCCAAACTGGCCGAACTTGGTCTGGTCGCCCGGGCCGAACTGGTCGGCTACGGAATGGTGGCCGGGCCCGACCCGTCGCTCCTGACCCAGCCGTCCGCCGCCATCATGAGGGCGCTGCACTCGGCCGGCCTGACGACCGACGACGTGGAACTGTTCGAAATCAATGAGGCGTTCGCCGTGGTCGCCCTGGCGTCGATGTCGGATCTTGGGATCAGCCCCGCGGTCGTGAACATCAACGGCGGCGCCATCGCCCTGGGCCATCCCATTGGGATGTCAGGGACCCGATTAGCGATCACCATGGTCGAGGAGCTCAACCGTCGAGGCGGCGGGCTGGGCGCGGTGGCGTTGTGCGGTGGCGGCGGCCAGGGTGACGCGGCCCTGCTGAAGGTGGCCTGACCGATGGGAAGCATGACCTTCGACGGATTCACCTACCGGCTGCCCGACACCGACCCCCAGGAGACGTCGGAATGGGTCGACTCGTTCCACGCCATGGTCGAGTCGGAGGGCAAGACCCGGGGGCGCTTCCTGCTGATGAAGCTGCTGGAGCGGGCCCAGGAACTGCAGGTCGGCTTCCCAGCTACGACCAGCACCCCGTACCTGAACAGCATCCCGGTCGAGCACGAGCCCTGGTTCCCGGGGGACGAGGCGATCGAGAAGCGGGTGCGGGCCTTCATTCGTTGGAACGCGGCCATCATGGTGACCCGGGCCAACCTGGAAGCCGAGGGCATCGGCGGCCACCTGTCGACCTATGCCTCATCGGCGTCGCTGTACGAGGTGGGCTTCAACCACTTCTTCCGGGGCAAGGACCACGGTCAGCGAGGCGACCAGGTCTTCTTCCAAGGCCACGCCGCCCCGGGCATCTACGCCCGGGCCTACCTCGAGGGTCGGATGGACGAGGACGACCTCGACCACTTCCGCCGCGAGCTGGGCCGCAACGGCCTCTCCAGCTACCCCCATCCCCGCCTGATGCCCGATTTCTGGGAATTTCCCACCGTCTCCATGGGTCTCGGTCCCATCAATGCCATCTACCAGGCCCGGTTCAACCGCTACCTGTGGCACCGCGGCCTGGCCGACACCTCGCAGGCCAAGGTGTGGTGCTTCATCGGCGACGGCGAGTGCGACGAACCCGAGACCCTGGGCGCCATATCGCTGGCGGCCCGGGAGGGGCTCGACAACCTGATTTTCGTCGTCAACTGCAACCTTCAGCGCCTCGACGGCCCGGTCCGGGGCAACGGCAAGATCATCCAGGAACTCGAGGCCATATTCCGGGGTGCGGGCTGGAACGCCATCAAGGTCATCTGGGGCTCACGCTGGGACGAGTTGCTGGCCCGGGACAAGGACGGCGTCCTGCTGGCCAAGATCAACGCCACCCTCGACGGCGACTACCAGAAGCTGGCGACCGAATCCGGCGCCTACCTTCGCGAGCACCTGTTCGGCCCCGACCCTCGACTGCGGGCCATGGTCTCCCACCTGTCGGATGAGGGGCTGCTGGATTTGCATCGCGGCGGCCACGACCACCGCAAGCTGTACGCGGCCTACAAGGCGGCGGCGGAGCACGAGGGCTCGCCCACCGTGATCCTGGCCAAGACGATCAAGGGGTGGTGCCTCGGGTCGGACATCGAGGCCCGCAACGCCACTCACGGGATCAAGAAGATGAACAAGGCCCAGTTGGTGACGCTGCGCGACACCCTTCACCTGAACGACCAGATCCCCGATGCCGTGCTCGACGGGCCTCTGCCGCCCTATTACCGGCCGCCCGAAGGCTCCCAAGAGTACGAGTACATGATGGGGCGCCGGGAGTTGTTGGGTGGCGTCATGCCCCGACGGGTGGTGCGGGGACGGACGCTGGAGCAGCCCGCCGATGGCGTGTTCGCCGACTTTGTGGGCGGCTCGAAAGGCCGGGCCGTATCGACCACCATGGCCTTCAGCAGTCTCATGCGGAGCATGCTGCGGGACAAGGCGATCGGCAAGTTCGTGGTGCCCATCATTCCCGATGAGGCCCGGACGTTCGGCCTGGACGCGTTATTCTCCGAAGTCAACATCTACGCCCCGTCGGGCCAGCGCTATGAGCCGGTCGACGGAGCCATGCAGCTGTCCTACCGCGAGAGCCGGTCAGGCCAGATCCTCGAAGAGGGCATCAACGAGGCGGGCTCGATGGCCAGCTTCACCGCCGCGGGCACCGCCTACGCCACCTGGGGCGAGCCCATGATCCCGTTTTACATCTTCTATTCGATGTTCGGGTTCCAACGCACCGGTGACGCCATCTGGGCCTTCGGTGACATGCGGGGCCGGGGCTTCCTGCTCGGCGCCACCGCCGGGCGCACCACCCTCAACGGCGAGGGTCTCCAGCATGAGGACGGCCACAGCCTGGTGCTGGCCTCCACCTTTCCCAACGTGGCCGCCTACGACCCGGCCTTCGCCTACGAGGTGGCCACCATCATCCGCGACGGCATCGCCCGGATGTACGGCGACTCGGCCCAGGACCTCTTCTACTACCTGACCCTCTACAACGAGACCTACCCCATGCCGGCCATGCCCGCCGACGTCGAGGGCCAGGAGAGCTGCGCCGACGGCATCATCCGGGGCATCTACCGCTTCGCCGAGGCGCCCGAGGGACCGTCCCGCCGAGCCGTCATCCTCTTCAGTGGGACCGCCCAGGGGGCGGCCCGGGAGGCCCAGCAGTTGCTGGCCGACCACCATGACGTGGCCGCGGAACTATGGAGCGTGACCTCCTACAAGGCCCTCCGTGAGGACGCGTTGGCCACCGAGCGGTGGAACCGGCTGCATCCGACCGATCCGCCCCGGTCCCCGCACATCACCGATGTCCTGATCGAGACCGACGGGCCGACGGTCGCGGTGACCGACTTCATGAAGAGCGTCCCCGACCAGGTGGCGCGATGGATCCCAGGCCACTTCACCACCTTGGGCACCGACGGCTACGGGCGCTCCGATACCAGGATCGCGCTCCGGCGCCACTTCGAGACCGACGCCGGGCACCTGGTGGTCGCGGTGCTGAAGGCGTTGGCCGACACCGACGAGGGCAAATCGGAGGACGTCGCCGACGCCATTGTCCGCTACGACATCAATCCCGAAGCGGTCGAACCCCGGTTGGCATGAATACCACCAGCCTCAAGGCCAACAGCCTCCCCACCGGCACGCCCACCAACGGCCTCCCCACCAACGGCACGCCCACCAACGGCACGCCCACCAACGGCACGAAGACCGTCGGCACCAAGACCGTCGGAGTGACCGCGCCGGAGCCGGCCGTGGTCCAACGGCGGGCCAAGATCGTCTGCACGCTCGGACCCGTGACCCGGACACGCGAAGCCGTCCGAGCGCTGGTCGACGCCGGAATGGACGTGGCTCGGCTCAACTTCTCCCACGGGACCCATGAGGAGCACGAAGCCAGCTACCGCTTGGTGCGGGAGGCTTCCGACGCCACTGGCCACAGCGTGGGCATCCTGGCCGATCTCCAGGGGCCCAAGATCCGTCTCGGACGCTTCGAGGGCGGCTCGGCTTTCCTCGAATCGGGGTCGCTGTTCACCGTGACGAGCGAGGACAACGAGTTGGCCGACTGCCGTCCGGGGGGCACCAGCGACCATGCCACCACGTCGTACGGGGCGCTGGCCACCGATCTCGGTCCGGGCGACACCCTCCTGATCGATGACGGTATGGTCAAGCTCGGCACCCTGTCCACGGACGGCCACGAGGTCCACTTCCGGGTCATCGAGGGCGGCGTGGTCTCCGACCACAAAGGCATCAACCTGCCCGGCGTGGCGGTCAGCGCCCCGTCGTTGAGCGACAAAGACGTGGAGGACCTGCGCTTCGCATTGGCCCTCGGGGTCGACATGGTGGCCCTGTCATTTGTGCGCGGGCCCGAGGACGCCGAGCCGGTCCGACAGGTCATGGACCAGGCGGGCCGCCGGGTCCCGCTCATTGCCAAGCTGGAAAAGCCCGAAGCGGTCGACCAACTCGAGGCGGTCATCGACGCCTTCGACGGCCTCATGGTGGCCCGGGGCGACCTCGGTGTCGAGGTACCCCTCGAGCAGGTCCCCCTCATCCAGAAGCGGGCCGTGCAGCTGGCCCGGGAGCGGGCCAAGCCGGTCATCGTGGCCACTCAGCTGCTCGAGTCCATGATGCACCACAGCCGGCCCACCCGAGCCGAGGCGTCTGACGTGGCCAACGCCGTGCTCGACGGCGCCGACGCTCTCATGCTCTCAGGCGAGACGGCGGTCGGCGCCTACCCGAAGCAGACGGTGGAGACCATGGCGCGGATCATCGCCGCGGCCGAGGAGGAGGCGCTGACGGCGATGCCGAAGGTGTCCTGCACTCCTGGCACGGGCCAGGAAACCATTGGCATGGTCGCGCCCAGTGTGGGGCAGATGGTCCACGCCCGGGCCCTGGTGGCATCGACCACGACCGGAGCGACGGCGCGGCGGCTGTCCAGCCAGCGGTCCGCCATTCCCCTGCTGGCATTCACCACCGAGGTGCAGGTTCGCAGCCAGCTGGCCCTGAGCTGGGGCATCGAGACGTTCCTGGTCCCTCCCGTCGCCCACACCGACGAAATGGTCGGGCAGGTCGAACGGGCCTTGGTGGGGCTGGGCCGGGCTCGGGCGGGCGACGTGGTGGTCATCACCGCCGGGACACCGCCGGGCCAGCCGGGAAGCACCAACATGATGCTCATTCACCGGATCAGCTCGAGCCCTCCGGCCCGCGTCGACTGACGAGGGACCGGGGAAAAGCCCAGCCGGGCACGGCCGCCAGTCGGCAGGGGCACACCAGCGTTTTCGCCTCGGGAGGCCCCGGCTTCGGGGTGAGCGGGACAATCATTCCTGGCCGGGAACTGTTTCGCGCGGCCGGCCGGCGCTCGTGCCATCATCGACCTACGTGCGGATGCAGGCGGCTTGGTGCTCCGGGACCCGGGCTGCGCCCGCGGTGCGAAGCGAGGGATCGGTGGTCGCGCAGGCTTCGATCGCGTGGGGGCAGCGCAGCCGGAAGCGGCAGACGCTCGGTATTTCCTTCGGGTTGGGCAGGACGTCCCGCGTCCGGCCCCGCTCCACGATCCGCCCCAGGTACATGACCGCGATCCGGTCGGCGTAACGAGCGACCGTGGAAAGGTCATGGGTGATCATGAGGATGCCCATGTCATCGGTGGTGCGGAGGTCGTCGATCAACGAAAGCCCGCCCCGCTATGACCGAGACGTCGGGCATCGACACCGGCTCGTCGGCAATGAGCAGGGTGGGGGCGAGGATAGACTGGCCGCGATGGCCACTCGCTGGCGTTGACCGCCGGAGAGTTCGTGACTCGGCCCGCTCCCAGTGCATTGGGCAGCAGCAGTCCCATGATCGCCAGCATGCGGTGGACTTGCCGCACCCGGACTCACCGATCAGGCCCAATCGCTCCTGGCTCTCGAGGTCGAAGCTCATGTCCTTCACGGCATGAAGCCGCCGCCCTCCGGGGAGATCGAACCAGACCTGGAGCCGTCGCACCTCCAGCACGGTCATCGCGCGCCATCGTGCCAAACCCGTGCCTCCTCGTCTGGGTCCGGCCCATGCCTTACAGTTTGACTTGCAGGTTTCCTGCTGACCGTGTAATATTGTCCTTGTCGTTGTACATGGAAGGAGGCACCAAGAATGTTGATGCGGACTGATCCGTTCCGGGAGTTGGACCGTCTGGCCGAAGTGTTGGGTACGCCCGCTCGGCCCGCTGCCATGCCGATCGACGCCTATCGAAAGGGCGACACCTTCCTGGTCCAGTTCGACCTTCCGGGCGTCGCCGCAGACTCGATCGATCTCACTGTGGAAAAGAATGTCTTGACGGTGCACGCAACCCGGTCACGGCCGTCTCCCGAGGGAATAGAGATGCTCGTCGCCGAGCGGCCCCAAGGGACGTTCAGCCGGCAACTGTTCCTCGGTGAGACGCTCGACACCGAACACATCGAGGCGGAGTACACCGATGGCGTGCTCACGCTGCGAGTACCCGTGGCGGAAAGCGCCAAGCCCCGCAAGGTATCCGTCAAAGCCAGCAGCAACGGGCGCACGGCCATTAACACCTCGGCGTGA
The DNA here is from genome assembly GCA_030947025.1 of Actinomycetota bacterium. Taxonomy (GTDB): domain Bacteria; phylum Actinomycetota; class Acidimicrobiia; order Acidimicrobiales; family Palsa-688; genus JALYXV01. Next base: position 21,914 of record JALYXV010000422.1, on the reverse strand, counting down.
CCGATGGGGCTGGCCTGATCCCCCCCGAAGGATGGAGGACGACAAGGCGACCGTTCGATGATGAGCACGCCCCGCTCTACACCGTCGGCCAGGTCGCCGACATGCTCGGTGTCCAGCCGGCCTTCCTTCGCCGGCTGGACACCGAAGCCGTTGTGCGGCCCGCGCGTTCGGATGGAGGCCAGCGGCGGTACACCCGCCTCGAAATTCTGATGGTGGAAAAAGTCGTCGGCCTAGCCGACGAAGGACTGACTCTGGCTGGGATCCGCCGTCTCCTGGTTCTCGAAGACCGCGTCCGCGATCTCCAACGTCAACTCAAGGAACAGCGGGGCGAGGTGGCTCCCGCCGAGGAGGCTGAACGTGACTGATCCCGCCGAGATGAGCCCCGACATACTGATGGCGATCCGCGCCCGTCTGGACGAACCTCCTCCTCTCCTCGCCCTGGCTGAGCGAAAAGGGGGGGCCACAGCTATCGCCGAATACTTGCGACGCCTTCACGATGACCGCATCGCGCTCGTCGAGGAGGTTGATCGCCTGCGCGCACAGGCAGCCGGTAACGCTGGCTGAAGCACGAGTTGAGGGCCGAACTCAGTCGAGCCGCACCCGACGAGGATTGACGCCACCGTTCGCCCGGCGGGGAGCGGGACCGCCTCTTCTCGCGACGAGTCCCGGCACGTCGATGCCGGGACCCTGCGAGGCTGGCTGTGCCAGGTTGTCAGCTGGCGGTGGCGACCAGATGGACGGTGCCCAAGGCCAAGCCGGGGATAAAGGCCGTGGTTCCGAACGCCTTGTTGACGGCAGTGGCTGCCGTGGCGGTCAGCTCGGCAACCGTATCGTCCAGGGCGACGGTGTTGTTGGGCGTGGACCCCTTGACATTGGTGCCGTCCAGCTCCAGCAGCGGAATAGCCATGGCCGCCTCCCCTACCGTTCAGTATCCAGTTGCCCGGGTCGACCACGAAGTCGGTCAGTGCAACCTTGGTTGAGCCTTTGGAGAGGGTCAGTCCGCTCCCTTGGTGGATGACGACGCCCGCGATGTAGCGGGGCCTGTAGTTCGTGTCGCTGTGGATGACCGTCGCCCCGCCCGTGATGGGGAATGACACGGTGGAGGTGGAAACGTCAAAGGTGGCGCACCCGTTCGGGGCAACGGACCACGCCGAGACCAGCCGGGGCCTTGGCGGTGCCCGCGTCCAGTGCCACCGAGGTCGACCGCCCAGTCAGGCGGCCCACTTCGGAAACCTTGTCGGTCGGGCTGGTGACCGATCCCTTTGGCGACCAGGTGGACGGTGCCCAACGACAGGCCGGCCTTGATGGCGGTGGACTTGAATGCGTTGTCCAAGGCGGCGGCCGCGGTCGGGTCGACTTGGCCACGGTGCCGTCGAGGACGAAATTGCCGCTTTGCATGCTGACTTTCACCTTGGTGCCGTCCAAGTCGAGCAGGGGAACCTTCGACTGGGTACCGACGGTCGCGTACAGCACCGTGGCCGAGTCGAAGGTGGCCGCGCCCACCGGCCGGCCGAGACCCGAGCGACTTCAAGGCGGCGGGGGTACTCGAGTCCAGCGTGACCGAAGTGCCTACGCCGGTCAGACTCGGGATCGCGGTAATTCTGTCCGCACCGGAGGACGACGCTGATGGTGGGGAGGCCGCCAGTGCCGCCGGCTGCGACTTCGATGAACCACTGCACGCGGCCGCGGCTAGGCCGAATACCGCGACCAATGCGAATGCGGCGAAACGATGGCGAGAACCGGACACCGGGCCGTGGTCGGGCTTCGAATACTGCTCGATACATCGAACCCCGCAACGGGGGAATCAAGGTGCTCGTGCGACTTGCTTCCCGCCTGGCTCCGCGATCGCCGACCACGCCGTCGCCATCAGCCCGATCGCGGCACTGGCCTGATCGCGGCCGCCCGGGACGGTCGTAGCCGTCGCTCCGGCTTCCCTAGCCCCACGAACCATACTGTCGTATCGGAGCCACAACGGTTGGTTGGGCCGTCGAAGGGAATGACAGGTTCATGCGGATCGCACTGCTGGGCATGGGACGTATGGGGCGGGCGGTGGCGGGACGACTTCTCGATGGCGGACATGACCTCACCGTGTGGAATCGAACCCCAGGAAAAGTCCCGGAGCTCATCGAGCGAGGTGCGGTGGAAGCGCCCGCAATCGGGCAGGCCGTGAGCGAGGTCGATGTCGCCATCACCAGCCTGGCCAACGACGAGGCGGTACTCGACGTCGCCTGCGGCGACGGCGGAGTTCGGTCGTTCATCAGCGACACCGCCGCCTACGTCGACGCCTCGACCATCTCTCCCGCCCTGAGCGGCGAACTCAACCACCGGTTCCCCCGGTTCGCGGCTATGCCCATCCTCGGCAGCCCGGCGGCAGTCGTGTCGGGCCAGGCCGTCTACCTCATTGGCGGTGATCCCCACGTGATCGCGGCCGTCGAGCCCCTGCTCCCGTCCCTCTCCGAGACCGTGCGGCGCTACGAGTCACCGCCCTTGGCCAGCACGGCCAAACTGGCCGTCAACCTCCTGCTTCTCGACGGCCTCGTTGCCCTGGCGGAGTCGATCTCCGTGGGGCGGGCCGGCGGCTTGTCCGACGATCAAATGACCGAGCTCCTGGGCGAAAGCCCCATGCTGGCTCCCGGTCTGAGGAACCGCTTCCAGGGGGTGGTCACTGGTTACCAGGATCCGTGGTGGAGCACCGTCCTGGGAGCCAAGGACGCCGGGCTGGCCGCTGACCTGGTAACTGGCTCTGGAGGCGAGCTGCCGCTGACGACGACCGCACGCGATCTGTACCGGAAGGCAGCGTCCTCGGGGCTCGCAGATGCCGACATTGCCACAGTAGCCCACCTTTATCGCCGCTAGCACCGTATTGACGGACAGTCCGGGCAACCGGCGCGCGAACGCATCTCGGCTGGCCGGGTCACATTGGACGGTCAGCGTCTGACGCGCCAGGTCGCAGTAGCTGTCGGTGACCTCTCCCCAATCGCGGTCGAACCGCTCGGCTCTCACCCGGTCGCGGGCCGCCGTACGTGATCCCCGGACGTGGCCACCTCGAAGCCCTCGTCGGTCACCATTTGCTCGCCCAGCCGGCGGCTGAACGAAGGTGCCACCGCCACCGCCACGAGGGCGATCACCAGCCAGATGCCGGCCGCCACGGGCAGCCAGGCGCTGGAACCGCTCGGATAAGGCACCACGTTGCGATAGATGGTGTAAAGCAGCAGCGCCACTCCGGCGAGCGGGAGCACGATCTCGGCTGTGTAAGCTTTTGTTGGCTCGCCTCGCAAGTGTGGCCGAACGAACAAGAAGGCGGCCGCTCCGACCGTTACCAGGCCATAGGCGATGAGAATGAGGAAGGTCGAGACGGTGCCGGACCAGGCAAAGACCGTGAGTGGCGCGGCCCCGACAAGACCACCGAGCACGATCTCCAGTACCAACTCGACCGCGACGACCACGCCGACTGCGACCACCGGAGCGCCGTAGCGCGGCGACACCCGGGCAACGGCATGGTTGGGCGAGACGCCATCGCGGGCAAAGGAGTAAATCAGTCGGGATGCACCCACGCAGGAGGCCATGCTGCATCCGAAGGCGCTGACGACTGTGCCCGCGATGATCAGGTCCCCGAACCATTTGGCCACGTAGGTCTGGCCGAGGGTCCCAAGCAGAGCTGGCGAGTTGGCGAAGTTGTCGAGGCCCGCCTTGGACGTGCCAAAGCCCATCATTTCGATGGCGCTGATGACGACGTAGAAGAGGCCGATGACGACGACCGTGCCGACGATGGCCCGCGGAATGTCCCGCCGGGGCCAGGCCGCCTCGCCCCCGAGCGCAGCCGCCGCCTCGAACCCGCCAAATGAGAGGAAGCCAAAGACGACCCCAAGAAAGACGTTCGAGGTGGTGGTGCCCTTGGCGGGGATGAACACACTCATGGTGAATCCCAGGTGCCCGGGACCGCTGTGGCCAAGCAGCTTGATGAGCACCACGGCCGCGGCGATGACGATCAGCAGGATGGTCACCCCCTCGAACGACAGGATCACGTCGGTCGCCCGGTCGGCAGGCACCGCGGCCAAGGCTCCGGACACGACGACGACCACCGCCCCGATTAGGTAGGCCAACCAGCTGGGGTCGCTGTCGATGATGGCGACCGCCTGAAGGAACAGTGTGCCGTAGATCCCGGCGGTGACGGCGGTGAGAAACGCGAACAGGACATAAGTGCCGGCCAGGCACCAGGCCGCGACCACGCCCGACCGAGCCCCCAACGTGGCGCCGACCAGGCCCAGAACCGAACCGGAGTGGTGGAAGTGCTGTGACAAGCGCGAAAACCCGTAGGCGACGAGCAAGGCGCCGACCAGGGCGATCGTGAACGAGAGTGGGATGGCCCTTCCTACTGCGGCAATGGCGCCTTGCGGGTTGATGCTGATGGCCATGGACGGGGCCATGAGCCCGATCGACAGGCCTATGACATGCCACAGCCTGAGGTTGCGCCGAAGGCCCCTTTGCTCTCCTGCCGCTGTCCGTTGGCGGTCGACCGCCATTCCGTTTCTCCCCTCTTCCCCTGGATACCACGCCGAGTCAGGTGTAAAGATTGCATAACACCACATCCGCAACTGCCCCGCCCGTAAACATTTCCTGTACCCAAACTTCGCCGGTCCCATCAGGGATGGCGATTCTGCGAAATCTGATTGGATGTGGCATGATGCCGAGCGCGGCCGCTCCGAACGAACCCACTTCGGCCGCGACAGTGCTTCCCTCAGACGTTGAGGCCGAGCTGAGGTCGAGCGGGGTTGTGGGCGTCGCCGTGACCCTTGTCGACAACAGCGGCGTCGTTCGGGTCAAGGGCATCCCAGTGTCGCGGTTGGCCGACGCGGCGGCGAGGGGAATCGGGGCCCCGCCGGTCTTCGACGCCTTCGGATTTGACGACAGCATCGCGTCAGTCGGCTCACCCATCGGTGACCTCCGTTTGGTTCCCGACTTCGCCGCCCTGGTGCCCCTGGCAGCCCAGCCGGGGTGGGCTTGGGCACCGGCGGATCGCGTCACGGTCAACGGGGCGCCCTATGCGGGCTGCCAGCGCAGTTTCGCTCGGTACATGTCTCGACGCGCCGTCGATGCTGGCCTCGACGTCCGGATGGCCTTCGAGACCGAGTGGGTGCTCGACGCGGGCGACGACACCGCTCTCGTCCCGGCCACGACTGGACCCGCGTACGGAATGGCCCGTCTCATCGAGCTTTCCGGCTACGCCCGGGGCGTGCTCGAGGCGTTGGCCGCCCAACGGGTCGACGTCGAACAACTCCACCCCGAATACGCCAACTCGCAGATGGAACTGTCGGTGTCACCGATGCCCCCCGTCGGTGCCGCCGATCGGCTGGTACTTGTCCGACAGACCATTCGGGCGATCAGCGCGCAGCATGGCTACCGGATGTCTGTCTCCCCGGCCCTTTCGCCCGGTGGCATCGGCAACGGTGCCCACCTCCACTTCTCGGTCTGGGCTGGACAACACAACCTGTTCGCCCGTCGGGCGGACGAACTCCCCGCATTAGGTGAAGCGTGGCTGGCGGGGGTGCTCGACGCCCTACCCGCCCTGCTTGCCGTCGGCGCCCCCAGCGTGGCCAGTTACCTTCGGCTGCAACCGCAGCGCTGGTCGGCACCCTGGCAATGTTGGGGCTGCGAGAACCGAGAGGCGGCCGTGCGCTTGATCGACGGCTCGGGTTCGACGGGCGGGGCTGCGGCCAACGCCGAAGTCAAGGTGTTCGACGCCAGCGCCAACCCCTACCTTGTCGTCGGCGCCCTCATCGCAGCCGGACTCGACGGGATCGACCGGGGCCTCAGGCTTCCTTCCCAGGTGACCGTCGACCCGGCCAGCTTGGACGAGGCGGCACGAGCCGCGGCCGGCATCGCCCGCCTGCCCACCAGCCTTGAGGCCGCCCTCGACGCATTCGACGCTAATCCCGTCATCCGCGCCGCCATGGGACCACGTTGGCAACCGCCATGTTGTTCCAACCACCGGGAGCCGTCAGCGTGATGGAGCCGTGGGACGCGCTCCGGATGCAGCCCCAACAGCTCTTCGCGTCCTTCCGCTCCGAACTTGAATCGGGGGAGTTACGCCGGGGGCATCTTGACGTCGACGCGTTGAGGTCCGAAGGATCGGTCGTCACCTCGGTACAGGCCGAACCGGTCATTCGCGTCACGGTTGACGCCGGCTGTGTCCTGGCAATCAAGTACCCGGTGTTCTGGCGATACCTCGATCGGCTACCCACGACGCGGTTTGTGGTGTGGGTTCGTCACCCGCGTGAGGTGATCGCGTCCTGCCGGAAGTCACCGGGCGACCTGGCGCTGGGACTCGCCTATGAAGTCCCGTTCAACCGCGCCATGAACCGCTCGCTGCTCGAGGCGACCGACGACGTCACGTTGCGGCGCGTGCTGCTGTACGACTACGTGAACGAGCGCATCCTCCCCCACCTTCGCCGCTCCGAGGTGTTCGTCGTCCGGTACGAACGTTGGTTTGCCGACCCAGGGGTCCTCCTGTCCGAACTCGGTCGCTTCCTTGGGGCCGACCTCTCTCGACCGCCTGCCCAGATACGGCCCCCACGCACTCGTGCCCTCGATCCGAATGCAGACAACGAGCGACAAGCCACGTTGATCAGGCAGCACTGCCGAACGGCCGAGGCCCTCGGCTACCGACTGGGCGAAAAGGGGTGATGGAAACACCCAACGTCTGGCGGGGCTGTGAAGGTTGCCATCCATCCATTTAGTTGCACGTTTTGCAAGTAGATGCCATACTGGGTTTCGTGGATCAGATGATGACGCAGGAGCAAGCCGCGGCTGACCTCGCTGGAGCCCGTCAGGCTGCGGTCCGGGTGGGGACGCAGGCGCGGTGGACGGCACGGTATCTGGCGGTGTTCGCGGCCGGATTCGCCGCAATCACGCTCATTTTGGGGTTGATGCAGCCGTTTTGGCTGCGGATGAGTGTCTGGGGCGTGCTGTGGGCGGCACTGGTCATGGGGATGGTGTGGTGGGCACGGAGCCGGCCGGCGCAGCCTCGGGGGTCGAGGCGGTGGCGGTGGGCGTGGGGCTGGGCAGGTACGGGGATCCTCTATGCCGCGGCACTGTCGATCGGTTTGCCCGGACAGTCGGGGTGGCCGGCCTACTGGGTGCCGGCCGCCGCGATTGTGGCTTTGCCACTCTCGGTAGCAGCGTGGCGCGAACGGCGGGGGGCATGACCGAGCGACATCCGCGACATGGCTTGGACGATCTGCTTACCAACGGGATCCGACTCTCGATCGTCGCCGCGTTGGACGGCGTTGCCCGAGCCGAGTTCGCGCTGGTCCGAGACAGCGTGGAGATCACGGACTCCGCGCTGTCCAAACAGGTCGCCATCTTGGAGGCGGCGGGTTACCTCGCCGTCGACAAGGGCAAAGTGGGGCGCCGCCCCCGAACCTGGCTAAGTCTGACTGCTGCGGGTCGCGAGGCGCTGGCCCAGCACATGAGTGCCTTGTCGGAAATCGCCCGCTCCACCCACAAGCTGGCCGCCACACTCGGTGAATCTGCGTGATCGTGAACACAAGAATCGAGATCGACCATGGCCGCCCAGGGGTGACAATGAGCCGTTGCGCAAAGTCGTCGTCTCGACGGACGAAGGAACCAGGCGATTAGGGAATTCTTGGCCAAGGTTGTGCGAGGCGGCAAACCAGGCGACCGCCGGTGATGGGTCCACCCACGCTGAGGACCTTCAGTCGGCCAACGAAGCCAGATCTGGAACCGGCGACTGTCGCCGATTTGCAGTGTCTCGTTGCAGGCGTGACTTCGGCCAGCGTCCGATCTACGGTTACTTCTATGCGCCCGCCACTCCCGCCGGTCGACCGCGACCAGGTTGAGGCGTTCTGGCAGCGCTGTCGCGCGGCGGGCGCGGTAGCGCCCGACGCCGCCGTGCCCGAGGTGGTGGGCGCCTTCGGGGATCACGTCGAAATGGCCGACAGCCTTCTGGCCCTTGTTGTCCAAGGCAGGAAGAGGGCGACGGCGGGCGCCCTGGCGGACTTCGCACATGACGGCGAGCCATTGCCGCAGATCGGCTCGTGCTGGATCGCCACCGATGGAGCCGGCCGACCCCGGGCCATGCTGCGCTGCACCGACGTGCGCATCGGGCCGCTGTCGTCCGTTGACGACTCCTTCGCGTGGGACGAGGGAGAGAACGACCGGACGCGAGCGGGCTGGCTCGGGCGCACACGAACTATCTCAGTCGGTACCTACCAACGATCGGCGTCAGGTTTCATCCCGACATCGAAGGTCTTCGAACGCTTCGCTGTCGATTACCACGAATGAAGGCCACGCAGCGTCATCGTCCCCGGCTGGAAGGCAAACGGGCTTCTCTGCCTAGCCATGACGCCGCGTCGACGTCCCAGCCCCCAGCCGAACGCGTCACGGCGACGACCGATCAGGCACTCTGTGTGCATGAGCGAACACGACGGCCTCGTGGATGACCTTCTCAACGGTGCACCGGTCGACCGGTTCACGTCCTCGTACCCACCTGTACGGCTGCGGAAGTCCGTGGCGTGCGACAGACGAATGGGATGTACGAGGCGAACGAGGAAGGATCCCGGCCTGGGATGCCGGGCTACGACTACGGGAGACAAATGACGGCGGGCGGCCACCCACCGGCAGCACCGCCGGGATACGCGCCTCCACCAGGCTCCTACCCGCCAGGGTGGTATCAGCCCAAGCCGCCCAAGGGCTGGGAGTTCGGACTCCCCTCGACCGGTCCGGGGTCAGTGGCACCTCCCGTCAAACGCTTCCTCGCGCGGTTGCTCGACGGTCTGTTCTTCATACCTGTCAGCGCCGCCGTCATCGCGTTGGCGATTGTCCTTAGCGCCCCACACTACGGGCCGTTGTTCCCAACACGCCCAACCTGTCCTCACCAGGGGGGAGCGTACGAATGCCCGGTCAACAACCAGTTCCCGGGCTTCCTATGGCTGGAGCTGACGATCGTCGCGGCCGGGATCGTCAGCACGGCCGCGTACGTCATCGCGGACGCCACGATCACATCCCACTGGCAGCGAACTCCGGGAAAGGCAATCATGCACATCCGCCCGATTCACCTCACCGACCGGACCGCGCTCGGGTTTTGGACAGCGCTGGCCCGCGCCGGAGCGGTTTCCGTGGCCGGCTTCCTATCCTGGATCGGTCTCATCGACTATCTTTGGTGCCTCTGGGATCCCAACGGCCAGTGCGTCCATGACAAAATCTTGGATACTGTCGTCGTCACAGACGTGTGATGTCGGCGCCTTCGTTCTGATTGAACAGTGGCGGGCGGCAAGACTGGGTAGGGAAATAGTCGGCCCACGCGGGGCAGGGGGCCGTGCGTGGCCCGCACCAAGAAAGATCGCCTGACGCCGCGGCTCCTGCATGGGGCGGTTGCGGCGGTGCCTTAACGCCACCACATGCACAAGGGGACCTGGGCGTTGCCGGTGGCGTCAGGGCGGACCGCCAATACCTGGTGGAGTTCCATCCTGTTGCGCTCGAGGGCCAGTCGGGCCGCGCTCATGTACAGGCCCCACACCCGGGCGGACGGTTCGCCCACCTCGGCCACGCACTCATCCCAACGAGCGGTGAGGTTGGCGATCCACTGCGTGAGCGTCAGCGCATAGTGCTCACGCAGGTTCTCTACGTGGCGCACCTCCAAACCGCTGTTTTGCGCCTCGGTGACGATCTTGCCGGCGCCGGCGAGCTCGCCATCGGGAAACACGTAGCGGTCGGTGAAGGCGCTGACGCCATGGATCAGAGCCCGGTTGCGCGGCGCAGTGAGGCAGTGGTTGACTAGTCGCCCTCCCGGCCGAAGCTTTGCCATTAGCTGGGCAAAATACGATGGGTAGGAGCGCACCCCGACGTGCTCCAGGAGCCCGATCGACGCGATGGCATCGTAGTCCCGGCCGGGGGCGTCCCGGTAGTCCATGTGGCGCACCTCCGCGAGCTCGGTCAGGCCTTCCACCGCGAGAGCCTGCTGCGCCCAGCGGGCCTGCTCCAAGGACAGTGTCACGCCCAGCGCCCGCACTCCGCGGCGGGCCGCGTAGAGCACCATGCCACCCCAGCCGCAGCCAACGTCGAGTAGCCGCATCCCGGCCCGCAGTCCCAGCTTGTCGGCGATCAACTCGTGTTTGCGCTCCTGTGCCTGCTCCAGGCTCGCCTCCGGACGATCGAACACCGCACAGGTGTATGTCATCGACGGTCCGAGCACCATCTCGTAGAAGCGGTTGGAGACGTCATAGTGGTGCCGGATCGCCTGGGAATCCCGGTCTCGGGAATGGGCCAGACCCTCCATCGTCCGGCGCCACCGAGGCCGAGACTCCTGTGGTGGGGGGGGCGTCGGCCGGAGCAGGTCCCAACCCAGCGAGCGGGTGATCCGGACCAGTTCGCCTACGGTCGGGCGCCGGAAGCGCAACTCGTCGGCCCTCAGCCGCATGGCCGGGTACGGGCTACCGGGATGCACCCCACAGATCTGCAGATCACCGCCGATGTAGGCGCGCGCCAGGCCGAGATTGCCTGGCGCGGTGAATAGGTATCGGACCCCGCGCGGGGTGGCCAGGTGTATGCTGATCTCTGAATTTGCGGGTCCGGTGGCGCTACCGTCATAGGCGGTGAAACGAACCGGGAACCGGCCATCAGAGAGCAGCTCCACGATCCCCGCCAACGAGAGCCGAGCCGCGCTGGTCCCGACCTGCGGAGGAACAGGGTCCCGCAACTTCGTCATCGACGATGCACCGCCTTCTTGTAGAGATCCAAAAGCCGCCCGTCCGGGTCATAGCGCTCCTTCAGTACCGCATAATGCTCGCCGCCGTAGCGAGCATCGAACTCGTCTTTCGAGTAGAAGGACTCTGAGTACAGGCCCTTATGGCCGCCAACGGCATCGACCTGCCGCTCGATCGCCCGGTTGGTGTCGCTGCCGGTGCCGCCCGGCGCGATCGCTACGCTGGACCAGAATCCGATATTGACGTAGTTCCGGCCAGGTCTGAGGGGATACAGCGGCCAGCTCCGTTTACCGCGCAACCGGAGTGGGCACAGCCACAAAGGGTCGATGCCGACGTGCTCGGCGAACCAGCGCAGGAACTCTGCGGTGCGCTCAAGGGGGATTTCGACATCCTGGATCACGCGTTCCCGGCGTGGACGTCCCTGCCACACCTCGAATCGGTTCTCCAGATCGAAACGATTGACCCAGGAAAATAGCTTCCAATAGAAGTCGCTGCGCCGCAGACGCGCCGGCCAGAGCCGCCGGATTATCGGGTGTTGCGCTCCCAAGGCCCGCGAGCACCAGAACCAGTCGGTATCCCAGCGCCACAGGTAGTCGTGGGTAGTCAGCACGTCGCGGCGGCGCTGCCGGATCGAACGGTAGAAGATCTGCATCCCGGTGTAGTCGCTAGCCCCGTGTTCCGCACATGACGCCGGGTAGGGTCCGAATCGAAGAGTTCGGATTTCTTTGTCGATCCGACGTCCGGGCTGGTGGGGGGCCGCGAAGACCTTTTTATGGGAACTCGTGTTCGGTTCGGACCGCCGAAGCAGGACAAGGTGTTGGGGGCGTTGCCGGTGGTGGCGGAGTTCTGCCGCCGTCTCGATATCGCGGGGATCGTGGATCGGGCGGTCCCGGTGCGAGGCATCGCATTGTTGTCCCATGGTGAGGTGATCGAAGCGTTGATCGCGAACCGCTTGACGTCGCCGGCCCCGTTGGTGCATGTCGAGGATTGGGCGGCGGAGTGGGCGGTCGAGGAGATGTTCGACCTGGACGCGGCGTCGCTCAACGACGACCGGATCGGCCGAGCGCTCGACGCGGTGGCCCCGGCGCTGGACGGCATCGTCGGCTCCGTCGGGGTGAAGGCGATCGCCGAGTTCGGGATCGACGTGGCCCGTTTGCATTGGGATATGACCTCGATCAGCCTGTTCGGCGACTACGACGACCCCGAAAAGGGGTTCGTGGAGCCCCGTCACGGCCACCCGAAGGACCGGCGCCCCGATTTGAAGCAGGTCCAGACCGGCCTGGCGGTGTCGGGCGATGGGGGGATCCCGGTGTTCCACCGGGCGTATCACGGTGGCGCCGGTGAGGTCGCCCAGGTCGTCCCGGCCCTCGAAGCACTGGTGGCCATGGCCGCCGAACGCAAGTTTCTGCTGGTCGGCGATTCCAAGCTGGTCTCGTACACGAACCTGGCGGCCATGATGAAAGCCGGGGTGAGTTTCATCGCCCCGGCCTCGAAGAGCTATGTGGGCGCCGACGTCCTGGCCGGCTGCGACAAGTCCAAGGCTGTCCCGGTCGCCTATGTGGCCGAACGCGACCAGCTCAAAGCGGCCGACGATCGGGGCAGCTACCGGGTGGCCGAGGACACCATGGTCCTGGCCGGGCCCCGAAAATCCGACCCGACACTCGCCCTGCGCCGGGTGTTCGTGTGGTCCTCAGCGCGCGCGGGCGCCGCGAAGACGGCCCGGGAGAAGAAACTGGACCGGGCCCGAGGCGACCTCACCAGCATGGCCGGCGGCCTGGGCGGCCGCCACTACCCCGACCAGGCGGCGGTAGCCGAACGCGTCGCCGCCATCGCCAGTTCCCGAAGGGTGAAGCCTTACCTGATCACCGCCGTCGCCACCGACGCCACCGGCAAGCCCACCCTCACCTGGTCGTTCGACCAAACAGCTCTCGACACCGAAGCAAAAACCGACGGCTGGTACGCCCTGTTGACCAACCTCGATCCCGGCGAGGTTGACGCCGCCGAGGTGCTGAACCGTTACAAAGGCCAAGAAGTCGCCGAACGCCGCCACGGCAACTTCAAAGGCCCATTGGCGGTGGCACCCATGTTCTTGAAGAACAACCGTCGCATCGAAGCGCTGATCAGCGTCATCTGCCTCGCCCTGCTCATCTTCTGTCTCGTCGAGCGAGCCATCCGACTCGCCATCAGCCCCGCCGTCAAACTCGCCGGCCTATGGGCCGGCCGAGACGCCAAACCCACCGGGCGGCTCATCTTCGGCGCCCTCTCCCGACTGCGTCTCATCCCCGCCACCACCACCAGCGGCCCCATCATCCCCGAACCACCACCCCTACCAGCCCGAATACTCGCCTTACTCAACGTCGACGCCACCCGAAGCCGCTACCAAACACACCAACAATGACAAGGAATACCTACACCCCATCATGTGCGGAAGGCCCGGCTAGCGGGCCCCACAGCCGGATCGTCGGCTCCGCCAACGGCAGATTCCATGCGCCGACCCAACGTCAGGTACGACTCCGCCGGAGAGAACATCACCCCGTCGAGGTAGTCGACGTCCTCGCCCTCCCATACCCGCGTCGCCATGATTCGCTCCATGGCAAGGCAAAGCTCGTCCAGATCGTCGAACGGCAGATGCCGTAGTGCCACATGTGAACCCACCGGTTCCAGTTCGATCCGTAGCCGGGTGGCGTAGCCCAGCGTTCCGTAAGAGTTTGGGAATCCGGTGAACAGCTCGTCGCCCGGGGTAGTCGTCACGATCTCGCCTGCGCCGGTGAGCACGTCGAGCTCCAGGACCGACTCGTGGGGCAGCCCGTTGCGGAATGACGCCGCCTCTATGCCCAACCCGCTCACCGCACCACCCAGGGTGATCGTCTTCAGTTGCGGGACGACCAGCGGCGTCAGGCCATACGGCAACGTCGCCGCGACGAGCTCCTCGTAGGTACACATCCCGGCGACATCGGCGGTGCGAGCACCGGGGTCCACCCGCAGCACTCCTGTCAGCCCCGAGACGTCCAGACCTGGCTGACCCGTCACCGCCCGTCGCCGAAAGAGATTCGAGGTCTGCTTCGCCAGCCGAACGGGCGAGCCGGCAGGGATCGCCCGGTAACTGGCTTCCAGTCGATGCACGCCATCGCGATAGCTACGACCCGCCGTGAGTTCCACGTGCACCAAGCGACGACCAGATTTGGTCATGCCGCGCCGGCCCCTCTAACGCGATGGGCTGCACCGCGGAGCGTTTCCTGCCCACCGGTCGCCCGATTGAGCACGCACTCCGCCATTCTCAATCGCCTTGCCACCAACCTGTTCTTTGGCCCCGACCTCTGCGGGGACCCACTGGGATGGCCAACCCTGCGCCCTGGGTAAGACCCTGCTGGTACGTCGTGGAGGAGCGGGGCTTGGAACGCAAGTCGGTCAACGCCCGCCACGTCAAGGTCCTCCCAGGCCGCAAGCCCGATGTCCTCGACGCTGAGTGGCTGGCCGAGTTGCTGGATACGGCGCGACGGAGCAGCGGTATCCGGAAGCGTCGCGGTGGGGCCCAACACACCGTCGAAGAAGGGAGATCAAGTGAGACTTGGTGGCTTCTGATGTGCCTTCATGCCGCTTCCGCAACCCCCCGAACGCCTGATCACGTATCGCGATCGCCAGATACCCAGAAGCTCGTTACGCCTGAGATCTACAACAGATCGGCTGACTGGTTGGCACGCGCAATTTCCAAAGTCCTCCGGTAGCGCCGCGAAGCCGCCACCAACCGTTCGGGGCCGGTAAACGGTGCAAACTCTTGATAGAAGCGGTCCTTAAGAAGACTCCAATGCAGAGAAGGATACTCGTGATGCACTGAGTGATACCCGATGCTGAACCCCAGAACACGGCTGAACCATCCAAGATTCACGTTTGCCGAGGAATACTTGGTCCGGAAGTCGCACCCGCTATGATGTCGCCAGTTGAACCACGCGGGCACCAATTGATTGCCGATCCATGGGCACAAGAAATACAGTGCGAACGTCACCGGGTGAGTTAGACCCAGAACTACGAGCGCCACGGCCAGCATGATCATCGACCGCCATGCTCGCCTTCCTCGCTCAGTGTGACGCCGCTTCCACACTTCTGGGATGAACAGCCGCCACCCCCGAGCCCAGTAGGTCAATATGTACCACGGTAGGTGGACCGGGCGATCAGGGAACCGTGAGTTGCGATAAGAGAAAGGACTCGTCCAGTCCTCCTCTTTTCCCGCGAAACGATGGTGGGTCTCTACGTGCTGGAATCGATACGCCTCGACGGGGACAGCCGTACCGAGGCACAAAATCAAACAGAACACTTCGTTCAGCCTTTTCCCCCGAAATACGGGCAAATGAACATGATTATGCTCTACGAGGTGGACCCATGTGGATAAAAATGGAAGCGGAACGAGAAATATCAACGGAGGAGCCAGCAGCCAGCACGCGAATGAGTAACCAACCCCTACGATCGTTGCGGCGACACTCACGCTATCAATTCGATGACGAAGCACGCGACCAGCCATCGATTCGCCCCCTTCACCTCTCTACCGCTGCGAAGCCGGCGACCGTTCGCCGACGGAAGGGCAGACACACGGAGCCATTATATACTTCGCCCACCACCCCGGGGCAGGTGATGGGGAGCCAGCACCCTTCTTGGGTCCGGACGGGCATCGAACCGGTCCGAGTTACGTGGTCAGCGAGTTGGATGAGATAGTCAAGAATCACGAGAGTTTCGTCGTGGGCCATCGTAGAGGTGAGCCCGAGGACCGGGCAACTGCGCCGTCATTCGGCCTTCCATGACGGTGAGGCGACCAAGCGTGCCTCGCCGAGATCTTGACCAGCACGAACCCATCCAGACAGATCAAATCTACCGCCCCTCGCTTTGACCCACGGCGAAACCTCGGCAGGCTGCCGGGTCCTCTGGACATTGCTGCCCGTCGATGGTCACTCCACGAACCACACGAGCATCGGAGGTAACACGACCCGCCCCGGTCTCGGTGTGTCCCAGTTTAGGTTTCAGGTGCTTTGGCCGACGTCACCCGGGTCGCCGATCAGGCGATCACGGTTTAGGGCGTTCCTTTACCCCACTGCTGAGAAGGCGGATCACCTCGGCGATACGTTCGGCTCGAACGTCGGGCCGGCGCCTCGTCCCGTCGATCCACCGCAGGTAGCCGTTTCGGTAGAACTGAGCGAGCGAGTCGAAGAACGCTCCAGCCGCGGTGTTCGCCTCGAGTGCCACCGACAGATCTGGATCCAAGTCACTGCGCTGGGGACCCTCCGGCGAGATGACGACCTCCACGATGTCACCCGGGCCGACCAGAGAGTCCCGCAGCCAGGCGGGACCGAGCGAGAAGCTCCACCCCGCGTCGTCCTTGCCAACGCTCCCCCGCACCCGCATGCCGGCGATCGTCCCACCCACATAGTGCTCCATCTTGGCTCCCCACACTTCGTTTGGATCGAACGGCACAGGCACGCGGGCCTTTTTCCTGGGCAGCGCTCCCAGCGTGGTGGTGTACACCCGGGTGCGATCGGCCAACGGCACGGAACGAGTCTCGCGCGAGAGCCGGCGCCAACTCGATCGTTGTCCGGGCAGCATCGACGAGCGACTCGAGGTCGCATCCCGGGTCTCGGTTCTCCTGCCACCGGCAGTCGTAATCGGTTGGTCCATTCTCGACCTCGCTGCGTCACGAGCGGTGGACTGAGGTCTGAGACCGAGGCTCGATGGGCCACCAACGCTCAGGCAGCGACCCCGCACTGTGTCGCCAGAGTTCGAGAAATGCACGTCGCCCCTGAACCACTCTTGGATGACCGGCGCGTTACGTCGGGCCAGACGGCGGTGCCGCGTCCAGATGACGGCGACGAGGGGGCGATTGCCGTTAGGTTGCTTCTCATGACGACTGATTCCCATGCTGTGGATGTACGGCGCCGGGCGGGCTGGTTGCCGGAGGACCAGGACGACCTGGAGTCCTGGCTTGCCGGCCATCGGGACAGGGTCGAGGCCAAGGGCGACCAGATCGTGTTGCATCCCGTCCTCACCGAGTTCCAGGAGTTAATAGACAGGGATCCCGTGGTGCGCATGTTGCTCAACCAGATGATCGCCCAGGTGCCGCGTACCAAGCAGTACCGCAAGCGGCACTTGGAGAGCGTGCAGCAGATGATGCGCCTCATTAATGAGGTGCTATCGATGGCGCCTGAGTTCGGCGCCGGCATGGTGGCCACGCCGCTCGGTGCGATCCTCGACTGGACGATGGGGACGCCGGCCGGGTTCGCCGCGTTCCGCGACCCACGGATCAACGCGATGCTCAAGAAGATCCTGACTGCTTGGTGCGAGTTCCTCAGTGGTGGCGACTCGCGGTACGTGCTCAACGATTCGCCGTCGGGCTGGAAGTCCGCCGCGGCCCAACGCGCAGTCGGCATCGAGCAATACGAGCACGACCCTCAGGACGAGCATTGGGGCTTCGCCTCATGGAACGACTTCTTCACCCGACGCTTCAAGGACGGTGCGCGTCCGGTCGCCTCGCCGGCCGACGACAAGGTGATCGTTAGCGCCTGCGAGTCGACGCCCTACAGCATCACCACAGACGTCAAGCGCCAAGATCGCTTCTGGATCAAGAGCCAACCGTATTCACTGAAGGACATGCTTGCCAATGACGATTCGGTCGACCAGTTCGTCGGCGGAACCGTCTATCAGGCCTTTCTGAGCGCGACCAACTACCACCGTTGGCACAGCCCGGTGGCCGGGACGATCGTGCGGGCGTCCATCCGGGAGGGCACCTACTACTCGGAGGCCGACTCAGAAGGCGCGGACGCGGTCGAGCCAACGAACTCGCAGTCGTACCTGGCGCATGTCGCCGCGCGGGCGATCATCCTCATCGAAGCCGACGACCCGGTGATCGGCCTGGTGGCTTTCGTGCCGGTCGGCATGTCAGAGGTCTCCTCCTGCATCATCCACTCGAACTTGACGCCCGGTTACCACGTCGCGAAGGGTGATGAACTCGGCTACTTCCAGTTCGGCGGCTCGACACACTGCCTCGTCTTCCGCCCGGGTGCAATCGCCGACTTCACTCTCGCAGCCCTTCCACAGCCGCACGACCCCAACGCGCCGCTCGTGCTCGTCCGCTCGAAGCTGGCCACCGCCAACACCACGGTTACCGCGCCACATGCCTTCTGAACAGCACTTCTACCGTCTGTCTGTGGGCCCGGCAGCATCGGACCTGCGACCAAGGAATTGTGAGTCCCGGCCGGAACCGTCTCGGTGGGTCCCCACCGACCCCGGCCGTCCGACACTGTCCTGGTCAGGTGGGCCTTTTGCGGCAGCCGAGCGAGGCGTGCTGGCGCTGGGTTGGACACGTCAGGACGGAATTTCGTTGCGCCATTTTTGGGCCGCCGGGGCCGAGCGGAGGACCGTGTCGACACTCGCATGCACCGTCCTTCGTGGGCATCGTTCGGCATGACTATTGCGGGCGACTCGCGACCCATCGAGGCCAGCGGACGTCGAAAACAGATGATCTCATCTGGGCGGCCACCATGACCGCCCCAGTCGCCACGTCCAGCGAGCAGATCGATCAGGCACGCTTTCAGCACCATGCATAATGGGACGGCCGAAGGAACATGCCGTCCGTATAACGTGGCATCGTATTCGCCTGGCGAGACGCGAACGCGATCTTCACCGCTGAGCGGCGGAGATATGGAACACGAAGCTGACCGAGGTCCCATCGCTGCTGGTCCCGTCGATAGGGATGGTGGTCGCTTGGATGCCCTTGAGGATCGAAAGCACGCTGCCGCCGGACGGGAACTTGCCGTGGCTGTCGGCCTGTTGGGGCGGTAGCGGTAGCCCGGGCCCGGGTATTTGGATGTGGACATCGGTTCCCGGCTTCAGGCCGGATCCGGACACCGTAAATGCGTCACCGCCGCCCGAGGCATTCAGGCATATCCGGGCGCCCGACGCGCTTTGACACGTCTTGTCGGACGTGGAGCACGAAGTGCCCCCAAGGGCGATTCCAACGAGGAGCGGCAGCGCGAGGAATTTCTTCATTCTGACTCCTTGATCATGACTTGGGTTGCGGTGCCGGCGGGTCGAGCCGGGAAACGAGCGCTCGAAGTGCGCTGAGTTCCTGGTCGAGGGCCGCCCGGCCCGCCTTGGTCAGGATGAGCCACGTCCGGGGCCGTCGCCCGTGGTAGCCCTTGTGGACCTCGATGTAGCCGGCGTCCTCAAGGGTTCTCAGATGCCGGGAAAGGTTGCCGTCGGTTACCTCGAGGGCGTCGCGGAGGTAGCCGAACTCGACCCGGTCGGCCTCGCGCAAGATGGTCAGCACGCCAAGCCGGGACCGCTGATGCACGATCTCATTGAGCCCATTGACGGGATGGCGGCCACCGGTGGTTCCGGTGACCGCGGACGGGTCAGGGTTGTCGTGGTCTGGGGGCGGCTGGGTCATGACGAGCGTCGGGCCCGCCAGGCCGAGATCCCGGTGCTGGCGGCGCCCAACAGGAGTACCGCCGCCAGTAAGACCACATTGTGCGCCGGGGCCACGAAATAGGGCCTTACCGAGGGGTGGCCGCTGATCCAGGCCGGGAGGTTGCCGAACCCGTAAGTGTTGATCAAAATCACCAAGGCGCAGTAGACGGCGGCGATGCCCGCGACTACCCAGTTGCGTTCCACCCAGGCCAGGATGAGCAAGCCGAGGGCGACCGCGATCAGCGGTGAGAGAACAGCCGCGATGCCCACACCGAAGTCGTCACCGGGCAGGAGGTGAACCCGACCGGTCGACGCCACGAGCGTCCGTCCCGGCTCGAGGTGGAGCGCGGCGACCACGAGGAAAAACCCCAGCCCCAGGCCGACGTAGCGGCGCCAGTGCGGTGACAGCCCGACGCGCCGGGCTCGGCGGTGGTACCACAAGGCGCACACCAAGTAGCTCAGCGGCGCCGCCAGCAGCCAGAACAGCCATGCCTGGTTTTGCGAACGGGCGCCCGGCAGGCCCGCGAAGAACGGCACCCGGGTTCCGCCGCCGCCGCCCCCGCCGCCGTCGCCGTGGGGATAGTCGAACGGCCGCACGTAGAGCGGAATGGTGACCAGGGTGACGAAACCGAAGACCAAGAGTGGAAACCACGCCCCTTGCACCTGGGCTTGGGCCCGGCTCCGGAGACTGGCCGCATGGGCCAGAAGGTCCTCGGGCCGTTCGTGGAACTCGGTCTCGACCATGGTCACATCCCTTTCACCCAACTCGTCTACCAACTACTGTGCGCTGCAAAGTTCTCGCTGTCAAGCGGGAACTGGGAAGCCGAAAGACCCGCTCACGACCCAAGGAGTCCCGGCTGTGACCGCTCGGATATCCGAACTGGCCGACGTCCGCGCACGGTCGCCTGTACGGGAGCGCTTTGGTGACTTCGCCAACGCCGGGGGAATGCTGGCGGCGCCATATGCGGATGGTGCGGGCATTGACACCCCGGTCAGGCGCCCGTGACCCCGACCGGGCCGTTCGAACTCCGTCGCGGTGACGTAGGATCTCGGTGTAGACCCACCGCCCGGAAGCCGCGAGCAAGAGAGCTACTGCATCGCTCGCCTCGCAGACGCGCAGGGTGTTGCGCCCGCTGGTGGATGCCGACCAGTTGAAGGCGGACATCTGGGAATCGGACAAAGAGCTTGAGGAGTTCCTGGCCGACGTTCGCCTGTCACGGAACGCCAATCTCGCTTGACGCAGACTGCCGCGGGGTTCGTCGTCCTCGACACCGACGCCGCCTCGCAACTCCAGAAGGAACGGCTGCCAAAGGATCTGATCGCCCGCCACCTGACGGGCAACCGAATTGCCACGACCTTCGTCACTGAGGGCGAGCTGGAAAAGTGGGCCGAGCGGCGGCCGTGGGGACCACGGCGACGCGACGAGCTCCACACGGGGACCCGGAGGCTCTACGTGCTGCCGTACGACCAAAGAGTCGCCCGCCTTTGGGGCGGCCTTCCGGCCCGATCGGAGCCGCGCGGTCGGCCGTGGCCGGTCAACGACATGTGAAATCGCGGCCTCTTGCCATGGCAGCCGGCCTCCCGCTGCTCACATTGAACGGTACCGGCCTCCGCGACTTCGCTGAACAAGAAGGACTCGTCCTCTGTCCTGATCCGATCCAATACAGGCAGGCAGGCATCCGACCGAACTACCCGGACGGGCTACTTCCGATCGGGGACAAGCACGGACAACGGCGGACGCCAGCGCACGGTCGGCTTGCTCGATGCTCCCGGGGGGTAGTGCTTGGCGGCGTGGCGGCGACGGAGGGATCGTGGCCGGCGCGGAGTGCGACCTGCACGGGCGGAAAGCCGAGGTCCTGGCCGTAGGTCTCCATGAACTTCCGCAGGTAATGGCAGTCGAGGTGTTCGAGCCCGATGCGTGCCCGGAGGCGGGTGAAGTATTGGGTGATGGCGTCGGGCTTCCAGGGTTCGGAACCGTCGATCGCGTCCGAGAACAGGTGGCAGTCGTCTTCGAGTTGACGCTCGAAGACCTTCGCTCGCTGCTCCATCATCTCGACCTGGCTGCCCAGCATTTGCGATGGTGAAGGAGTCCACCGCCACGTGCCGAACCCTGCGGTTCTCGTCGGGATCTCCTGCAACGGTTGGCCGGGAATCGCCATGATGCTCCACGCCACCCGAGCCGTGCCGTGCCGAGCCCCCGGTCGATCCCGCCGCCTCCGCAGGGCGCACAGCTCGGCCCAGGTGGCCCTGCTGGACCTGCAACCCAACAGCTCTCGGCGTTGGCCCGCCACCCAAGGCGTCGTCGACTTCGGGACCATCGAGGCGGCCTGGCTGCGCGAGGTCGCCAAAGACTGGGCCCGCTCGACCCGCCCCAACCTGCAACGCCTACGAGAAGCGCTACGCGCCTGCCGGGCCGCCTCCCAGGCGCTGGTCGCCGCCGGTCGCAGGGACCCGGCCAGCCTGGGGGCAGGCGACTTCGCCCTGGTCGTCCAGGCCATCTCCACCCAGCGCCGCCCCGATGGACGCCCCTACTCGGCCAACCATCGCAACCTGCTGCTCGACATGCTCCACCAGGTCATCGACCGCGGCCGGGCCAACACGCTCATGGCCCAGGCGCCCGACCCCTTCGGCCGCGGCCGGCCCCAACGTGTCAGCGAAGACCCCAACGAGGACCAGCTCGGCAAAGCGCTCCCCGAGTCGGTGATCCGCCAACTCGACAACCACCTCGACCTCCTCGGCCCC
>JALYXV010000400.1 GCA_030947025.1 Actinomycetota bacterium | reverse complement strand
GGTTTGATCGGTTGCGGTCTCCGTCGGGCGGCGTAAGACTGCGCCTTCCGGGCGCTTAGCTCAGCTGGTTAGAGCGCAGCCTTCACACGGCTGAGGTCGTGGGTTCGAGTCCCGCAGCGCCCACACGACACGAAAATTTCTGTATATGGGCAGGTCAGAGGCACTTTCTGCCACGACCACTGGTGACCGTAGATGACCTTCGAAGACCCCTGCGGTTCACGGCTTGTGGCACGTTTGTGGCACGCAGACGGAAGGCCCTGGCTCGACTCGGACGCAATCACCAGTCGTTGTCGCAGTCTCGGTGTACGGTCAAGTCGACGCCGTTGGTCGAGTCGAACGGGAGGTTGAGTTGACGATCGAGCGGGATCGTGATCGATTCGAGAAGCCGTTGTACACGGTGAGCGAGGCCGCCGCGTACGTCGGTGTCCCGCGGTCGACGTTTGACACGTGGGTGCAGGACTATCGCCGGCACCCCCCTGGTCGCCACGCCGACCATGGCGCCCCGCTCATCACCAGCGTGGCCAAGTCTGGTCTGACCATCCCGTTCGTCGGGCTGGCCGAAGGGATGGTGCTGGCCGCCTTTAGGGAGACCGGCTTACCGCTGCAAAGGATCTGGCCTGCCCTGGAGCGGCTGCGGGCCGAGGGTGAGTTGGAGTTCGCCTTGGCCTCGGAGCACCTCTGTAGCGATGGAGCCGAGGTCGTCTACGACTACGCACGAGCCCACGGCGACAAGCAGCTTCGTCTTCTCACTGTGGTGCGGTCCGGCCAGCGGGTGTTCCATGAGGTCATCGAGCGCTACCTGACCCGGATCACGTATGAGGGTGGGTGGGCGGCACGTTTGGTCTTGCCGATCACCGAGGAGCCTCTGCTCATGGTGGACCCTGAGCGAGCTTTCGGCCAGCCGATGTTCATCCGTGGCGGTGCCCGGTTGGTCGATGTGCGGGGCAGGATCGAAGCTGGCGAAGACCAGAGTGCCGTGGCCGATGACTACGGTGTCCCGCTCGAAGACGTCCGGGCTGCGCTTGCCCCGTCCGCGTCGGCCGCCGCCTGAGTTCTTTGTCGACCGCAGCCTCGGCCGCGTTGTCGTGGCCGAGGCGATCAGGGCGTTTGGGTATACGGTCCACACGATGGTCGAGGTGTATCCCGACGGTCGGGATATGGAGGTGCGTG
The DNA here is from genome assembly GCA_030947025.1 of Actinomycetota bacterium. Lineage (GTDB taxonomy): Bacteria > Actinomycetota > Acidimicrobiia > Acidimicrobiales > Palsa-688 > JALYXV01. The sequence continues at coordinate 6,102 of JALYXV010000400.1, read as the reverse complement.
ACGTCGAGTGGATCCGGGACGCGTCCGACGCTGGTTGGGTTGCACTCACCAAGGACGAGCGCATTATCAGGTATCCAGACGAGCAGGAAGCGCTCATCCAGAGCACGCTCCGTGTCTTCGCTATTGGCAATCAACATCTCACCGGTCCGCAGATGGCTGCGTACTATGCCACGAACATCAACCGAATCGTGCAGCGTGCTCGCAAGCCGGGACCGTACGTCGACACCGTCTACCGCGACTCGGTTGAACGGCGTTGGCCGAAGGCGCCTTCGCTGTAGTCCAACGGAAGCGCTAGGCGCTGGGCCAAAAATGGCCCTTGACCGGCGGTGGTGACATTGGCGACGATCACTTCAGGGACGTTCGTATTAAGGGACGTGTATTCAGTCCACGACGTGGCCTAGCAGGTCCGGTTTCGCGGGACCTACAGATGTGCTGTAGCTCGCTGCCCCTCCGCGACCGACCCAACCGACCTTCGCCCGTCATCCCGCTCTTCGCCCCGCACCACCTTCGTCACCTCCACCGCGACCCCACCGTCATGCCGCTTTGGCGCCCAGGTAGCTGTCGCGGCTGCTGGCGGCCGACATGGCGGCGATGCCCAGGGCTCCCTTCAGGTAGGCGTTGCCGGGCCGGGTGTGGGTGGACTTGACCCGACCGGCGGACTCGTTGCGGCCCGGGCAGGTCCCCGCCCAGGAGGCAAGGTGACCGGCGCTGGGGAAGCGACCCATGTCGGCGCCGGTCCCGGCGACGATCACATCGGCAACGCCCGTGGAGATCCCGGGGATGGTGACGAGAGGTCCCAGGAGGCTACGAAACGGTTCGATCACTACCTCGATGCGGCCGGTCAACTCGCTGATGGCCCGGCCGTGGCCGTCGATCGGTCGACAGGAGTCGGGCCAAAGCCGTGGTGCTCGCCGAATGGCCCCTGAGCCTGCTCAAGGCAACAATCCGCGGTTCCCGTGCAGCCCTCCACCACCACGCTGACCTACGGGCTCAACCGCACTACTACAGAGGCATCGGCGTCCAACCGGGCGGACCCGCCCATTCTGGCCATCCGACCGAACGGCACCACAGCCGTGGTTCGAGGGTGACTTTACCCCAGGGACGGGCGAACGTGTCGCCCCAATCTTCGCTCGTCACGGCGAGCCACAAGGCTCTGGGGTGCTGATCTGAGAGAGAGCGAGGGTTGCCGTCCTAACCCGGAGGCAGCCCCAACAACGAATGGGTGTTGGGGACCCACCGAAGGTGTATCAGCTTAGAAGCGGCCGCCATGCGGGTTGACCTGCGCATCATCCAAACAGGATCGCAGCGCTGTTCGCTTGCTCCGTAGAGACCCCCACCGGACCTACGACGCCTGTATCGTCTTCGCTCATCGTGTCAGGTCTCCAAAAGCGCTGGGCCTGTGGCCCGGTATAGGCCAGCCCACCTCCGCTCTAGGGGTAGGGGCAGATTTCGGTCACGCGACCACAAGCTTTCCGATCGACGCCCGATGTTGACGCTCCAGGTCGACGCGCCCGCCGTCATCTCAAAGCGCCGCCATGGGCTACACGCGTCTCCGCCACGCTTCCGGCGACGCTTCACCGTCTGGACCATTGGGGTCCTCGCCCTAGCTGCAATCGGTGTCAGGTCCGGACTCGTCATTGGTCCGAAGAGCGGGTCGTCGAAGGCGTCGCCGGGCATTGGGGCGGAACCCGGTCCGACGCCCACGACACCAGGCTCTGTGGTGAGCGGCCAGCCGCGGGGACTGACCACCGAGTCGGTCCGGATCCGCGCCGAGAACGCCCTTCCCGGCTCGTCCGATTGGAAGCTCACGGATCGCGCCGTCAACCACGAGATTGAGGGTTACGCCAACCGGACCAGCGTCGACATCGGCGACCGAGTCACCCTCTATGTGTCGACGATAGCCCCCACCTTCCGAGTCGAAGCGTACCGAATGGGCTTCTACCAGGGACTGGGCGGCCGACTGGTCGACACAGTGCCAGAGACCATCGGCAGCCGCCAGGCACCTCCGTCATTCACCCCAGGGACCAACATGATTGAGGCAAAATGGCAGCCCTCGCTCTCAATGCTCACTACCGGCTGGCCCGAGGGTGAGTATCTGTTCAAGCTGATCGCCAGCACAGGGCAACAACAGTACGTGCCGCTCACTGTCCGCAACGACCGAGGCGGAGCGGCATACATGATCATCGACGCTGTGACCACCTGGCAGGCATACAACCTGTGGGGCGACTACAGCCTGTACGCCGGAAAGAACGGCAGCTTCGACCAGCGGTCCCGGGTTGTGTCTTTTGACCGTCCCTACCTGTTCGGTGACGGTGCTGCGAACTTCCTGGACCTTGAATATCCCGCTGTATCACTCATGGAGTCACTTGGGCTTGACGTCACCTACATGACCAGCGTTGACGTCCATGAACAACCGGAATTACTTCTCTCGCACCGGGCAGTGTTCAGCATGGGACACGACGAGTACTACTCGCTCGCCATGCGCGATGGGCTGCAGTCGGCCCGGGATAAGGGGGTCAACTTAGCCTTCCTGGGGGCGAACGCCATCTATCGCCATATACGATTCGGACCGTCGCCCCTTGGCCCCGACCGCCACGAGATCGACTACAAGTCGACACATGAGGATCCACTATATGGGAAGAACAACGCCGACGTTACCGTCAACTGGCGGGACCCACCCAACTCCAATCCGGAGAGCCAGATCATCGGCAACCTCTACCAATGCAACCCAGTGAAGGCCGACATGGTTATTGTCGACCCCTCCAACTGGCTGTTCGAGGGCACCGGAGCCTTTGCAGGTCAACGCCTGCCAGACGTCGTCGCCTCCGAATACGACCGCTACGACCCCAGCTTCGCCGGGCCGGCTAACGTCGAGATCCTCACCCATTCGCCACTCAGATGCCATGGCAAGCCCGATTTTGCCGATGCTACCTACTACACCGCCCCCAGTGGGGCAGGGGTCTTCGCAAGCGGAACTATTTCCTTCGTCGGTTACATGAATGCCAATTGCGAGCCTGCCGGGTGTGCTGGCCGGGTGTTGGGCCGGGTCATGACCAACCTGTTGGCGGCGTTCGGCGCCGGTCCGGCTGGGCTGACGCACCCTTCGAAACCGGAACAGTCCACCGTCCAGGGGCGGCCCCCTGTGAACCCGACCGCCTCCACATCCGTCGAGACGTTGCCCGGCGGAGCGCCCAGCGATCAAAGGGCGACAACTGTGCCGTGAGCCGGTGCCAACAGTTTACTTTGTGGCCGCAGGAGCGGTGCATGATCCAAGCACGACGGTATGAAGCGAGTCCCCGGCCCGAAGTCGATTGATTGGTCGTAGAAACTGCGGATCTTTCCAATCCCACACACGCTCCGGCGCGTCGTTGACGAACTTCGGCGTCGCACTCCAACATAGCGCCGAGTGTGTAAGGGCTCCCGGCACGGCGAGCGAAACGCTCAAGCCGATGAGCAGTGTTGTACCCGCGGCGGCAAGACGCGAAAGGTTTCGCTCCAGGATAAGCATCTCGAGAATAGGAAGAGAAAGATAGACGAGGAAAGGCACTATGTCTGTGAACATCCGGTTCCCGTAGGCTGTCCCGCCCGTAGAACCAGATATCCCGATAACAAGGATATACAGTACGACGGTGGCCGACAGGAATAAGTCGAGGTTCGCAGGGACTGTTCGCGTCTATTGGCCCAAATGCTTCCAACTACAAGCAAGAACATGGGCGTGTACATAAACAGACCTCTGGATGGCGAAAACAGCTGAACACCGAGAGATTCGACGAATCCATAGCCCTCGGCAATTCCGCTTCCGGCACCGGTGTAGTAAGGGGGCAACAACCTGTGATAAGCGGCGAGATTAACGGCAACGAACGGCAGCGGAATTGCGATCCCGCCCGCAAAGAGACGCCACGACGCCCTTCGATGGGTGACGAGGGCCCAGACTCCGAGGGTCGCAACTGGAACTGCCATAGTAGGCCGCATCGTGTAACCCGCGGCCAGGGATCCTCCAAGAAGCCAGAGGTATCGGGGGTCTCGGACCGAACGCACCGCGGCCAGCAGGGCGACGCTCGACAGGAACAGGGCGGGAGTGTGCTGCCAAAGGGCACGTGAGGCTGTGGACCAGGCCGAAGTACCGAACGCGAAGATGAGCCCGATACCCAGCGCGTACCGGCGAGCACGGGCATCGCTCCCAGCAAACTCGAGGGCCGTCAACGCCATCAAAACCGCTGCCCCACCAACGAGTACCGCTCCGGTCGGAATCTCGATCGGCCACATCCTGCTTGGACCGCTTGGTCGGAGCGTGCCAACGTCAACACGGGCGAGCTCAGCCAGACCAGTCGCAGGGATGGCCAGGAGCATTGGCGGCCGCGGGTATAGCGGAAGAGTCCGACTGTCCACACGAACTACGTCATAGCTCGTCTGCTGAAGCGCAGCTCTGACACTGGGCACGTGCTCGAGGGCGAGTGTGTGGTTATGCAGTACTGCGTACGAGGCGGGGACGGTCAACCTCGAGTCGGTGACCTGCACGTCGGGACTTAACCCATGAACCACTGCCACCACCCCAAATAGCAGAAGAGCCCACCGCCATCCCAGCCTCGACGTGGTGGCGACTCCCACTGCTCGGGACCAGTGAGGAGATGGCGTCGCGTTGCGATCACGTCGTTCGTCTCAGTCGTCACGGGCGAATCATTCCACGGGGAGTAGCTATTCTCCACTCGCCACCGCGACCTCCGTAGTCCTCGGACCAACACAGCCTTCTGGTGCAAGTTCGGCTCGACTCACCGGACCAAGGCTTCGCCTGATCGGCTGGAACCATCACATGTCGTCTTCGCTCGTCGCTGTCGATCGTTGAGCGCGCGTCATCTGGGGTGCCCGACGCTCGGCCCCGAGCGCCGGGCGGCACCTTGGCTGTTGAACTACCGAAAACATGCGGCACAATTGTCATTTGATACTGCGAATGGCGATCGGGCACACATTCCCAATACCGGCAAGGTTGCGCCTGTACCAGGGGGATTTGTACACCGCCCATATCGGCAGGGAGGGTGGGGGTTGATGCGTCTGACCCCCATCCACCGTGCGTGACCTTGGGTGGTCTCTGTTCGGGAACCCTGGTTGCGACACGAGGTCGCGCGGTGCGAGTGGGTCCCTGACCGGAGGGTCGAGCGTGTAGTCGGTGCCTCGTCACTCGAAGCCCCAGAGGATGAGATGAGTGCTGGGGGTAAGGCTGGCCGCTGGGAAGCGGCAACGGCGGCCGGGGACCAGGAACCGGCCGTGGGAACACCGTCGGTTCGGGGTACCGAGAGCACCCTCCCCGGTCGGGTCTCGACCGCGCGGAACGTGGTAGACCCGTCGAGGTCCGGGCGCCAAGTCCGGTACGCCGACCGTGAGGAAGACCCAACCGCTCGGCGGGCAAGGATGGTCCGAGAAGCGAATGCCGGCGGCCGAAAGGCGAGAGGAAGCCGGGACAACAAAGCCACTCCTTCCAGCGCCTGCCCTGGGTAATTGGCCGGATACAGGCATGTGCCTGGCCTGAACGGGAGGTGCCGTGGACCAACTGAGCCATTGACGCTCTGGTGCTTTAGGGCGGCCGAACCGAAGGGCAAGACGGACATGGCGACGGGACTGTCGGCCGCCATGGACCAATCGACCAGCAACGTGAACGGACCGGAGGTCGACGTCTTCGACTGGGCGGCTATTGACCGGCCGGCCCACGAGGACAGCGTAGGAGAACAATAGGTGTGGGAAGCCCCGCAGCGCTAAGTGTCGCTAGCACAATTACGCCGTAGTCCAGCCGCTATAATATCGTGAAATATCAATTTCCCGTGGACTGGTCGAGGCGTTCGCGGTTGTGCTGGTCCTCCATGGTTTGATGTGCGAGGCGACTAGCATCGCGCGGCGTTCGAGTTGGGGTCCTTGGCGTATCGCGCAGAGTCCGCGGGGGTGGCGTAGTTCCTAAGCACGCTCCTGGCTGAGTGGTGCTGGCCGACGGGTGTGCGACACATTTGTGGGTCGTTGGGTTAGGCCACGCTCGTCTGAGTGTTGATGTTCGTCCAGATGATCTTGTTCCAGCGGCCGCTGGCCTCTTCGCAGCGCAGGCCGAGGACGGCTGAT
>JALYXV010000418.1 GCA_030947025.1 Actinomycetota bacterium | reverse complement strand
GTGGTAGCGGGGGCGGGGGACCTGGCGTTGCAGGATCGCCAGTTGGTGGCGTAGCACGGCGATCTCCACGTCGCGGTCGTCGGCCCTCGGCCCGAGTGCCAGCATCGTGAGAATCCACCGGAAGACGTGGAATCGCAGAGCGGCCCACATAGACGTCATCCTTGCCTGGGGCATCGCCGTTGGTCACAGCCCCGAATCGCGATGATGCACCCCACAGGGGCGGGCGCCGCCCCCACAGAACTCCCGGCTGCCCGTAGCCCGAGCCGTCGCCTCGGACCCGCCGCGCACCGACCGAACAAGAACCTGCTGACCTGGGTGCCCTGGTCTGCTAGGCCCGTCGGAACAGGGCCACGAAGTCCCGGGAGTTGCCGCCCAGGTACTTCCCGGTGCTTCCCGACATGTCGGGGAGCAGCTTGGTGTCCGCGACCGTCGGCACGGGTGGGGCCGGGCCGTAGCTCACGAACTCGACCCACGCCGAGTTGATGTCGAGCTCCATGGCCCGCACCGCTCCGGCTCGGGACAAGACGTTGGCCAGCATGGTGATCGACAGGTTGTTGCCGGCCGCGTACAAGAGCGCTCCATTGGCGGTCACACCGATACCCGATCGCCACACCTGGACCTTGTTGCCCAGGGTCGCCCCCCACTTGTAGATGCTGTCGGAGCCCAGCCCGGGCACCGGTCGGCCGTTGTCGACTATGAGCGACAGGTTCTGACGAGCGAAGGCCAGGTCCGACCCCATGGTGACGTCACGGCCCCACTGCCCGACCGTCGGCACCCCGTTGCGGTCGATAGCCAAGGTGGCGGCACCATCGCGCAGCGCCCTCACGACCTTGCCATCGGCGTAGTAGCCACCTTCGGAGTCCTTGAGTTTGAACCCGGAGTTGAACGCCGCCACCAGACCGGCCCGGTCCGATGCGGCCATCGGGGCGTGGTAACGCCAACCGCTCCCCCCGGGCTCCTGGACACCGGCATAGAGGTAGAACTTGACCAGGTGCGGATCGATCCAGGCGACACCGGTCACCAAGCTGGTGTAGACCGCGTCGGGCCGGATGTAGGCCGCGTACATGGCCGGCTTTCCGGCCACCGATTGACCGAGCGGCGACCAATCGCCCTCGCCCGGAAGCGGATTGGCGACCACCGAGGCGACCGGCCGGGGTGGCGGTAACGCCTGGCGGCGGAGATTGGCCGTCAGCGGGTCCACGGTGGTGGTCGGACGCCCGGTCTCAGGCGGGGCCGTCGTGGTGGTGGCCGCACCCGACTGGATGGCCGCGGCCAAGCCGCCGGAGGGGTCACCGCCCTTCTTGGGCTTGTGATGGGTGTACCAGAAGTTCTCGACGTCATTGACCAGCCACCGGAGGTGGTGGTCCTTCAGCCACTCGACGCTGCGGACGCTGGTGGCGGTGTTGCCGGGAGCGGTCAGGGCCCGTCCGAAGGACCACATCGCCGGTAGGAGCAGGGCCAACACGACGGCCGCGACCACCATCCGCCGTCGGGGATGACGGCCGATCAGGACCCGCTGCCACCGTCCCAGCCTTGGATCCTCGGTTGCGGGTCCGCCAGTTGTACGTGTCGTCGACAGTATGAGTGCTCCGAGGGCTAAGGCACGCCGGGACGCGTGGCGCGAAAGAACCGAAAGAGGGGGACGGATAACGGTCACACCCCGCGTTCATGATTATGTCATGGCACGACAGCTTGTCCTCATCAGCCCGGGCGAGATCGAGTGGCGACTCGACGAGCGCACGAAGGAGCTCGGGCGGCGCGGGATTTCCGACGCCCGGGCCGCCCTGCGCCGGGCCATTCCCGTGGCCGCGGCCACGGCAGGCGGGGATCGATGACCGCCGGGGCGAGCGGGCGACCCGGCCCGGGGTCGCCGTCCTCGGGGCGCAGAGGCGGGGCGGTAGGGTGGCCGGGGTGGGCATCCTTACCTGGATCGTCTTCGGTTTCATCGCCGGCACGGTCGCCGGGATGGTCACCGGCCGGCGGGCCAGTGGCTGCATCAGCCGGATTGTGGTCGGGATCCTGGGGGCGCTGGTGGGCGGCAGTCTGGCCCGGGCGGCCGGGGTGAAGCAGGTGAGCTTCGAGTCCTTCACGCTCTCGGGGCTGCTGGTCGCCATCCTGGGCTCCTCCCTCCTGCTGCTTGTTCTCGAAGCCCTGAGCGGCCGCTCCCGGCGCCCTCGCGGCTGACCCAACAAGAGGCGCGTCCCGCGCCCGGACCCGATTTGGCCACTCGCCGGGAGCCCGGACTGGCGGCCACCCAGCCATCGGCCACTACGGTTCGAACCCGTGACGTCGCTTGCCGAGGCACTGCGCTTCCGACCGGGGGCCCAACTGCTCATCGTGGCGTGCGACGACCTCGGCCTCAGCCACGCCTCCAACGTCGGCGTCTACGACGCGCTCCGCGGCGGGATGGCGACGACGGCCGGGTTGATGGTGCCCGCCCCGTGGGCCCGGGAGGCGGCGGCCAGCTACCGGGGCGAGGACGTGGGGGTCCACCTGACCCTCAACGCCGAATATGACCTGTACCGATGGGGCCCCATCACCCAGGCACCGTCACTGCTCGACGGCGACGGCGGGTTCCCCCGGACGCTGGACGATCTCTGGGACCACGCCGACGTGGACGAGGTGCGCCGCGAGTGCCGGGCCCAGATCGAACGAGCCATCCTGTGGGGCTTCGACGTGAGCCACCTGAGCTCGCACCTCGGGGCACTCGAGTTCCGGCCCGAGTTCTTCGACGTGGCCCTCGAGTTGGCGGCCGAGTTCCGGCTTCCGTTGCGGTTGTCGTCGGCGTCGGCCGAGCGGTCGGTCGGCTTCCCGTTCCGGCAGCTGGCCGCCGAGGAGGGGGTATGCGCCCCCGACCACCTGGTGCGCAGCCGCAACCGGCCCGGTCGGGTGGCGCTGGATCGGCTCTTGGGCGACATCAGCCCCGGGGTCACCGAGGTGGTGCTCCGCCCCGCGGTCGACACGGGCGAACTGCGGGCCCTGGCCCCCGACTGGGCGTCCCTCGTGGACGACCACGATGTTGTCACCATCGGCCAATCCCTGCGGGCCCTGGCCGACCGGGCAGGAGTGACATTGATCGGCTACCGCCAACTCCGCGATCTCCAGCGCGCGACGGACTCGTCGCTCCACCGAGACTCGTGGCGGTAGGAAGGGCGCTTTTCCCAGCTTGGCCAACGAACGTCGACGAGGAGAACAGCACGATATGGAGATCAGCGAAGGCAGCCTGCGCCAGATGGTGCGAGAGGTTGACGATCTGCACCGCGAGGGCATGAGGACCATCGGCGACGACATCGCGGCCCTCCATACCGGCGCCGCCACCCGCTGGCAGGAGTCGTCCCGGCGGCGGTTCCTCCGCCATGCCGGCACCGGGTTGGCGGTGGTGCTCGGTGGCACCGTGGTCCCCGTCGGAGGTCTCATCACCGCCGCCTCGGCCCAGACGCTGGATGACCCGACCATCGCCAAGTTCGCCGAGAGCGTGGAGTTGGCGGCCGTGGCGGCCTATACCGCGGCGGCGCAAAGCGGCAAGGTGCACACCCCGGCCGTGGTCACCGCGGTCACCACGTTCGCCGGTCACCACATGGATCACGCCAAGGCGTTCGGCGCCTTGGCGGGCGACACCGCGACGGCCAAGCCCAACCCCGGGGTCCTGCAGTCGGTGGGCGACCAGATCCGGGAGGCACCGGACGAGAAGGCCGTACTCCAGGTGGCCTACGCCACCGAGAACGCCGCCGCCGCCACCTACCTGTTCGCCATCGGCGCCCTGACCAGCATCGAGGCGCTGGCGGCCACGGCTTCAATCATGCCGGTCGAAGCCCAACACGCCGCCGTGCTCGGGTACGTGCTGGGCAAGGACCCGAAGAGCGACACCGAGTACCTGCCCCCGTTCCAAACCCCGGACGAAGCCATCCAGCCGTCCAAGTACCCGATCGCCACCTAGTGCCGAGCGGGCAGGGGGCGAACGAACCCCATCAACAGGAGCTGATCATGGACATCTACCAGGACTACATCAACCGCCGGCGGGTCCTCATGTTCGGAGGGGCGGCGGTGGCCACTTCGGCCGTGTTGGCCGCCTGCAAGGGGGCCACGCCATCGGCGACGGTCGTGCCCCCCACCTCGGCTTCCACCGCCATCGCGGTGTCGGCCAAAGACATCACGATATTGCGCACCGCCAGCTCGATCGAGGCGCTGGCGGTGGCGGTGTACACCACGGTCACCAAGAGCGGTCTGGTGAAGACCACGGCCACCCTGGACCTGCTCAAGTTGTTCCAGACCCAGCACGGCCAACACGGGGACCTGTTCCAGCGGGCGACCCGAACGGCCGGGGGGACGGCGTTCACCGATGCTAACCCGGTGCTGATGCAGCAGGTCGTGCAGCCGCGGCTGGCCGCCCTCAAGACCGAGGCAGACGTGGTCAACCTGGCTTACGACCTCGAGCACCTGGCGTCGGCCACCCATCAGGGCGATATCGGGATGTTCGACAACCTCAAGTTCAACACGTCCGTGGCCAGCGTCGGGGCAACCGAGGCCCGGCACGTGGCCTTGTTGGCCGTGATCAGCGGCAAGTCGGCCACAGGGACCCCCGACAATGCCTTCCAGTCCCTGCAAGACCAGGTCAAACCCGGGATCGGGGTCTAGGGCGGCTGGCCTGGGGTCAGGCGCTGGGCACGACGGCGGCCAGCACCGGCGTCTTGGTGCTGCTCACCACGCCGCCTCGAGGCTCGACCGTCATGGCCAGAATCTTGGCCACGGCCGGGGTGGTGAAGGCGTGATATGTGGGGTTGCTTCCTATGACGCCGAGCGATACCCGGGCGCCGTCGACCACGCCCCACATTTGATAGGTCTCGTCGCTGGGCAGCTTCTCCAGGTTGCCGGGACCGAGGTAGGTCGTGCCGTCGGAGATGATCACGGCCCGGACGGTGTGCACCCCGTCGGACGAGGCCAGTGTCAGATGCCGGGAGTTGGGGTCGGCGTCGGCGACGCGGTAGGCCAGTTCGGGGAGGTTCGGAGTCTGGGGCTTGCCCGGCTCATGCCGACCCACCTGGAACCCGATGGCGGCGACGATGATGACCGCGGCCGCGGTAGCGACGGCGGCCATGACCCGCATCTCAATCGCCTTGCGCCGACGGCCGCGCTCGATCGGCACGACCTTGTCGTGCTTGTCGTGCTTGTCGTCCTTGTCGTCCGCCCCTGTGCGTTGCGACTGGTCGGGACGCCAGCCATCGATCGGCGGCGAGGCCGGTGTGCCCCACGGCCCGGCGGTGTCACGGTCGAGCCCGGGCGGGGCCGGGGTCGGCGCGATGCCAGGGGAGGGTGGAATCCGGGTCAGCCTCAGCGCGGGCGGAGGCTCCTCGAGGCTGGCGATGATGCGGTCCCAGACCCCGCCCGGGGCGGTACCACCGGCGTAGCCGAGCAGACCGGCGACCTCTCGATGGTCAGCCAGTTCGTTCCGGCACCGCGGGCAGGTCGGGAGGTGGCGCTCGACCAACTCCGCCTCGTCGGGGTCGAGCGCGTCCAACGCGTAGGCCCCTAGCAAGTCCTGTAGTTCTGAGTGTGCGGTCAATCGTTCCACGATGATCCAATTCCAGCGTCGGCGAGGCCATCGCGCATCCGGAGAAGACCGGTGCGGATGCGGCTCTTCACGGTACCTTCCGGGGCCCCCAACAGGGAAGCAACTTCGCGGTAGGTGTGACCCCCAAAATAGGCCAATTCGATCGCCTGCCTTTCATCCTCGGTCAAGACAGACAGGGCATCCTTCACATGCTGGGCGATCGCCAGGTCCCACACCTCGTGCTCGATGTCGTAACCCGACTCGGCCGTCTGGCGGGCATCTCGTTCTTCCCGCCGGCGCCGTGAGGTGTCCGAGCGCAGGAGGTCGACCGCCCGGCCATGGGTCTGGGCCAGGAGGAACGACCGCAGCGAGCCCCGGTCGGGGTCGAACTTCTCCGGTTGGTTCCAGAGGCGGAGGAAGACCTCCTGGACGACTTCTTCCGCCAAGGCGCCGTCGCTTACGACGCGGCGGGCCAGTCCGAACACGGCGCCCGCGTGACGGCGGTACGCCTCGGCCAGGGCTTCTTCTCGCCAGCGGCCGATCGCGACGACCAGGGCGCCATCGCTTGCGTCGGTCAGGGAGGCGGCCATAGTCAGTTGCTCTTCGGAGCGACCGCCGTGGACGGATGCCCGACGGCGAGGTTGGGGACCCTCCTGCCGTCGGCTCAATATTCGGTTATCTCCCGGATCTCCTTCTGCAGTTCCTTGTACTCCGGGGCGTTGGTCAGCGGCATCAACGACATCAACTTGGCCATGTTGGTGTTGTTGCCGATCTTGATCCGGCCCTGCATGAAGGCGGCGTTGGGATCAAGGTCGCCCTCCTGGATCTTCTTGGCGTCGTCGTAGGTCATGGTCATGGTGATGTCGGGGGCGGTCACATCACCGAGCTCGCTCTCCAGCAGCTTGCCGTTCTCGAGCACCCAGTAGTACCGAATCTCACCTTCGGGACCGCCGCTCACGATGTACTGCATCCGCGCCGACGCGCCCGGCCGCTCCGGCTGGCTCTCCGCCATCTTCCGGGTCTCGTCCAGCCACTCTTTGGACAGCCATTTCGACATTGCTGGATCCCCCTGGGTGAAGTCCGGATCGGTATCAGTCGGGAACTCTACCCGCCCCGACCCCGGTGACTCCCGTGGCTCCGGCGACTCCGGCGACTCCGGCGACTCCGGCGAAGAGATCGCCCTCGGGTACCTCGGTCGGCACCAGGCTGCGGGCCAGTACGTACTCGTCGTAGGGATAGATGGTTTGGGCGACCTCGGGTGGCAGGCCGAACCAAAACTTCGACGTCGGGTCGATCTGGGTGGCGTGGGCCAGCAGGGCCTCGTCCCGCACTCGGGCGAAGCCATTGATGTCGATCACCGTGGTCGTCTCATCCGGGTCGGCACCTCGCTGGAGCCACTTCTCGTCGAAGGGCGACTCAAGACCCAGTTCGAGGTACTTCTCGTGAATGGCCACGATGCGCTTCCGGGACCAACTGGTGTAGTACAGCTTCGAAGGCTGCCACGCGGGGCCCGCCTCCGGGTAGGCCTCCGGGTCGCCGGCGGCATCGAAGGCCGGAATGGTGATGGCGTGGACCTGCAGATGGTCGGGGTGGGGATAGCCCTCCTGGTTGCTGGGATAGGTGACGATCACCTGCGGGCGCACCCGCCGGATGACCGCCACCAACCGACCCACCGCTTCGTCGAGCGACGCCTGGGCAAACGAACGAGGGTCGGCATTCTCCGGCGTCCCCGGCATGCCCGAGTCCCGGTAGCCGAGCATCACGACCTCGCTGTAGCCGATGATCGACGTGGCCCGGGCCAGCTCGTCCATGCGCACTTCGTGCAGCCGGTCGCGCACCTCGGGCCGGTCCATGGCCGGGTTGAGGATCTCACCGGCCTCACCGCCGGTGCAGCACACCAGCACGCTGTGTACTCCCTGGCTGCGGTACCGGGCGACGGTGGCCGCGCCCTTTGACGCCTCGTCGTCCGGGTGGGCGTGGACGGTCAGGAGACAGGGACGGGCCGACATGACGAACACGATAAGCCAGCGCCCACCGATACCGACCCGCCTCGACCGGGCGTTGTGCGCCGTCCATCATGCACAGGCATGGTTTCCCGCCGCCTGGGCCCGCCCGCCCGCCGCCTGGCCCCCCGGGCGGGGGCCGAGGTGTGGGCCGTCGGGGCGCTGGTCGCCATGGCGGCCCTGGCCGCGGGATGTGGCGGGTCGTCGAGGGGACAGCGAGACGCAATGGCGGCGGCTCAGGTCCGGGCCGCCCAAGCCCGGGCCATCGCCCGCCAGGCCGGGCTCGGCGCCGACGTGCAAGCCCTCCTCGCCCGGGCGGCCCGCGCCAGCGGGGTCACCTACACCGTGGTGTACGACCAGGGCGGTGGTCAGAGCACCACCGTCATGGCCCGGCCGCCCGATCGCCGGATCGACGTGGTGGGCGCCTCCCGTCCGGGCAGCACCGATCGAGTCATCATTCGCCGCAGCGACACCTACGTCTGCCATCTCGATGCCAGCCGGTGGCGGTGCGCCAGTGGCGTGGTCTCGGCGCCGGGGGGACCGTTCACCCCTGATGCCATCAGCGGGACCATCGGCGCGCTGGCACAACTCAGCCAGACCTACGACTTCGCGGTGACCCACCGCCCGATGCTGGGGCTCGATGCCAGCTGCCTGGCCGCCAGCCGCCGGCCCGGCTCGCCCGCCGATCCCACCGTCGGGGCCCACGCCCTTCTGTGCATCGCCCCAAGCGGCGTGATCCTGCGGGTGGAGGACAGCGGCAACGCCGACCAGGCCACCAGCTATCGCCCGTCCGTACCTTCCGGCACCTTCAACCTGCCAGCCCGGCCGACCCCCGCCGTCACCGCGACTCCAGACGGGACGCCATGACTTGCAGGTCGAAGCCCTCCTGCCGGATCCGGGCGTCCACGTATACCAGCGTGGCCACGATGCTGATGAGCGAGACGGTCACGAACGCCTGCACGACACCGCTGGCGGCGACGATGAGCCATCCCCAGCGGAGTCCGATGAATAGGGCGACCAGTCCGGGCACCAGCCCCAGCACCTGGTTCAAGAAGTACGCCAGCAGGCCCGAGAGAAGGGCTATTCCCACGGTCGGCCAGTACCGTTTCCGGGCCAGGCTGATCGAGCGCCTGATGCCGGCGATGGGACCCAGGTCCTCCAACGAGATGGCAGGCGCCGTCATCATGAACAGCGGCATGACGAAGGCGGCACCGACGACGAGGCCCAGCGCCGCGACCAGCTCGGTCACATGGACGATCAACGTGGCTGCGATCAGGGCGGGGGCGTGCCGCAATGCGGCCTTGATGGCGTCCTTGGCTTGTAGCTCGCCGCCCAGGTAGGAGGCCATGACCACCCGGCTGGCACCGCCGCAGACGAGGGGCAGGACCACCCAGAAGCTGATGTAGGCCAGTGCTGCGATGGCGTAGGCGGTGGAGGGATTGTTCTGGGCCGAGGCCGCGGTCGGGTCCCGGAGGGTCTGCAGGATGCCGTTGCCCCCGTTGAGATTGCGCTCAAAGTAGGCCAGGCCGAATTGGAACGGGACGATGAAGACGGCCACGATCAGGACCATCGTCTTGGCGTTGGCGCGCAGCAACTTGATGGCGCCGTCGAGGATGTCGCCCGTCGCCATCGGATGGAGGGGCAGCGGACCGGTCTTCTCGTTGCCACCCTTCAGCCTGGGCGGGGGGAGCGCCCAGGTCGGGACAGCTGATCCGGAGACCGACCAGCCCACGGTTTGGCCGTCGCCCCCATACCGCGGCGGCGGGCCATACCCGGGTGGCGGCCCATATCCCTGTGCGGGCGGCGGCCCATATCCCTGTGCGGGCGGCCGGCCGTACCCAGCCGGCGGCTCGTACCCAGTCGGCGGCCGGTACGCCGGGGGCGCGGATGGCGCGCCCGGCACCGCCCACTCGCCCGACGGGATGTCGGTTGCATCCGCGGCAGTCCGGTCGCCATCTTCCGTGCCCGGCCACGACGGATCACTCACTGCTCCAGCATGCCTGCTTTCAGCCCGGGCCGCGCTCGGGCCAACCCATCAGGCAGCCGCGTACCGCTGAACCGACCCCTCGAGCAGGTGGAGCCCATCCAGGCCGGGCAACCGATCGATTTGCCGGTCCACCCGCGCCGCCACCGCCAGGCCATCGTCGCTGGAAAACAAATAGCGGGTCAGATGGCTCAACTCGGGCTCGGGCATCACGCCCGCGCCAACCGGCTTCCAGAACTTGCGCAGCGCGTACCGAGTGATCCGCTGGGCCCGGGTGCTGGTCTCGAGTCGCCGGCCCGCCTCGGTGGCGTAGAACTCGATGTGGCGTCCCTCCTGCCGCATGATCCGATGCAGCAAATCACCCAGGACCGGGTGCTCCTCCTTGGCGATCAGGCGGCCATAGGCGGCTTGCGTCGTCCACTCGTTGACCGCGCCCCACGTCATGTGCACGGCTGTCCACGATTCGCCCGCCACCAGCGATCCCACACCATGTAGCAGGGGCGAAATCCGGTCCTTCACTTTCAACCGGGCCCGCATCGCCGAGACCCGCTCGGTATCGGACTTTTCCCCGTGCGCATTGAGCACGCGGGCAACCGCCTCGCCGTGCCAGAACTCCTCAAAATTCCAAAACGTCAGGAACGACGTGATGTCCGGGTCCCGGTGGGCCGAGGTCATCAACAGGTCCCGCAGATAGCACACGGTGTGGAACTCCACATCGTGGACGTACCGCAGCACTCGCAGGCCCGCGGGCGAGACGGGTTGGGAGCGGAAGGCCCCGAAGTCAATCCCCGACAAGTCCAGCCGGGCGATGCGATCCCTCAAGGTCGACGCATTCGTCTTCATGTTCTTTTGTTCGCACCAGCCCGCCCCGGTGGATTACTCCAGCCCGACTACGTCACGCCGTCAATGGCGGCGGCCAGGTCCAAGTCGAGTCGGGTCAACCCGCCCGCGCTGTGGGTGCTCAGCCGCAATGTCACCCGGTTCCACGAAATGGCGATGTCGGGATGGTGATTGGCCCCCTCGGCCAACATGGCGACCGAGTTGACGAACGCCATCGCGTCCCCGAAATCCTTCCTGGTCACCACCTTCACCAGTTCGTCGCCGTCTCGGTCCCATTCAAGGCGGCCCACGCCGTCCGCCACGTCCTCATCGGAAAGTCGCTCAACCACGAACCCAGTTTCGCGCCTCAGCGCACGGCAAACCACCGATCGCCGTGCGGCTGTTCCTCCTCCACGCAAACGGCTGTCACCACCGCTCGCGGCGGCCCGTGCTGGCACCACGCCATCATCCGCTCAACCGCATCCGCCTCGCCCTCGAAGACTGCCTCCACCCCACCGTCACCCCGGTTGCACACATACCCGCCCACGCCCTGGCCCCGGGCCTCCCGGGCGCAGCTGTCCCGGAAGAACACGCCTTGCACCCGCCCGTCAATCCGGACTCGGCGGCGGATCGTCATCGGGAGACAAGCGGGATAATTCCGATGGCCGAGGCTACTGCGCACCGCAGTAATCTCAGGTTCGCCACTTCCCCGGTCCGATCCTCTGCTCGGGAGGTGGCTTGTGCGTCCCCCAACTTCTCAGCTGGCAGAACTCCGCGCCCGCGTCGCTTACGGCGGCTCACCGCTGTATCTGGGCGCGGGCACGGCGGGACCGGCCTTTGCCGCGCCCCAGCAGGGCATGCTGGTCCTGGGGCCGCCCCGATCGGGCAAGACGACATCGCTCGTCATTCCCAACACCCTCCTCGCGCCCGGTGCGGTGGTTTCCACCTCGACCAAGACCGACGTCCTGGTTGCCACCTGGGCTGAGCGAGCCCAGATGGGACGGTGCTGGCTGTTCGATCCCGCGGGAACGACGCCCGCCCCGCCCGGGGTGACCCCGATGCGATGGTCCCCCGTTCCTGCCTGCCGGGACTGGGACACCGCCATTCGAACGGCTCGCGCGATGGCGACCGCGGCCCGGCCGTCGGGCTATACCGGCGAGTCGGCCCACTGGACCGAGCGCGCCGAGGCCTTGCTGGCCCCGCTCATGCATGCCGCCGCCCTCTCGGACAGCGGGATCGACCAGGTGGCCCGTTGGGTCAACCGCCACGATCTGGACTCCGCCCGAACGGTGTTGACCCTCAACGACAGCGAGTTGGGCGGCGACATCCTGACCGGGTTGAAGGAAACCGATCGGCGGGAGCTGTCAGGCATCTGGTCGACGGCGTCGGGCGTGCTTTCGGCCTACAAGTCCCAGCACGCCCTGGCCCAGGCCCGGGAACCCAACTTCGATCCGCGTGCCCTGCCGACGACATCCGACACGATCTACATCTGCGCGTCGGGCCAGGATCAGGCACTCACGGCCCCACTGGTCGTCGGACTGATCGAGCAGATCCGGGCCGGGGCATACCAGAACACGGCCGAAGCGGGCCGTACGGGCCGGTGGCCGGGACCTCCGGTAGCCCTGCTGCTCGACGAGGCTGCCCACATCGCCCCCCTGCCCGACCTGCCCGCCATCGTCGCCGAAGGCGGCAGCCAGGGACTCCAGACCTTGGCCTGCTTCCAGGACCTGTCGCAGGCCCGCACCCGCTGGGGGGCGGCGGCCGACGGATTCTTGACGCTGTTCGGCGCCAAGGTTGTGCTGGGCGGCATCAACGACGTCCGGACCCTGGACATGATCTCCCGCCTGGCGGGCGACGGGGAGGTCCCCCACAATTCCGTCACCCGTCGGCCTTGGCCCGTCGGCCGGCAGCACACCAGCGTCACCCTGTCTACGCGCCGCCAGCCCCGGCTCCCCCTCGACCTGATCGCCAACCTCCCCCGTGGGGAGTCGATTCTCATCAATGGCGCCCAACCGCCGACCCTGCTCCACTTGACGCCCTGGTTCCAGACGGCTCCCTTCATCGAGGCTCGACCGGCCCTGCAGATCCCTCCCGCATCCCGCAACCACTCCCGCCGGCTGGGCTGGTCCTGGTAGCCGTTCC
Organism: Actinomycetota bacterium; assembly: GCA_030947025.1. Taxonomy (GTDB): domain Bacteria; phylum Actinomycetota; class Acidimicrobiia; order Acidimicrobiales; family Palsa-688; genus JALYXV01. The sequence continues at coordinate 3,147 of JALYXV010000418.1, read as the reverse complement.
TGGGGAAAATGCTGCCTATGGACTTTGCGGCGATCACGTCGCCTTCCTGGTCGAGCCGTTCCAGGCGGAGGCCCACCGACCGGACGAGCCGCAGTTGTCATTCCAACAGGTGCGTGACTTTGATCCCGGACATGATCCTTAGCGGAAGTCGCGGGACTTCGCGGCGGCGGTGCTGAGCACGAGAGGTTCGATGTGCTCAGCGATCAGGTTGATGACTCCGTCGACCTTCTCGACCGTGCCCCGGATGACCAAGGCGGGCTGGGACCGGGCCACCCGGCGGAACCGGGCCCAGGCCCCGGCGGAGACGATGACGTTGATCAGGCCGGTTTCGTCCTCCAGGTTGATGAAAATGGTGCCCTGGGCGGTGGCGGGCCGCTGGCGGTGGGTCACGATCCCCGCAACCGTCACCCGGGCCCGATCCGCCACCTCGACCAGTCCGGCCGCGGTCACCACCCCCTGCTGGTCGAGCGCGGCTCGAATGAACTCGGTCGGGTAGCTGTCGGGCGACAAACCGGTCGCCCACAGGTCGGCCCGGTTGCATTCGGCTTCGTTCATCTCGGGCAAGGGCGGGGCTTCGGCACCGGTGACCAACCCGGCCAGCCGCCCGACCCGGGGCCGCCCCGGGCCGCGGGGCGGCGAATCCGTCCCGGTAGGCGCCGCATCGACCCCGCGGCCGGGGGGGTGCGCTGAATTTGTGCTGTGTACACGCCACAAATTCAGCACACCCCCCTCCGGTGCGGACGTGACGGGGCGGCGGGCTCGGCTGCGGGTGCTGCTGCTGGTCGTGCCGGGAATTGAGGGCGTCATGGCCTCCAGGGCCGGGCCGCTCTGCGCCAGGGCCCCTGCAGCCCAGAGCGCTTGGCGGCGGCTGGCCGGGCTTTTTCCCCCGTCTGGGAAAAAACAGCCCAAGGCGCCGGCGGTGGCCAGCGCTTCCGCGGCTGGGGTTGTTATCCCGCTCCGGCGCACCAGGTCCTCCATGTCGGCGTAGGGCCGGCCGGCCGCGATTCGCTCCGCCCCATCCCGGCCCACGTGGCGGACGTACTCGATGCCCAAGCGCACCGCCGCCCCGCCCGTGCTGTCGGGGCACGGCTCGAGGGTGGAGGCGGCGGCGCTGGCGTTGACGTCGGGGCGGTGGACCACCACGCCGTGGCGGCGGGCGTCAGCTACGAGGGTCTGGGGTGACCAGAACCCCATGGGCTGGCCGTCCAGCAGGCCGGCGGTGAAGGCGGCCGGGTAGTGGTACTTCATCCAGCTGGATGAGTAGACGAGGTAGGCGAAGCTGACCGAGTGGCTTTCGGGGAAGCCGAAGTTGGCGAAGGCCAGTAGCTTGTCGTAGATCTGGTCGGCCACCGGGCCGGTGATGCCCCGCTCGGCCATGCCCTCATAGAGGCGACCCTTGAGCTGCTCCATCTTCTCCACGCTGCGCTTGGAGCCCATGGCCTGGCGCAGCCGGTCGGACTCGGCCGGGGTGAAGCCGGCCACGTCGATGGCCATCTGCATGAGCTGCTCCTGGAAGAGGGGCACACCGAGAGTCTTCTTCAGGCTGGGCTCGAGGAGCGGGTGGAGGTAGGTGACCGGCTCGAGGCCATTGCGCCGCCGGATGTAGGGGTGGACCGAGCCGCCCTGGATGGGGCCGGGCCGGATCAGGGCCACCTCGACCACCAGGTCGTAGAAGTCGCGGGGCTTGAGCCGGGGCAGGGTCGCCATCTGGGCCCGGCTCTCGACCTGGAACACCCCGACCGAATCGGCCCGGGACAGCATCTCGTAGACCTCGGGCTCCTGGGGGATGGTGGCCAGGTCGACCTTGATTTGGTGGAAGGCGGCGATGTGGTCGACGGTGTAGTGCAGGACACTGAGCATTCCCAGGCCCAGCATGTCGAACTTGACCAGGCCGGTGGCGGCGCAGTCGTCCTTGTCCCACTGGAGCACGCTGCGGTCCTCCATGGTCGCCCACTCCACCGGGCACACCTCGAGCACGGGCCGGTCGCACAACACCATGCCGCCCGAGTGGATGCCGAGGTGGCGGGGGGCGTGCTGGAGTTCGCCCGCCAGGGTGACGACGGCGGGAGGGATGTCGTGATCAGGCTGGCCTACCGTGGCGCTCAGCGGGCCCCATCCGTCGACCTGTTTGGACCAGGCGTCGAGTTGGCCCTGGGCGAAACCGAGGGCCTTTCCCATGTCCCGCACGGCCGACTTGGGTCGGTAGGTGATGACGTTGGCCACTTGGGCCGCGTGTTGGCGCCCGTAGTGGTGGTACACGTACTGGATGGCCTCCTCCCGCCGGTCGCTTTCGATGTCGACGTCGATGTCGGGCGGCCCGTCGCGCTCGGGGGAGAGGAAGCGTTCGAACAGGAGGCCCAGGCCGACGGCGTCGGCGTTGGTGATCCCGAGGGCGTAACACACCGCGCTATTGGCCGCCGAACCCCGCCCCTGGCAGTAGATGTCGTTGGTCCGGCAGAACTGCACGATGTCCCAGACGATGAGGAAGTAGCCGGCGAAGCCGAGGTGGTCGATCATGTCCAGCTCGTGGTCGATCTGTTGGTAGGCCCGGGGGTGGGTGGGTGCGTATCTCGGGCCGTAGCGTGTTTGGGCGCCGTCTTCTGCCAGCTTCCTGAGCCAGGTCATCTCGGTATGGCCGGGCGGGGCCGGGTAGGGCGGCAGGTTGGGCGCCACCAGGTGAAGGTCGAAGGCGCATTCTTCGGCCAGGGCGGCGGCTCGTTCGACCACGCCGGGGTAACGGGCGAAACGGCGAGCTTGTTCGGCCCCGCTTCTTAGGTGAGCTGCCCCAGCCGCGGGGAGCCAGCCTTCGAGGTCGTCGAGGCTGCGCCGGGCCCGGACCGCGGCCATGGCGGTGGCCAGCTTGCGCCGGGCCGGGTTGTGGTAATGGACATTGTTGGTGGCGACCAGGTCGGCGTGGCTGGCGATGGCCAGTTCGGCCAGGGCGTCGTTGCGGGCCGAGTCGAGGGGGTCCCCGTGGTCCCAGAGTTCGACCACGACGTTGTCCCGGCCGAACAGGTGCTGGAGCTTGGTGAGCTCCGCTCGGGCTTTCGCCGGGCCGTCTTGGAGCAGGGCCTGGGGGACGATCCCCTTGCGGCATCCGGTCAGGATCAGCCAGTGGTCCGGGGCTGGGGTGGGGTGGGGGGGGGG
>JALYXV010000361.1 GCA_030947025.1 Actinomycetota bacterium | reverse complement strand
GGGGCCGGCCCGGCTCCGGCAGGCACGGCGGAGTGCCCCAGCTGCCATACCGCCAACGCCGCCACCGCCAAGTTCTGTGCCTCCTGTGGCACGTCGCTGGCGCCCCCGACCGTCGCCTGCCCCCACTGCGAGGCCCACAACCCGGTCGGGGCCCGCTTCTGCGCCGACTGCGGCCAGCCGCTCGGCCCCCAACCGGTCCATTGCCCGTCGTGCGGGTCCGAGGTGGCGCCCGGGGCCAAGTTCTGCCCTGAGTGCGGCACGGCCATCGCTCCTGCCGCCTCGGCGGCCTCGTCGTGACGGAGGCGATCCGATGAAAGTGGCGACGATTCTTGCCCGAGCCGGCGGCCTGGTGGCACGGGCCGGTGGCGGTCATTCCTTCAGCGGAGGGGGCGCCCGCTCGTCCTCGGGCGGAGGCGGCGGAGGAGGCTTCTTCTTCTTTGGCGGCGGGGGCGGCGGCGGTGGCGGCGGTATCGCCGGGTTCATCATCTTGATGGTGATCGTGTTGGTGATCATCGGCATCGTGGTGGCGCTGAAGCGCAGCGGCCGGACCATCGGGGGCGCCATCAACTCAGCCACCCGGGGCTATGGCGGCGGCCCCGGCGGCGGCGTACCGGGGGGTGGGGCGCCCAAGCCCTGGTCCGGGACGAGTCAGCCGGCCATCGACACCATCCGCGGTGACGTTTTCCCCGGCACCCACGCCGACGCCCACGCGGCCGCTTCGCCCGTGGAGCAGGGGCTGGCCGAAATACAGGCCCATGACCCGGCGTTCAGCCAAGAGCCGTTCCTCGAGTCGGTCCAGAAGTCGTTCTTCGTGGTCCAGGAGGCGTGGACCAACCGCAAGCCGGAAATGAGCCGCCAGGTCATGGCCGACGGCATCTGGCAGCAGCACAACGTCCAGATCCAGCAGTACCTGGCCGAGCACAAGCGCAACGTCCTGGAGGACCTGGCGGTCGGCGACCTGCGCATCCTGTCGGCCCACTCCGACCAGACCTACGACACCATCACGGTCCGGATCTGGGCCGCGTGCGCCGACTACGACGTCGATGACAAGAACGGAAAGGTCATCCGGGGCAACCGCAGCGTGGACCAGTGGCAGGAGGACTGGACGTTCCAGCGGTCATCGACGGCCACGACCAAGCCCGGGGCGGGCACGCTGAACCGCAAGTGCCCCAACTGTGGCGCACCGCTCAACGTCGACCTCCAGGGGGTCTGCGACTACTGCCATCAACCCATCATGGGGGGAAAATATGACTGGGTCCTGGCTCGCATCTCCCAGGTGATGTAGGCGTGGACCCGTGACGGCCGGGGCCTCACTGACCGAGCTTGGTCAACGCGCACGGGCGGCGGCGCGCCAGCTGGCGCGGACGAGCAGCGCCGAGCGCGACGCGGGCCTGCTGGCCGGGGCCGACGGACTGGAGCTGGCCGTGGCCGCCATCCTCGAGGCCAACGCCACCGACATCGAGCGGGCCGAGCACGCGGGCACCAGTGCCACCGTCATCGACCGCTTGCGCCTCAGCCCCACGCGGATCGATGTGATGGCTGCGGGGCTGCGTCAGGTGGCCGGGCTGCCCGACCCGGTGGGCGAGATCCTCGACGGCTGGCAGCGGCCCAACGGGCTGCGGATCCACCGGGTCCGGGTGCCGCTCGGGGTGGTCGGCATCATCTACGAGAACCGGCCCAACGTGACCAGCGACGCGGCCGGTTTGTGCCTCAAGTCGGGCAACGCCGCCTTCCTCCGGGGGAGTTCGGCCGCCATCACCTCCAATATCGAGATCGCCCGGGTCCTCCGCCAGGCCTTTGCCAAGGCGGGACTGCCCGAGGATGCCCTGGTGCTGGTCGAGGACACCAGCCGGGAATCGGCCACCGAGTTCATGCGCCTCCGGGGGCTGATCGACTGTCTCATCCCGCGGGGCGGCCCGTCGCTGATCGCGGCCATCGTGGAACACGCCACCGTTCCCTACGTCATCGACGGAGACGGCAACTGCCATGTCTACGTCGACGCCTCGGCCGACCTGGATATGGCTCTCGACATCGTGGTCAACGCCAAGACCCAGCGCCCCAGCGTGTGCAACGCGGCCGAGTCCCTCCTGGTCCACCGAGCCGTGGCCGAGCCGTTCCTGCCACGACTGGCACAGGCCCTTGAGGGCGTGGAGCTGGTGGGCGAATCTCAAGCCGTGACGATCGTGGGGTCCCCGCGGATGAGCACTGCGACCGACGCAGACTTTTCCCAGGAGTTTTTGGATCTGAAGCTGAGCGTGGCTGTCGTAGCCGACCTCGACGGGGCCATCGAGCACATCGCCCGCCACGGTTCCGGGCACACCGAGGCCATCATCACCCGCGACCTGGCCTCGGCCGACCGCTTCACCGCCGAGGTGGATGCCGCCACCGTCGTGGTCAACGCCTCGACCCGCTTCACCGACGGGCAACAGTTCGGCTTCGGTGCCGAGATCGGCATCAGCACCCAGAAGCTGCACGCCCGGGGCCCGATGGGGCTGCGGGAGCTGACCACCTACAAGTATGTGGTGTACGGGGACGGCCAGATCCGGCCCTAGGGCTGACCGGTAGGCTGGCCGATCCGGCCGGGGCGCAATCAGCCGCCCTTGGTTCATCCCCACGAGAGGTTCCATGTCCGAGGTCGTTCGTCCCCCCCGCTTCGAGTCCATCACGGCGGTACGAGACGGCCTCCGCCGTGTGCGTTACCTGGCCGACGAGGGCATCGCCGGGGTGGTGTACCTGGCCGACCGGCTGGCCAAGCCGGTGCTGGTCGAGGGGCCGGCCGGGACGGGCAAGACTCAGCTGGCCAAGTCGGTGGCCGAGATGAGCGGGGCCCGCCTGATCCGGCTTCAGTGTTACGAGGGGCTGGACGAGTCCAAGGCCCTGTACGAGTGGAACTACAAGAAGCAGTTGCTGCGCATCCAGTCCCAGCGGGTGGCCGAGCAGGCCGGGGTCGAGAGCTGGTCGGACATCGAGGAGGACATCTTCTCCGAGGAGTACCTCCTTACCCGGCCGTTGCTCGAGGCCATCCGGGCCACCGAGCCGGTGGTGTTGCTGATCGACGAGGTCGACAGGGTCGAGGTCGAGACCGAGGCGCTCCTGCTGGAGATCCTCTCCGACTACCAGGTGTCGATCCCCGAGCTGGGTACGGTGGCGGCGACGCAGATCCCACTGGTGTTCCTGACCTCCAATAACACGAGGGAGTTGTCCGAGGCGCTCAAGCGGCGGTGTCTGTTCTTGCACATCGACTATCCCGACCTGGAACGGGAGCGGGCGATCGTCCTGGCCCGGGTCCCCGGCATCGCCGAGCAACTGGCCGACCAGATCGTGCGCATCGTGCGGTCCATCCGGGGGTTGGAGCTGAAGAAGAGCCCGTCGGTGTCCGAGACGCTGGACTGGGCCCGGACGTTGGTGTTGCTCGGGGTGGAGAGTGTCGACGCTGAATTGGCCCGCGACACCCTGCACATCCTGCTCAAGTAC
>JALYXV010000357.1 GCA_030947025.1 Actinomycetota bacterium | reverse complement strand
GCTCCACGGTCTCGACGCCCTGCTGTCGGCCGAGACCGGGATGGCGATCATCGTGGCCCACGACCCGTTGCATTCGGTGGTCATGGGCGCCGGCCGCTGCCTGGAGGAGTTCGCCGCCTTGAAACAGGTCCTGATCACCTCCAACAGCCACTGACCCAGCCGTTGCGCTGACCGCCTATCGTCGTGACCGGTACCGGGCCCGGCCGGGATCTGCGACGGTAGCCTTGGCGGCCGGCGGGGGCGCGAGGCCGCCCGCCGGGCGGCACCACCGCCCTGTTGCCGTCCGTGCGGCCCGAGCTCCGCTCACGCCAACCGCCGGGTCCTCCCCGCGGGCGACGTACGCCACCGTCGGTCGTCGGTCGGGTAGGAGCGGGCCGCCGGTCGACTCCGGCCGGGTGCGCGGCGGTGAGATTCTGGCGACGCTGAACGTTCCCCCGGGAACGTGGCGGGCGGTGCCGCCGAGATGGCCGGGAACCGAACGCCGGGGCGCCACGGGGACCATCGCCCAGCGTTGCTGGCGCCGGGGCCAGACTGGTTGGCGACCGTCAGCTACCGGCGAGCACGGATGAACCGCAGGGAACTGTTGCACGCTGTCGCGGCCCACACCGGCGTCGAGGTGCGAGATGTGGACAAGGTGTTGCGAGGCGCGATCGAGGTGATCGAGGCGGTGGCGGCCCGGGGCGAAGCGGTCACCATCGCCGGTTTCGCCAAGTTCGCCCGGGTCGATCGTGCCGCTCGCATGGCCCGCAACCCGGCGACGGGCGCTGCGGTCAAGGTCAAAGCATCGAAGCGGGCCAAGATCACCCCCCTCAAAGGTTTCAAAGATGCTGTGAAGACCGTTTCGGCGGCGCCGAAACTGGCCCGGGGAGTGTGGCCGCCGGCGACCGCCATGGCGAGCCCGACCAGGAAGACTTCGCCGGCGCCGGCGTCTACCGCGATCAAGGCGACAGCAGCCACGAACACCCCGGCTGCGGTATCCAAGGCCGACCCGGCGACCAAGGCGACCCCGGCACCCAAGGTTGCGGCCACGCCACCCAAGGCCAAGGCGTCACCGGCCCGCAAGACTGCCGCCGCGCCGTCGTCAGCAGCGACCAAGGCGACCGCGGCCAAGAAGGCGCCGGCTACGCCATCCAAGGCCACAGCAACGAAGACACCGGCGCCCAGGAAAGCCCCGCCGACGGCCGCCAGGGGAACAAAACGGGTGGCGGCGAACACCACCGCCACGACGGCGCCGGCAATGACCGCCCGCGCGCCCCGAAAGAGGGTCGCCAAGAAGCAGAAGTGAGGTAGCGGCTCCTCATGGGCAGGCGAACTGTTCACCGGTAACCCGCCGCCAGGCCGGCTGGAAACTCTCGTCGACGATGCCACCACCAGTCTTGGTGACCGGACGGTCGTCGACTGCCGAGCGCCCATAGGGGGCGATACCGGATGGTCGACGTCCCCTCCGATCCAGGCACCATTCATCTTCTGCAAATCTCGGTCCCGGGCACCGTGTTCCAGCACCATACCGGCCACACAGCGACGCCGCCTTCGATCCGACCGTCTACGAATGTGCTGAGTTAAGGCATTCGCGCCCTGGTGATTATTGATCGAGCCATGCGAGCAGGCTGGCCAGTTGATGGGTCATCCAGGCGAATCGCTCGTGCTGAATAACGCGCTCCTCGGCTTCTTCCACCGACAGTCCGAGATCGATCATCACGCATGCACGCAATAACCAAACTAGCGCGTCGGCTGCCACGTAGAGGTCCGGGCCATCCTGGATACTCCCCCGACGAGAAAGGGCGTGCGCGTGCCCATGCCGAGCGGCCTCGACAGCCTGAGCAAACTCGTCCACTCGGTCGCCGAACATCCCCCCCGTCATCCTCTCGAGTACAGCGGCAATCTGCGTGATTCGTCTCCATAGGGGGATCCGATTGAATGGTCGAGCAGCATTTGTAGCCCACTCACGAAGATCGGGAGCGTGCTCGGCGAGGATGCGATCAAGTCGGTCGACCCGTTCGCTGTGTTCCTGTCGTGGCAAGTCTCCATCGCTTTCTACGCAGTAGCGGTGGTACGCCTCAATCGCCGCCACCGCGGTATAGAAGCGATCGTTCGCGTAACCGAATGGCGCCGAGGCTCTGGCGTATAACGGCCCAAGTACGTGTCGTAGCTCAAGCCACAGGTTAAACCATCTTGCCATCCCGGGGCCGAAGCCGCCTGGCATCTCGTCCGCGAAAAGAAGGACGTCGTGGGAAGTCAACTCTCGCGAGGTTCGCCTCGGTGGCTCGACGAGCGGCACCCACAACTTGGCCCACGTAGAGCCTACTGGCCCCTCCTGCGGGACTAGGAGATCGAGTCTCTCTGTGCGTCCCGCCTCTGCAGTGGCTATCCAGAGGAGCACTTGGATGGGCTGCAACCAGCGGTTCAAAAGGCCGGACCAGGTTGAGTTTCCAGACTCTTCGACCGACAGCGTCACTGGCTGGTGGATTCGGTACTCCCGTGGTCCAGGAGTCGTGATCGCATCCTGCTCGATCCGCATGATTTCACCGCCGGGCAGGCGGGCAGTGCCAAGGTCGTGCGGCTGCACGACGAACTCGGTCCGCGTCCCATCCAACCAACGACGGATCCTGACACCGCGCTCGCGCGCCCACGCGGGCAGCGCCTCGATTTCCATACGAAGCCCAGTGAAAGTCGGCTCCCCCTCAACTGCCTTAAGATGTGCCTCCACCGCGGCCTCAGCGTGCCTCTCTCTGAGCCGATCGCGCCCGGAGGAATTGGAAAGTCGCAACGAGCGTTCAGGACCGATATAGGGGTAACCGACCTCCCGTAAACGATGGGGAGCCTTTGCGGCTCGGAAAGCGGGAATCCAACGCCTTGCGTGAAATCCGTGTCTCCCCAATCGGCCAGAGAACCGAAGAGGACGAGGTTGATCCCATTCTCATCGAGAACGAGTTGACCGCCGACCTCGCCACTGCCGGGCCGCCACCAAGCACCAAGCCATTCCTCATTAGCCACGGCCGTGCCAGAGGTCGTGGACTGGGTAGGGAATGAACGGCTGCAAAGGCATGGTGAACGGCATGACCGGTTCTTCGGCGGTCCTCACGGGCGAGGTGCTACCGGTGTCTTTAGCGATCGGGTCTGCGCCATCGCTGACCAGAATACGTGACCCGTCGCCGACGCCAAACGGCGTGACCTGGGAAGTCGTCCACAGAGAACGCCAGTTGGGCTGACCTGGAACGGGCTCACTCCAGACGACCGCCGCGCCGTCGACGATGTCATGATCGCCTGGCTGGCCACCGGCCCTCCCCACGATCGTTTCCGGAACCTCGCCGGCCTGGCGCTGTTGGAGCACCATCCGCCGCAGAACGAAGGCCTCGCCAGCACCTACCTCGTCGACGACCGTCAAGAGCTCATCGGTATCCCACAAATACGCCAGAACGATCCCTTAGGGCGCGTCGGCGCCAACGAGGTCGAGTGGCTCGCCCGCTACATCGCCGGGCTGCCCTTCGCGGTCGAGGTCCGCTCGCCCCCCGAGGTCCGGGCCGCGCTGCGGGCCCTGGGCCGCCGGCTGCAGGAGTCCAACCGGGCTCGCCCCCCCTTAGGTGCCATGGCGCGCACTTCGCCGCGGAGGCGCTTTAAACTCCCGACGTGCCTGCACACGCTCCAATACCGGGACCCGCGAACAACGTGGTGTCGATCCCGTCATCCCAAGTCACGATACGGGGCGTTACCGGATGGTGTGTCATCCTGAACGCAGACGACGAAGAGCTCGACCAACGGGCCGTCACCAGGCCGGGAAGATGACGGCCCGACTCTGGTGGATATACTAGCGGATGAGAGTATATACTCGATTTATGACGAAACACCTGGTTGACCTCGATGACGCCGTTCTGAGCGCCGCCCAAGCCGAGCTTGGTACGACCACGATCAAGGACACAGTCAACGAAGCGCTTCGCCGCACCACAGAAGAGCGGCAGCGCCGAACCGCAAAGGCTCTTGATGCGCTCGCCAACGCGCGACTTGAGGATCGTACCGACGCGTGGCGCTGAACTATCTAATCGACACCAGCGTCCTTAAACGGCTGGCCCGGGTTGAGGTCCGCACCGCTGTCGAGCCCCTCGCTTCCGCCGGTCAGATCGGACGTCCACGGATCTGCGACCTGGAGATCGGATACTCAGCTCGCAATGCTGACGAATGGGATCAGCTCAACGCCGCCTTGGACGCCTTCGTGGCTGTCGAGACAACGGCATCCCACGTACAACGGGCGCTCCGAGTACAGCGACTCCTCGCGCAACGGAGCCAACGTGGCCGAAAGATCCCCGACTTGCTGGTCGCCGCGGCCGCCGAAGAGCACGACTTGGCCGTACTGCACTATGATGCCGACTTCGACCTCATCGCCGAGGTCACCGGGCAGCGATGCCGTTGGGTTGTGCCCGCAGGCACGGTTGACTGAACATCGTGAATCCGACCAGACAAGAGCGACATCGACGGTCAGCCGATACGGGGCGTTATCGGATGGCATACCTCCATTGTTCTGCGTTGATCGCGCAAGTTGCACCGCATAGTCACATTCCTCGATCAAAGTCACCCACTTGGATAGTCCGTCAGGCGGGCGATCGCGTTGTGTTGTTGCCGTCGCAATCTATCGTCGCGCTGGAATGTCGTCGCGGACTTATAGGGTTGACGTTCCCTTCCGGACCCTCTTGGGCTTTGTCTTTGCAGTCGCCTTTCGTCTCTGTTTGAAGGAATCGAAGCTTTGCCTGTAGGTGTAAACATAACTAAGCATGGCTTCGGCAAATTCCACGGCGTCCTTTGCGTCCTTCCGATCGACTTCTCCAACACCGTGTGCAGCTTCGTTCCCGAGGAACCTCAGCTCCGTCGCCCATTCGAGCAGATTCCGATCGATAAAGTCTGATGCGTGAAGAGCCTCAAGCTGAGTCTTCAGGTCGCGGCCCGAAGCGCCGTGCTGCGCACATAGAACCTCGAGTGTCCGTCGACACATGATGGCGGTAGCCGTCGAAGCCCCTGCCCGTTCGAGACAGCTCACGGCCTCGCGAAATGCGTTCCGTACGTTTGTCGGCGCTCCGTGCAGTCGCGCGCCGCGGGCCAGGGGATACAGCTGGATTGGTTCCGAGACGTCTCCATCCGGATACGGCTCCTGGATTACAAGGGTAGGTGCCTCGCAGGTGTGGCACACCATAAGGGTATGAATCCAGACGCCATTGTCATTATGAACAATATGTTCATAATCGCCCTTTAAAGGCCCTCACCTCTTCGCAGGATTCACAGTACGAGTGCCACTGCTTGAGGTCAGGTTCCTGAGTCATGTGATTAGTGTGGCTCGGGTTCTGTCATCACGCAAGCGAGTGTGTGAGGCAAACGGCTAAGCTAAGGAATACCGCTGGGTGCGGACGAGCGCGCCAAACCGTATGAGTTCGTTGAGCTCGTCTCCGAAGTTAGGTTGTTCTCGGCTGAGAGGTAAGGCATCCGGTATCTGGCGTGTTCGGACGGGCTGTCGCCGGCGATGTCCGTCGCGACGGGCTTCCTGTGGATGTCCTGGTTCGGCGTGGTCAAGCTTGTTGTTGAGCGCCACTTGTTTTGACCGCCAGGGCAGCTTCTGGCGTCAGCAAGCGTGACCATGGGGGCTGTGGCCGCTTCCGAGGTGCTCCACGGGAGAGGAGGGCCAACACGAGTTGGCCCTCCTGCCTGGATATATGGACGCCGCGCCTACGGTAGCTTACAATGTAGGGGTGGCTACGCCGTCCTCTGTTCGTTTCGAAGACCAGGTGCTAGACCGATTGAACGCATTCGTCGCTGCCCATCCCGGCATGTCGCTGTCCAGTGCCAGCAATCGACTGGTCGACGAAGCGTTACGCATGCACGAGCACCCTCTGATCGTCTTCCGAGATGGACCCGCCGGGCGGCGCGCTCGGCTGGTCGCCGGACCCGATGTGTGGGAGGTCGTCGCTGCGGTTGAGTCCGCGAGGAAGGTGGAAGCAGCGTTGGGCGGAGAGGAGATCGTGGCGCTCATCGCGGACACCTCAGGTCTAGCTTCGCAGCAGGTCAGGGCCGCGCTGGCATATTGGGCCGACTACCAGAGCGAGATTGACGAGTTCATCCGTCACGCTCGTGCCGAGTCCAACCAATCCCGGCTGCGATGGGAGCGTGAACAAGAGCTACTCGGCAGGTGAGCTCGGAACAGCCAGAAGCACCTCAGTCGCTCCTCATAGACGAGATGTTCTCGCCTGCCATCGCGATTGCTCTCGTCAAGCGAGGAATCGACTGTGAGGCGGTTGCTGGCCGTCCTTTCCTCCGGTCTCTCGGTGATGCCGATGTTATGCAAGCAGCGCTCGACGAAGGACGGATCCTTCTTACCAACAATGTTGGGGATTTTGAGCGCCTCAGGAGAGGGCGCCATGCGAACGCGGCAGCCGTTCCTGGGCTCATTTACACCTCCGACGACACATTCCCAGGAGCCGGGCCTTTGTGGGCCATCTCTCGGCCGCGCTGGAGGTCGCAGCTCGTCGCCACCTCGTTGTTGTGTACGGCGGCGTCCTTTGGCTCAGGCCCCTTGAATGCAGTGATGGCAACTCACTTTTCATCTGTCGAGCAAAGCTCCGCTTGGCGTCTGTGAGCCGGCGTTATAAAAGTACCCGCCAAGAGTTACGGGTGTCGCGAAATACCGCTGATGTTGAGTTTATGCCGCGGCGAGATATTCGAGAGGGAGGTGGTGTTCCGTGGACGGCGATGGCCGCGTCATCACCTTTTGTCCGTAGGGGTTACCTGGGTGTCGGCGGTCCCGGGGGATTTGGCGACGAGGCCGTGGCCTCGGAGTTCGATGATGAGCCGGGAAACCTTTCGCATCGTTGGTGGGTTTGTCTGTTACCTGTCGTTGCCCGCCGGTAGAGCCGGGCAAGTGATGTCGGCGTTGCGGAACCCGCGAATGGCGTGCTCGCCGGCTGGGACGGCTTTCAACAAGACCGGGTTGGCGGGCGGAGTGGGTTGAAGCGGGCGTCGACCGCCGCTGTTTGAGTCTGGGCCGGCACAAGGCGTCGAGACGCGGCAACGCCTTCGCCCTTGAGGGGGATGGCCGCTAAGCGGAGGCGAGCGAATCCTGGAGGATCTTGGAGATAACTTGGTACTCGTTGTTGGTCGTAGAGCGCAGGGATGCAAGTAACGTGGGCATGACGGCCCTGGCTAGAAGACACTCCGAGGGCTTGCATCCGTCGTTGCACGGACCTTGCTCACATGCCGGCCAAGGTACTCCGCCTCCGGGGGGCCGAAGGTCTGGATCACCGGGTCGATGACGGCCGCCCCGCGTTTCTGGACGACGCCGAGGGCGCAGCGCACAATCTCCGTTGAACCATTGTGACGGTTTCTGCCTCCGGTGTGGTGGTTTGCCTAATAGTCTCGCGTCGACAGCCGCTGAAGCCCACGCTCCCCAGGGGCAAGACGGGGCACCGGTGCGATTGGGGCTTCGGTCGCATCAGTCGTCCGAGCGCGGGCTCTACCCTGCTGCGGGCTCCTCGCCTGTTTCGGGGATCAGGGATTCGATTGTTGTTGGCGTGGGCCGGGTCAAAATCCGGCCCATTACGTCGGCGGCCGAACGGTCACTTGCGGGAATGAACTGGGCGTACACATTAAGCGTCGTGCCAGGACGGGCATGACCCAAGCGAGAGCTGACCGTCTTCACCGGTACGCCCGCGTCGAGGAGGTGAGTCGCCGCGAAGTGTCGGAGATCGTGTAAGCGCACGGCGGGATCGATCCCCGACTTGTCCCTCACGCGGCGCCAGACGCTCGTCCAATGATAGGGGCGCCAGGGTCGAGATCCGTCGACCTCAGCACTGAAAACGAACCCGTCTGCGAGAAGTTCCACGCCCGCATCAGCTGCTCGCTTTTCGACGATGCGACGCCATTCCCGAAGTGCAGCGACTGTGCCAGGATCAAGGGCGACACGCCGGGCTTGGTGGGTCTTGGTGTCCTTCTCGAAGATTGACCCGTCAGCAGACTCAACGAGGGCCCGCACGATCTTCAACTCAGCGCCGTCAAGGTCAACCACTGGCCATCTGAGGGCACCAACCTCGCCCCGCCGGCCGCCAACAGCCGCCGACACCCGCAAGAAGGTCGAGAACTCGTCGTTTGCGGCCTCGATCGCGGCGAGGACCGCGACCGGCGACGGTGCGTGCACCTCAGACTGGTGCTGCGGTGGCAGGGTCGCCAATCGAGCCGGATTGTCGTTACGCCACCCCCATCGCACCGCTTGATCAAGCGCGCCCGTAAGGACGTTGTGAATTTGCCGGATCGTCGATGCGGCCAACTGCTGCTCCCGACGAAGACCCCGGTAGAAGCCGTCGATGTCCCGTACGGTGAGCTTCCGGACCGGGATGCTGCCAAGAGCGGGGATGAGCCTGAAGCGAGCCTTACCCGCGTACGCCTCCCAGGTCGTGACCGAGAGGCTCTCACGCTTCAGGTCGAGCCATTGCTCGACCACTTCGCCGACGGTGGCATCGCTACCCTTGTGTCCGCCGGCACCGGAGTTCACCTCGGTCAGCAAGGCGGCCAAGGCTGCCTCTGCATCCTTCTTCGTACCGGCGAACGAGCGGCTTACGTAGCGGTAGCGCTTCGTCACCGGATCCCGACCGGCGGACACCCGCAGCTCCCACCCAGCCCTTCCCGGACGCTTCCGGATCGAGCCGCTCCCCCACCTGTTCCTCGGGCCTGCCATGACTCGTCAGTGTATCCCGATTATGAGACGGTTATGGGACACTTATGGGACAAGGCTTCGGGCGGCCCACTCCCAAAGTCCGGCATGGCTCCTGACCAGGGGTTTCTTGGAGGCGGCGAGCGGAATCGAACCGCTGTACAGGGCTTTGCAGGCCCTTGCCTAAACCACTCGGCCACGCCGCCCGGTCCCGCCGGGAGCCCGACGTCCAGGGTGGCCACTGTAGCGGTTGAGCGCCGAGCACCCACAGCGATGGCTGCGCGAGACTGGGCGGGACACGGGAGCTCGGAGAGACCGGGCTGAGAGGCGGCCTACCCGGCCGCGACCGTCGAACCTGATCCGGGTAATGCCGGTGGAGGGAGAAACCAATGACCCACACGCTTCCCAGCCCCAGCCCCAGCGACGGCGTGGTGTCCACCCCCCCAGGAACCACGCACAAGGTGTACGTCGGTGGCCGCCGTCCCGATGTCCAGGTCCCGTTCCGGGAGGTCCACCTGCACGACTCGCCCGGCGACCGGCCCAACCAACCGGTCCGGCTGTACGACACCAGCGGCCCGGGTTCGGACCCCGAGGTGGGACTACCGGCCCACCGCAGCCCCTGGATCGAGGCCCGGGGCGACACCGAGATCACCGCCGGCCGCCAGCCCACGCTCCGCGACGACGGCCGGGCCGCGGCCCGCGCCGGCACCCCCGGCCCCGCCTTCGAAGGCCGCACCCACCGGATCCGTCGAGCCGTGCCGGGCCGAACAGTGACCCAGCTGCACTACGCCCGCCGGGGCGAGATCACCCCCGAGATGGAGTTCGTGGCCCTCCGTGAAGGCCTCGAAGCCGAGTTCATCCGGACCGAGGTGGCCCGCGGCCGGGCCATCATCCCCGCCAACATCAACCACCCCGAATCCGAGCCCATGGCGATCGGCCGCAACTTCCTCGTAAAGATCAACGCCAACATCGGCAACTCCGCCGTCGCCTCGTCGATCGCCGACGAGGTCGACAAGATGTCGTGGGCCACCCGATGGGGCGCCGACACGGTCATGGACCTGTCGACCGGCCGGGACATTCACACCACACGGGAATGGATCGTCCGCAACTCCCCGGTCCCGGTCGGCACCGTGCCCATCTACCAGGCGCTCGAGAAGGTCGACGGCCGAGCCGAGGAACTCACCTGGGAGGTCTATCGCGACACCCTCGTCGAGCAGGCTGAACAGGGCGTCGACTACTTCACCGTCCACGCCGGGGTGCGCCTGCGCTACATCCACCTCACCGCCGCCCGTACGACCGGAATCGTCAGCCGGGGCGGCTCCATCCTGGCCGCATGGTGCCTGGCCCACCACCAGGAGAACTTCCTCTACGCCCACTTCGCGGAGATGTGCGAGATCTTGGCCGCCTATGACGTGGCGTTCTCCCTGGGCGACGGGCTGCGCCCGGGATGCATCGCCGACGCCAACGACGAGGCCCAACTCTCAGAACTGCGCACCCTGGGCGAGTTGACCAAGATCGCCTGGGACCACGACGTCCAGGTGATGATCGAGGGCCCTGGTCACGTGCCCATGCACAAGATCAAGGAGAACATGGAACTCCAACTGGAGCTGTGCCACGAGGCGCCCTTCTACACCCTTGGACCCCTCACGACCGACATCGCCCCGGGCTACGACCACATCACCAGCGCCATCGGCGCGGCCATGATCGGCTGGTACGGGACTGCGATGCTGTGTTACGTCACGCCCAAGGAGCACCTGGGCCTCCCGAATCGCGACGACGTCAAGACCGGGGTTATCGCCTACAAGATCGCGGCCCATGCCGCCGACCTGGCCAAGGGCCATCCCGGCGCCCAGGCCTGGGACGACGCCCTCTCCAAAGCGCGCTTCGAGTTTCGCTGGGCCGACCAGTTCGAACTGTCGCTCGACCCGGAGACGGCGGTCGCCTACCACGACGAGACCTTGCCCGCGGAGCCCGCCAAGACGGCGCATTTCTGCTCCATGTGCGGTCCCAAGTTCTGCTCCATGCGCATCAGCCAGGACGTGCGCGACTACGCCGCCGCCCACGGGGTGACGGGCGACGACGCCCTGGAGACGGGAATGCAGGAGAAGTCGGCCGAGTTCCTGAGCGCCGGCGCCCACGTCTACCTGCCGGTACGCGGCAACTGAACACGGGGATTCTGTGGCAGGTCCTGGGGAAAATAGGCCGCCCCGGCTGCCACGGTTCGGGCCACCTTCCCCGTTTGGTGTGACGGACCCGAGCCGGCCGGCCGGAACCCGGAATGCCCCATCAGGCACAGCCACGGTGGATCCGACGGGCACCGTTTGGTGTGACCGGCCTGAGCCCGGCCGCCCGGATCCCCGAAAGCGCACCATCAAGCGCAGCCAGGGTCAGACATGACCGTCCCAGTTCGGTCTGACCGGTCCGAAGCCCCTCCGCCCCCAGCCCGGAGGCCACCATCAAGCACAGCCAGGAAAGCCCATCAACCCAAGCGGGCGGGGACAGCGCAGGCGCCGGTACCGTTCGGGGCGGCATGGGCCTTGATCTGCGAGCCCTGAAACCGAGCGAGCGGCTGACCACGGCGGCAGCGGTCGCCTTGACCGTCGCCTCGGGCGCCGCCGCGACCCTCAGCCCGCACACGGTCGCCACATTCCTCATCTCGGCCGTTGCCCTGGCTGCGCTCGCCGCCCTGGTAGGGCAGTCGATCGAACAGGTGGGCGAGCGCCTCGGACCGGGCGCGACCGGGCTGCTCCAATCGGCCCTGGGCAACCTGCCGGAACTGCTGGTGGGGATCTTCGCCCTCCGGGCCGGGCTGATCGGCGTAGTCCGGGCCGCCGTGGTGGGCTCGATCCTGGCCAACACCTTGCTGGTGCTCGGCGTCGCCGTCCTGGCCGGAGGGCTCCGCCATGGCACCCAGCGGTTCGCGTCCGAGGCGCCCAAAATGATCGGGACGCTGCTTCTGCTGGCAGTGGCGGCGCTACTCGTCCCCACACTGGCCGCCCGGCTTCACACCCCGGCCGCACCGCACGCCACTCAACTCTCAGGGGCCGTGGCCCTCATCCTCATCGCCGTCTACGCCTTGAGTATTCCGTTCTGGCTTCATGGCGGCACGGGGTCCGAGCCTAGCGAGGCTGACGACCCCGGCCCGTCGGAGGAACCGACCGGCCCGTCGGGCGACAACCCGGTCGGCGAAAACCCGTCGGGCGACAACCCGGTCGGCGACAACCCGTCGGGCGACAACCCGTCGGGCGACAACCCGGTCGGCGAAAACCAGACGGGCGAGAGCCGGTCCGGCCATCCCTCCTGGCCACTCTCACTCGCCATCGTCCTGCTCGGGGTCGGGAGCCTGGGTGCGGCCGTGGTGTCGGACTGGTTCGTCGCCGCGCTGGAACCGGCCACCAAAACCCTGGGCCTGTCGCAGACCTTCACCGGGCTCGTCATCGTGGCCATCGCCAGCAATGCGGTCGAGAACATGGTCGGCATCCGCTTCGCCCTCTCGGGCCGGCCGGACTACGCGCTCAGCACCATATTGAACAGCCCGCTGCAAGTAGCGCTCCTCCTCACTCCAGCACTGGTCCTCATTTCGCATCTGACCGGTCCCACGCCACTGACCCTCGTTTTCCCCACCCTTGAGGTCGCCGCCCTGGCGCTGGCGACGATCGTCGTCATCGTGGTGCTGGCCGACGGCGAGTATGTGTGGCTCGAAGGGGTCGCCCTCATCGGCCTCTACGGCATCGTGGTGGCCGCGTTCTGGTGGGGTTGATGCGCTTCTCACAGGGGTAGGGTCATGGCCCATGCCCGACGTCTGGCCCGGTGATCCCTACCCGCTCGGCGCCACGTGGGATGGCGTTGGTACCAACTTCTCGGTGTTCTCGTCCGCCGCTCAGCGCGTGGACCTGTGCCTCTTCGAGACCATCCCTGGCAAGGGCAACGAGGCCAAAGAGACCCGCCTCACCCTGCCCGAGATCGACGGCTACTGCTGGCACGGGTACATCTACGGCGTCGGCCCGGGCACCCGCTACGGCTACCGGGTCGACGGCCCCTACGACCCGGAACGCGGCGCGCGCTGCAACCCCAACAAGCTCCTGCTCGACCCGTACGCCAAGGCGGTCGACGGCGAGATCCGGTGGAACCAGGCCGTCTACCCCTACGACCTCCGCACCGGCGACGACCGGGTGCGCAACGACGACGACTCGGCCCCCTACATGCCCCGGTCCATCGTGGCCGACCGCCACTTCGACTGGGGCCACGACCGCCCGCCCCGCACCCAGTGGCACAAGACCATCATCTACGAGACCCACGTCAAGGGGCTCACTGCGACCCATCCGGCCGTGCCGCCCGAGCTCCGGGGCACCTACGCCGGGGTGGCCCACCCCGCCATCATCGAGTACCTCACCAAACTCGGGGTGACGGCGGTCGAGTTGATGCCGATCCACCAGTTCGTCCATGACCACCGCCTGGCCGGCCTCAAGCCCCCGCTGCGCAACTACTGGGGCTACAACTCCATCGGGTTCCTGGCGCCCCACAACGGCTACGCCTCCCGCCCCGGCCAGGGGGTGGTCAACGAGTTCAAAGCCATGGTGCGCACCCTGCACGACGCCGGCCTCGAGGTGATCCTCGACGTGGTCTACAACCACACCGCCGAAGGAAACCATCTCGGCCCCATCTTGTCGTTCCGGGGCCTGGACAACGCCCGGTACTACCGCCTGACCCCCGACGACCCCCGCTTCTATTGGGACACGACGGGCACGGGCAACACCCTGAACATGCGCGAGCCCCATGTGCTGCAACTGATCATGGACTCACTGCGCTACTGGGTGCTGGAGATGCATGTGGACGGCTTTCGATTCGACCTGGCGGCCAGCCTGGCCCGGCAGTTCTTCGAGGTTGACCGGCTGTCGACCTTCTTCGACCTGATCCAGCAGGACCCGGTGATCAGCCAGGTCAAGCTGATCGCCGAGCCCTGGGACGTGGGCGAGGGCGGCTATCAGGTCGGCAACTTCCCGCCCGTGTGGTCGGAGTGGAACGGCCACTACCGGGACTCGATGCGCGACTACTGGCGGGAGGACGCGGCGCGTTTGGGCGATCTGGCCGAGCGGCTCACGGGCAGCTCCGACCTGTACGAGTTCACCGGCCGGCGCCCGTCGGCCAGCATCAACTTCATCACCGCCCACGACGGCTTCACCCTGCACGAGCTGGTGTCATACAACGGCAAACACAACGAGGCCAACGGGGAGGGCAACCGGGACGGCACCGACGACAACCGGTCCTGGAACTGTGGGGCCGAGGGCGAGACCGACGACGCCGAGATCAACGAGTTGCGCCAGCGCCAGGCCCGCAACTTCCTCGCCACACTGCTGCTCTCCCAGGGTGTCCCCATGCTGCTGGGCGGCGACGAGCTGGGCCGCACCCAGCGGGGCAACAACAACGCCTACTGCCAGGACAGCGACATCTCCTGGTACGACTGGGGGCGGGCCGACACCGACCTGTGGGAGTTCACGCGGCAGTTGATCGCGCTGCGGCGGGCCCATCCGGTGTTCTCCCGGCGGCGGTTCTTCCAGGGCCGGCCGGTGCGGGGACGGGGCCGAGACGGCCTCAAGGACATCGGCTGGTTCAAGCCCGACGGCTCCGAGATGGGCGATGCCGACTGGGACACCGGCTACGCCCGCAGCCTTGGAGTGTTCTTCAACGGTGGGGCCATACCCGACCTGGACCGCCACGGCCAGCCGGTGCGGGACGACTCGTTCTACCTGCTGTTCAATGCCTGGGACCAGCCCATCGACTTCGTCATACCGACCGACCTGGGCGGGCGCAGCTGGCAAGTGGCACTCGACACGGCCGGGTCGCCGTCGGGTGAGACGTATATGGCCGGTGACAAGGTTCCCCTCAAGGGCAGACATCTGCTTCTGCTGCAGGCGCACTGACGCCTGGCAATAGCAGGCGGCAATAGATTCCCCCGCATCCGGCCCCGGTCCCTCCCGCTTCCGGCCCCGGTCCCTTAGCGAGCCGACTCCTTCTCCCGCAGTTTCGAACTTCTGCACCTTGCCCGTGGAGGTCTTGGGCAGCTGCGCCATGATTTCGACGGAGCTGGGCGCCTTATATTTGGCGATCTTCGACTTGACGTGATCGATCAGTTCGTCTTCGGACGCAGACTCGCCGTCCTTTACAACGACAAATGCCTTGGGCCGCTCGCCCCACTTCTCATCGGGCACCCCGATGACGGCCACTTCGAGCACTGCCGGGTGGGACGCAATGGCCTGCTCCACTTCCACCGTGGAAATGTTCTCGCCCCCGGAGACCACGACATCTTTGGCTCGGTCACGCAACTCGACGTAACCGTCGGAATGCACGACACCGAGGTCTCCGGAATGGAACCAACCGCCGGAAAAGGCCTCCTCAGTGCCACGTCCAGAGATAAACCGAATCCGGGGTATGGGCCGAGTGCACAACCTCGCCGAAGGAATTCAGATAGGCGCCGCGGTGGGTGTACTGCACCCCTTTCGGCTGGCCGGTGGTCCCGGACGTGTAATTGATGGACAGAAGACGGGTCTCGTCGTCCACGCCCCATTCGAGCGGCTCATCCGAGCCCCGGGCGAGCAGGTCGTCGTAAGTGACGCCGCTGCCGGTGCGGTCGCTGGCCTCGTCACCAGCGTCATCGCCGGTGTTGGCCGGGTCGATCACGGTGATGATCTCTTCGATCGTCTTCAGCTCGCCCGCGGTGTGAGCGGGGTGGTCCAAACGGTGCTCATCGGCGACTTTCCTCCCCCAATGCATACGGCAAACACATCAGTACCCGAAACGGCGTGAGGTCACACCGACCTGACGTCACGATCGAATTGTCCTTGAACATTCGCCTTCTATTCTCACAAACTCGATGAAGACGAATATCGAATTCGGCGCCCCGGTCGGGCCGGTCGGGCCGATCGGGCCGGTCGGGCCTGTAGCGTGCCGGTCGGGCCGGTAGCGTGCCGGCGATGGACGCACGGACGTTCCTCGGGCTGGAACCAACCGCCGACCGCCTCCTCTGGCGGCTGCCGGTGACGCGAGGCGTGTCCACCCCGGGCCGTTTCCTGATGGGCGGCTGCGGCCTGGCGGCAGGAGTGGCGGCCATGGAACACGCCAGCGGGCGTCCCGCCATCTGGGCCACCGCCCAGTACCTCTCGTACGCCCCCACCGGCAGTGTGGTCGACTTCGTCGTCACCCTGGCCGTGGTCGGCCACCAGACCACCCAGGCCCGGGCCATCGGCCGGGTTGACGGTAACGAGATCCTTTCCGTCAACGCCGCCCTCGGTCGCCGCCATCTGGATCTCCGCGGTACGTATGTCCGTCGCCCCGACGTTCCCAGCCACGAGGAGTCGACCCGCCGCCGGCTCCCACCCGAGTTCACCGGCACCGTCCTCGAGCGGGTGGAGATGCGCCTGGCCCTGGGCCGGCAGCTCGAGGAGCTGGACGGAACGCCCGGTGATGGGCGCTGCGCTCTCTGGGCCCGGCTTCCGGGCCAGCCGGAGCCGAGCAGCGCCTGGCTCTCGGTCCTCGGCGACTACGTCCCGTCCGGGGTGGCCCAGGCCCTCGGGCGGCCCTCGATCGGCAACAGCCTGGACAACACCATCCGAGTGGTGCAATTGGTCCCTACTGACTGGGTCCTGTGCGACATCCACGTCCTCGGCATCGCCAACGGCTTCGGCCACGGGCGGGCGCACCTGTGGGCCGAAGACGGTACCCTGCTTGGCGCCGCCAGCCAGTCGTTCATCGTCCGAGCAGGCCGGCCGCCCGCCCCGCCCGCCCCGCCCGCTGCGGGCGCTGCACCGGCTCCGGGCGCTGCACCGGCTCCGGGCGCTGCACCGGCGCCGGGCGCGTAGCGTCCTTCGTCGTGGCCGAACGCCTTTACTTCCGCCAGCTGCTGTCGGGTCGTGACTTCGCGGTCGACGACCCCATGGCCAGCCAGATGGTCAACTTCGTCTATCTCATCGGCGACCGCCAAACCCGCCAGGCCGTGATCGTGGACCCCGCCTATCGCATCGCCGACCTGCTCGAGGTGCTGGACAACGACGGGATGGTGCTGACTGGGGCCCTGGCCACCCACTACCACCCCGACCACGTGGGCGGCTCCTTCCTGGGCCACCACGTCGAAGGGGTGGCGGCCCTGCTGGAGCACCAGCCGGTCAAGATCCACGTGAACGCGGCCGAGGCGGAATGGGTGCGACACACGACCGGCGTGTCGGCCCTGGACCTGGTGACCCATGCCAGCGGCGACGCGGTCGAGGTGGGCGGGGTCAAGATCGAGTTACTGCATACGCCCGGCCACACGCCCGGCAGTCAGTGCTTCCTGGTCGACGGGAGGCTGGTCTCGGGCGACACCCTCTTCCTCGAAGGGTGCGGCCGTACCGACCTGCCCGGTTCGGACACCGGGGCCATGTACGAGAGCCTGCAGCGCCTGGCCGCGCTGCCCGACGATACCGTCGTCTTCCCCGGGCATCGCTACTCGGCACCGGCGGCCGCGACCATGGCCGATGTCAAGGAGCTCAACTTCGTGTTCAAACCCAAGTCGAAGCAGCAGTGGCTGCAGATGTTCGGGGCGGCGTGACCACGACCGACCCCGACATCACTTCGGAGGCTCCCCTCGAGCCACCTTCTCCGATGCCCTCTGCGTCCCCACTCGACCGGACCTTCTTGACCAACATCCCGGGCGTGACCACCTTGCTCCTGATCC
Organism: Actinomycetota bacterium; assembly: GCA_030947025.1. GTDB lineage: Bacteria > Actinomycetota > Acidimicrobiia > Acidimicrobiales > Palsa-688 > JALYXV01. The sequence continues at coordinate 8,502 of JALYXV010000357.1, read as the reverse complement.
GCCATGGCAAGCAGCACTTCCCCCACCGCGACAAGCCCAAGGCAAGAGACTGGGTCGACCCGCCACTGTCGGAAACAGGCCTCCGCCAGGCCGACGCAGTGGGTCGGGCCCTGGCCGACGAGCACATCGACGCTGTCTACTCGAGCCCTCTCATGCGAGCCCTCACCACCGCCCGGGAGGTAGCCAAACACCACGGGCTGCAACCGGTCGTGATCGACGACCTGCGGGAAATCGAACTGTTCCGGGATGTCCCCGAGGGCTCGGGCCTCACCGAGTTGATCGGAGTGGACCAGCTTCACCGGCTGCAGGAGCGGTTCATCGAAGAGCGGTGCTGGGACGTCTACCCCTACAGCGAGTCAAGCGCCGACTTCCGCGCTCGGGTCGTGCCCGCCATCGACGAGATCGTGGCCCGCCACCCCGGGCAGCGAGTGGCGGTCGCCTGCCACAGCGGGGTCACCAACGGCTACGTGAGCCACGTACTCGGCCTGACCGAGGACATGATCTTCCGGCCCGCCCACGCCTCGGTCAACCGGGTGCTGGCGGGCGACGAGCGCCGGGTCGTTCACAGCCTCAATGAGACCCACCATCTGAATCAGGTTGACCCGGCCCTGATAACGGTGTAACCGACGAGCGCGCCGACAGTTGGTTGATGATGTCCTGCGTCACCTTCTCCACCGGCTGCTCCCCGTCGACCGAGACCAACTGGCCCCGTTGGCCGAAGTACTCCGCCAGCGGGCGGGTTTGGGTATCGAAGACTTCGAGGCGGTGGCGAATGGTCGCTTCGTTGTCGTCGCTCCGCGACTCATGGCCTCCCCGCTCCAGTAGGCGCCGCAGCAACTCCTCCTGGCGGACATCGAGGTAGACCGCCCCGTTGATCTGAATGTTGTTGTCCCGAGCCAGCTGGCCCGCCTCTTCCGCCTGGGCCAGGTTGCGGGGGTAGCCGTCGAGGAGGAACCCGCCCGTGCGATCGGCTTCGTTAATCCGCCTTATCACCATCTCGCGGATGAGCTCGTCTGGGACCAGGTCCCCACGGTCGAGGTAGTCCCCAGCCTGCAAACCCAGGGGGGTGGCGGCGGCCACCTCCTGGCGCAACATGTCGCCGGTGGAGATGTGCTCGATGCCATAGTGCTGGGCCAGCCGGCGGGCCTGAGTTCCCTTTCCCGCACCGGGCGGGGCTAGCAGCAGAAGTCGCACCGCGACATCCTGCCATCGGGCACCCCTGGGCCGTTGTTCCGTACCAAGTAGCCTCGGCGTTCATGGCTGGGGCCCTCTGGACCAAGGTGATCGACCTCAGCAACGACGTAGGTGGCAAGGCCCTCCAGCGCATGGAGGGTTGGGTGCTGCGCTACTCCGAGGTCGAGACCACCCCGTTTCTCCCCCAGGAGCGCTTTCCCTGGATCCAGTCCCTGGAGGACGGCGTCGACGTCATACGGGCCGAGCTCGACGGCGTCCTGACGCACCAAGACGAGCTGCCCAACTTCCAGGACATCTCTACCGATCAGCGCGCCCTCACCGACGACGACAAATGGAAGACGTACTTTTTCTTCGGTTACGGCTTCAAGTCGGAGGCCAACTGCGCCCGCTGCCCGCAGACGACCCGGCTCCTACAGGAGGTTCCGGGGCTGACGACGGCATTTTTCTCCATCCTCTCTCCCCACAAGCACATTCCTCCCCACCGGGGCCCGTGGCGGGGTGTCATCCGCTACCACCTGGCCCTCAAGATCCCCGAACCTTCGGATCAGTGCGGGATTCGCGTCGGGGGCGAGGTGGCCCATTGGACCGAGGGCAAGAGCCTGGTGTTCGACGACGGGTACGAGCATTCGGCCTGGAACGACACTGATGGGGTGCGGGTGGTGCTGTTCGTGGACGTGCTGCGGCCACTGCGAGGCCCGGGCGAATGGGCCAACAAGGCGCTCATCAAGGCCATCGCCCTCTCCCCGTTCATCCGGGACGGAAAGGCCCGACACCGGGATTGGGAGAAGCGCTTCGAGGCCATCCGCAACCGGTAATGAGCAACCGGCCATGAGCAACCGGTAGCGACGCCGCTGGACGGCCCGGCCGGACGGCGGGGGGACCGGCGGTGACAATTGTCACACTTTTCCTGGCGCGCCCGTCGACCGTCCCGTACTGTTGATCGCCGTGGCCGAAGCTTGGATCCATGCCGACACCGTGCCCTCACCGGCGGTGGACCTGTTCGACAAGTGCGACTCGCCCCGACTGCTGGAATACCGGGCGGCGGAGCAACTCGGTTTCCTCCCGTACTACCGGGAGATGGCCAGCCAGTCGGGCCCGGTCGTCCTGCAGGACGACCGGCCGGTCATCATGCTGGGTTCCAACAACTACCTGGGGCTCACCGGCGATGACCGGGTGAAGCGAGCCGCCATCGACGCGGTCGAACGCTACGGCACCGGCTGCACCGGCAGCCGGTTGATGAACGGGACACTCCGGCTCCACCGCCAACTCGAGGACGCTTTGGCCCAGTGGCTGCAGGTCGAAGCGTGCCTGGTCTTCTCCACCGGCTACATGGTCAACCTGGGCCTGGTGGCAACCCTGGTCGAAGCCAACGACGCCGTCTTCCTTGATTCCGCCAGCCACGCCAGCTTGATCGATGGCGCCCGGATGTCGGCGGGGACCTTCCGTTCCTTCCGGCACAACTTGCCGTCCAGCCTGCGCCACCGGCTCCACACCTGGCAGGACAAGCGGGAGGCGCCGGGCGCCGCTTTGGTCGCGGTTGACGGCATCTACTCCATGGAAGGCGACATCGCTCCGGTGGCCGAGATCGCCGAGGTGTGCGCCGAGTTCGGGGCCCGGTTCCTCGTCGACGAGGCCCACGCGCTCGGGGTTCTCGGACCCGACGGCCGGGGCACGGCCGCAGCCGCGGGCATCACCCCCGATCTGGTCATGGGCACGTTCTCCAAGTCGCTGGCCTCCTCGGGCGGCTTTCTGGCCGGGCCCAAGGCCGTGATCGACTACCTCCGTATCGCCTGCCGGGTGATGCTGTTCACTGCGGCTGGCGTTCCCGCCGCCCTGGGGGCGGCCCTGGCTGCGGTGCGCATCGCCCAGTCCGACGCTGATCGGCGGGCCGTGGTCCTGGAGCGGGCTCGGCAGCTGCACGCCGGACTGGCGGGGTTGGGCTACGAAGTGGGCCCCCAGCCCCAGGGCCCGATCATCCCGATCCACATCGGCGAGGACTGGGACGCGGCCCGCACCTGGCGCAACCTGCTCGACCGGGGGGTGTACACCAATTGCGCCGTTCCCCCCGCCGTCCCGCCCGGACGGGCGTTGCTGCGCACGTCGGTCATGGCCACCCACACCGAGGAACACATCGCCGCCGCCCTGCGGGCCTTCGAGGAGGTTCGATCGACGTTGGCCTGACGGGGGCCACCGGTCACCTGGGCTCCCAGCTGCTGGCCCGTCTCCTGGCCGACCCGACGATAACGACCGTCCGCTCGGTCGCCCGTCGCCCGCTTGCCCGCGGCACGGACGGGTCGTTCGGGACCGGCACCAAGCTGATCCACACCCAGGCGGACCTGCGGGAGGATGCCGCCCGGGAGGCCTTGGCCGGCGTGGACGTGCTGTTCCACCTGGCATTCGCGTTATGGCGGGGTGGCGACGCCGCCCACCTCAACTGGGACGGGACTTACAACGTGCTCGCGGCCCGGCCGGCCCGCGTCGTGCTGGCGTCATCGGCGGCCGTCTACGGCGCCTGGCCCGACAACCCGCTGCCCCTCACCGAGGACCACTGGCCCCGCCCGAACCGTCAGTGCCAATACGCCATCGACAAACTCCGGTCCGAGCGGCTGTGCGAAGAGTCCGCGCCTACCCTCGTGCTGCGGATCGCGGCCGTGCTCGGGCCCCACGCCGACCCCAGGGTGGCCCAAGTCGTCCAGGGTTACCGCCTCGGCGTCCCCGCCTTCAGGGGGAAAAAGCAAGCGTTGCAGTTCCTGGACGAGGCGGACGCCTCGGCCGCCCTGCACCGGGCCGGGGCGTCGGCCGCCACGGGCGTGGTAAACATCGCTCCCGGTGACTGGCTGAGCGCCCCCAACCTGGCCAAAGTGGCCCACAGCCGGGTCGTGCCGCTGCCCGGACGGCTCCTGCTAGCCGGCTCCGAGGCGGCGTTCCGGCTGCACCTGTCACCGTTCGGTGCCGACCGGGCCATCCTGGTGAACGGGCCGCTCGCCCTGGACCCCGCCCGAGCGGCCGATGTCCTCGGCTGGAAGGCGACCAAGTCGTCGGCCCGTGTCCTGGCCGCCGCGCTCCACCAGTAGACGGCCACGGCATCTAGCCTCGCCTCCATGTTGCGTGCCGACGTCGCGGTGGTGGGGGGCGGGCCGGCCGGTGCAGCCGCGGCCATCTCCCTGGCCCGGGCGGGACGCGAGGTGGTGCTGTTCGACAAGGCCCGGTTCCCTCGGGACAAGTGCTGCGGCGACGGGCTGACTGCCGGGGCCCTGCGCCGCTACGAGCGGTTGGGGCTGCGCCCTGACACCATCGGATCGTGGCAGCCGGTCACCGAAACATGGATCCGCTCGCCCTCGGGCCACACCGTGCGCTTCCCGCTGCCGGACTCAGGCGGGCTCTTCGCCGCGGTCGCCCGGCGGGCCGATCTCGACGCCGCGTTCCTCGACGTGGCCCGGGCCGCGGGCGTCAAGGTCTACGACGGGCACGCGGTCACCGACGCGGCCGTGCGCTACGACCTGGTCGAGCTGGCGGTCGACGGGGTCGGACCCGTGGTCTCCCGCTATGCCGTGGCCGCGGACGGCATGTGGTCGCCGCTGCGCAAGAAGCTCGGCGCGAGTGACGAGCATGGGTACCTGGGCGAGTGGCACGCGCTGCGGCAGTACTTCACCAACGTCGACGGCGCCGCCGCCCACGGCCTGTGGGTGTGGTTCGATGCCGATCTGCTGCCTGGCTACGCCTGGTCGTTCCCGCTCCCAGGCGGGCGGGCCAACGTGGGCTTCGGGATCCACCGCTCGGCGGGCAAACCGACCCATGAGATGAAAGGGCAGTGGGCCGACCTGCTACAACGACCTCACATCCGCGCCGTCCTTGGCGCCGATGCCAAGCCGGAGGCCCCACCCAAGGCGTGGCCCATCCCGGCCCGGGTCGCCACGACCCAGCTGGCCGCGGGCCGGGTCCTGTTCGTTGGTGACGCGGCCCGGGCGACCGACACCCTCACCGGGGAGGGAATCGGCCAGGCGCTGGAGACGGGCGAGCTGGCTGCCCACGCCGTGATCGCGGGCGGACCCCACCGCCCGGGCCAGGTAGCCAACTACTACCGTCGCCATGTGATGGCCGGCATCGGCGCGGACGACCGGCTGGCCGCCCTCGTCTCCCGCGGCCTGCGCCACCGCAAAGGCGCCCGCGTGGCCGTTCGCGTGGCCGGGTCGAGCGAGTGGACCAGACGCCATTTCGTCCGGTGGCTGTGGGAGGACTACCCGCGGGCGGCGCTGGCCACCCCTCATCGCTGGCACCGGGAAATGCTCCGCGGGCCGGGCGCCTACCTCACCGCCGACGCCGGTCCCCCGCGCTCGCGCTGAGCCCGGCATTGGGGTTCTGAGGACACCACGACCGCACCGTGCGGCGACTCCCCCCTCGGTGGTCTGTCAGTTGGCGGCCCCTGTCACCGCCCGGGGCCGATCCGTGGCAGGTTGATCGTTCCGCGGCGACTTATCGTCGGTATTTCGGATAACTCCCCAAAGAACGGCCAACCTGCCACGGTTCCAGCCGCCCAGCCGCCCAGCCGCCCAGCCGCCCAGCCGCCCAGCCAAAGTTGCGCTGCCAAAGTTGCGCCGACTGCCAACTCGCCTCGTTACCCGGACTCCTCCCCCTCCGGGTGCCTACAGTCGGTGACGATGGGGGCGCTTCTGATGTGCCAGCACTGCGGGGCGCCGTGGCAACCCGATGTCACTGGCGCGTGCCGGTTCTGCCGGGTGGTGGCACCGCCACCTGGGCGCCCGGCCGGTGTAGCCGGGGCACGGCCGGCCGTGGACGCCGACGCCCTGGGCCGGCTGCTCCTGTCGCTGACCGCCGACCCGGCCCGACCGCTCGACCGGCTGGCCCGCGGACTGCACCGCATCGCCGGAGACCGCGCCACCGCGACGGGCGCGGGCACGGGGGGCACGGGGGGCACGCCCGTTTCCCGCCTCGAGCTCAGCCTGGATGACTGGCAGTACCAGGCGTGGGTCGAACATGGCGACGTGGCGGCGGTGGCCGTTCACACCGTGCGGAGCGTGGTTCTGAAACATCAGCCCCTTCCCTTCGACGAGTGGGTCATGTGCGTCGCCGGCCATTTGGCCGAGTACGCCGCCACCCACCGCCACGTGTACGACGCAATTATCGGCCTCGACCGAGGCTAAGACCGGACCAACAATTGCATGACAAGGAGGCGCCGACGTGAGCCAGCCGCACCAGCCGCAGCAGCCGTACCAGGCCCAACAGGGCGACCAGGCCCAACAGGGGTACCAGGCCCAACAGGGCTACCAGCCCCAACAGCCGTACCAGCCCCAACCTCACACCATCCTTTCCCAGACCGCCCTGGCCCGGTTGCGCCAGTCCGGCCCGCGGGACGGGGCCGAAACCCAACCGGGCCTGTTCACCAGCGACTTGTCGGTCAACGAGTTCGCCCTGCTGCACGAAGCCGGGTTCGCCCCGCTCGGCCTGGTCCTGGGGAGCTCCATCTATCACGTCGGCTACCAATTCCAGGTCTGGAACCAGAGCCAGGAATTGCAGGTCCTCACCCAAGCCATGTACACCGCCCGTGAGTACGCCATCGCGCGCATGGAGGCCGAGGCCGACGCCCTGGGCGCCGACGGCATTGTCGGCGTCCGCCTCGACTACAAGCAGTACAGCTGGGGCGAGGACCTGATCGAGTTCCTGGCCGTCGGTACCGCCGTGCGCTCCAGCCGGGGCGGGTCGTGGCGCACGCCAGCCGGCAAGCCGTTCACCTCCGACCTCTCGGGCCAGGACATGTGGACCCTCGTCCAGACGGGCCATACCCCCGTCTCGTTCGTGCTGGGAACCTGCGTGTACCACGTGGCCCACCAGTCGTTCCGCCAGTCGTGGAAGACGGTGGGCCAGAACACCGAGATGCCCAACTTCACCCAGGCCACCTATGACGCCCGCGAGATCGCCATGGCCCGCATGCAGGCCGAAGCGGAGCGGGACGGGGCCTCGGGCATCGTCGGTGTGCGGGTGATCGAGAACAATCACGTGTGGGGTGCCCACGCCATCGAGTTCCTCGCCCTGGGCACCTCGATCCGGCGCCTGGACGAAGAGGCGGCCCTCCCCTCGCCCACCATGGTCATGCCGATGACGGACTGAATCCGGTCCGGGCGCGGTAGTTTCGCTCGACCATGGCTGATATCGAGTTCCAGGACAGAGTCGCCGTCATCACCGGCGCGGGCGGCGGGCTGGGCCGCCAACACGCCCTGCTGCTGGCCTCTCGGGGCGCCCAGATCGTCGTCAATGACCTGGGCGGCTCGGTGAGCGGCGAGGGCGGAAGCGAGGGTCCGGCCCACGCCGCGGCCCAGGAGATCAACGACCTGGGCGGGGTGGCGGTGCCCGACACCAACAGCGTGGCCACGCCTGAGGGCGGAGCTGCCATCGTCCAGACCGCCCTGGACGCCTTCGGCCGCATCGACATCGTGATCAACAATGCCGGCATCCTGCGGGACAAGGCGTTCCACAACATGACGCCCGAGCTCGTCAACCCGGTGCTCGAGGTCCACTTGCGGGGCGCGTTCAACGTGACCCAGCCGGCCTGGATCAAGATGCGCGAGCAGAAGTACGGCCGGGTGCTCAACACCGCCTCCAATGCCGGGATCCTCGGGAACTTCGGCCAGGCCAACTACGGGGCCGCCAAGATGGGCGTGGTCGGCCTGACCCGGGTGCTGGCCCAGGAAGGGGCCAAGTACAACATCAAGGTCAATGCCATCGCGCCGGTGGCGGGGACCAGGATGACCGAGGAGATCCTTGGGACCCTGGCCGAGAAGCTCGACCCGGCCCTGGTGTCGCCCATCGCGGCCTGGTTGGTGCACGAGGACTGCCCGGTGACGGGTGAGGTGTACTCGGCCGCAGGCGGCAGGATCGCCCGATTCTTCATAGGCTTGACACCGGGTTACTACCGCCCCGACCTGACAATTGAGGATGTGCGCGACCATTTCGACCAGATCCGCGACGAGAAGGGGTACACCGTGCCCACCGGGATCGCGGACGAGTTCACCGAACTGCTCAAGCATCTCTCCTGACGCCCGGGGCCCAGCCCGATCCCGGCGTCGCCGCAGCCGCCAGGCGCTGGCCATCCTCGTGGCCACTATGACGGCGGCGTGCTCATCGCCTGGCGCGACCCAACAGGCTGGCGTGGCCCGAGCGACCGGTCCAGGGGCGACGACCGCGACCAGTGAACCTTCGAACGCCGCGCCCCAGACGACGCCGACAACGGCGACCAGCACAACCACGCCCACCCGCCCGAACAGTGGCGCGAGCGGCTGGACGGCCGGCCCC
>JALYXV010000343.1 GCA_030947025.1 Actinomycetota bacterium | reverse complement strand
GGGGCCGGGACAGTGCGGTGCGCGAGCGCGACAGTGCGGTGCGCGGCCGCGACTCGGCCGGTTGGGGGCGGGACACTGTTGGGTAGGGCCCGACCGGCCGGCCCCCCTGCCGGCGGCGCAGCCGGAGAATAAGGTCGTCGCCCACGCCGGCCACGTTGTGCGCCAGAATCCCAAGGGGCGAATAGTGGCCTGCGTGCTCCGGATCGAGGTTCAAGGGCGAGATGCGGTCGATGTGGGTCCACACCTTGTTGCCATCGATGACCACGTGCAGGCTGTCGGTGCGGGCGACCTCCCGGAAGGAGATCTTGCGATCGTGGAGCAGGCCGCCCAGCCTGGTGTCCCGCCGGAACCGGTTACTTGCTTCCAACGCTCGCGCCAGGCCGTCAGGGTCAACGGTGGTGAACACGCCCCCACCGCTTAGCAGTCGGGCCTTCAGGCCGGAGTGCACCATGCCGTCGTGGATGCTCAGCCAGGCGGCGAGGGGATCCGCCGGAGCCCGCCAGGGTTGTCCCTCGACCGGGCCGCTCAGGGCTGCGGTCGGGGAACGTCCCTCGGACAGGGGGCGGTGGCGGCTTTGATCGGGCCGCTCCGCCCGGTCGGATCCGGGACGGTCGGCGTGCGGCGCCGCCGCCTCGGACCGAGTGGCCCCATCGACGGCAGGTAGGAGCCGGGCGGCCAGCCGTTGACCGGCGCAGCTGGCGCGCAGGACGTTCAGGAGGTCAGCCGAGGCGTCGTAGGCGTGGTCAGCGTCGTCTGGGTCGTAGGCGTCGAACGCGGTCACGGGCATTCCTCCCGGCGGCTTGTGAAAGTTTTCACAAGGACCAGATTACACCCCTCCGGCCACAAGTCGTCGGATTTACGGCCTCTTCATGGTCTGTTCATAGCGAATTTGTCCACCTTGCGAGATTTTGGGTTCACCCCTGCCCTGCACAGACACTAAGTCTGAACGAAGGCCAGGTTGCATATCGCCGAACCACCTGACTGGGAACGGCGAGATAGGGAGACTCCCTTCACCAACACGACACCTGTGATACAAACTTCATGCACAAACGCTGGCTTGTGTGTCGTCGTGGGGGACAATGTCAGCCTGCATCGTCGGTGAGTTGTTTCCTGAGTGAACCAAAACCGTCTGGACCGGGCGGTAAATGTCGGCAACGGCGGGAAGCCGGGTAAAGGGGGCGTTAGCGCTTCGCCAGCCTCAAGTCATTGCTCCCCAAGGGAAGGAAACAGCTTGTTGCTCCCTGAATGATCGTGAATCCATGGCGGGATGTCGGTCGGCCATCAACAGTCTGGAAAGAGGTGTGATGCACGTGCGCCATCGCGCGGATGCGTTGGCCCGACCCGGGCGAACCCCTGCTCGGACCGGGTCGGTGGCGGGTCAGGCGACCAGAGCAGGGTAGCCTCCGTCGACAGGAGGGCATTGACCATGGAGATTGCCGTCATCGGTACTGGCTTTATCGGCGGAATCCTCGGCCGAGCGCTGGCCGGTGCCGGACATCACGTCACCTTCGGCTCCCGTCATCCCGATGACCGGACCGTCGCCCGCGATACGCCGGCACGGGTCACGTCGGTCGGCGAGGCACTGGCGGGGGCAGAAGTCGTGATCCTGGCCCTTCCGGGCGCCGCCGTGGCGGACCTGACCGCCGGCCACAGCGACGCCCTGGCCGGCAAACTGGTCATCGACGCGACCAACCAGATGGGACAGCTGGTCGCCAACAGCCGGGCGTCTCTTCCCGCCAGCGTGCGATACGCCCGGGCGTTCAACACCCTCGGAGGCGAGAACCTGGAGAACCCCGCGTTCGCCGACGGGCCGGCCGACCTGTTCTTCTCGGCACCTGAGGGCGACCGCGGCACCACCGAGGCCGTCATTCAAGCCGTCGGACTTCGACCCATCTACGTCGGGGAGGACCAAGAAGCTCTCATCGACGCTCTCTTCATGGTCTGGATTGCCCTGGCCATGAAGCAGGGTCGTGGACGCCGGCTGGCGCTCCGGTTGCTGGAAGTTTAAGGGGTCGCCACGCCCGCGGAGTCCCTCGGACACCGAGCCTCAGGGTGTCATTGCGCCCCACGGAGGGCCAATCCGGGTGGCTTGAACCCCGTCGAGGGTGACCCGAACTTCGCCGTCGAGGACGAACAGACCTCTTCTCGATTGGGCCCGTGGGCCACGCTCTCGAGGTTGGCGGGTACGTCCAACCGCCATGCGCACAGCCGGCTTTACGCCGCCGGTCGCAGTACTGCGCCCACGTCCGAACCCTGGAGCCGGTCGGCGAGCATCAGGCTTGCTCGCTGCAGCAGGTCTCGGGCGATCGAGAAACCGACCGAGACGAGGTCCCTGACCTCTTCCGACGTAGTGATGGTCTTCAGCGAGTCCCGGAACTCGACCCATCCGTTCTCCCCGGCGCGGGTGCCGAGGGCATAGCCGATCACGAGTCCCACTATTGTTCCCATGTCATTCTCCTCCGATGTCGCTGGCGATTTTCGACGACCAAAACGCCTCGAGTTCGTCTCCATAGGCCTGACCCATCAGTTGCAACGAGGCCAGCGCCAGGCTCGCCTCTTCCTCGTCGATCTTCGTCATGGCGAACCCCACGTGGATGAGGACCCAATCACCGAGCTGTAGGTGTTCGTCTTCGAGCAACCCGATGTTGATAACCCGGGTGACCCCCGATACGTTGGCTCGAGCAAGGTGGTCGTGGCTCCCGACGAACTCGACCAACTGGGCCGGAATTCCGAGACACATCGAAGATCCTCCTCAGCCCCGGTACTCGATCGATTCGAGCACCAACTCGTCGCCGCCGATGAGTTCGATGTCGACTGCGCCACACTCGAGACAGGCCAGCGGTATCTCGTCGCTGTCCCACACGGCATCGCACGCCTGACAGCGGGCACGTACCGGCAGCAGCACCAGCTCGGCTGCGGCGTCCTCAGCGACGGTACCCATGGCGGCAACCGCGAACGATTGGTCGAACGCGTCGGGGTGCACGTGGTGGAGTCGGCCCACTCGGACCCGGACATGCGCCACGGGACGCTTTCCCGCTCGTCGCTCGATCGTCTCGACGATCGAGCTGCACAGACCTAGCTCGTGCATGTTGTTACTCCTCGTTCGCGGCCACGATCTCCGGGGTCGACCGGACCACAAGCACGGGGCCCGCGACTATCCCGACACCGACAACCGCGGAGGCCGCATGTCCGACGACGTCCACCTCACATCTCCCGGATCTTGAGGTATCGGGCGATGTCGGGGAGCGACTTCACCACCAGTCCCGCAAGCATCGCGAGAAGCAGCGACATCAACAGGCGTCGGATCATCGGGTGGTCTCCTTTGCCGCGGGTTGTAACAGCTCGGCCACGAGTTGGCCGCACAGTTCCATCGCACCTTCGATGGCAGCCGCGACCGGTTCTGTCAGACCGATGCCTTCGTCGAGGCTGGCCGGCTGACAGCCCACGACGAGGATGCGGTCGACGGCGCCACCGAGGCGGGCCAGCATCTCCAGCACGACACCGGGGCTCATGCTGTGGGCGTCCACGACCGGGGCTAGCTCGTCGCCGCTGCCAGGCCCGGCGAAAGCGTCGGGCTCGATCACCGCCAGGGTCCCGGGGCTCTCGCCCATGGGGACGGCATCGATGAGCACCACCGCGTCGTAGCCGTCAAGCAGCTCGTAGGAGAGATGCACCCCCCGGATGCCGAAGTCGATGACCCTCACCCCAGGCGGCAACGGCCAAGCGGTCAACCGCTTGGCCACCTCGACGCCGAAGCCGTCGTCGCTCAGGAAGATGTTGCCGATGCCCGCCACGAGGACGCGGCCGATCATGGACTCGCCTCCGAGCCCGACAGCGGCTCGATCTCGTCCGGATAGAAGAACAGGTATCGACCCTGCCACTCCAGCGCTTCGGTCGCCGGGTCGTCGTCGATTGTCACCGCGACGTGCTCGTTACCGTCGACGTCACGGAAGACGCCGGCTACCGTGGCAGTCAGGCCGCGCAGAAACAGATCCTGAGCGTCGGCTCGGCGGGAGGGGCGCAACCGGACGGCGCTGCCTTTGCTGATGTCAACACCGCCGACCGTCACCTGGTCGGTCCACGGGTCGAATGATCCGTCGACACCCGGGTCCCACCACGGCACAGACTCGGGTCCCGGTTCCTGTGCCGTTGCGGGACGAAGTATCCGGACAGCGCCGTGAAGCGACTCCCACAATTCGGGAGGCATGTCATCGCACCGATCGATGATCGCGGCGGCGCGGCGGTCGGTCCCGCGGGCCTCCGCCTTCTCCTCGTCCGTGAGGGTAAGGACTCTCAGGGCAAGGATCTCGTCGATCTCAGTGGCGTCGTAGAGATCGCCTGGGCTCTCGGGGGCGACTTCGGGATGGTCGTAGAGGATGATCGGGGAAGAGAGCACGACGTTGTCGGTGCCGATCAACACAGGGAATGTGCCGTCATTTCGACACCCAGCGACGGCCGACCGGGCATCCTCGGGGGGGTCGAGTAGCGAGATGAACGCCCCGTCGTCGACCGCCAGCATGGTGTGGACCGCGACCAAGGACCGGGCGACGGCATCGTCGCGCCGGGCGCCGGCTCCGCACCAGTCGGTGGTGTTCTCGACCGTGACGGAAACCTTGACAAGCGCTCCCGGTCCTTCGGCCCACTCGGGCGACATTCGTACGAGACCCTCGACCGGCTGGCGCCGACGCACGATACGGCCGAGAACGGCTCCGTCTCCGGATCGAATCTCCTCGACCTCCTCGCTGCCGGCAAACCGGAAGGCCTGTTGGTATCCGGCGGTGGCGAGCGGCAGAAGCCGGCGAGGGGTGACATCCACGACCTGGTCAACCGCCTCGTCCCACGGCACGAACATGGTGCCGTCGACCTCGAGCCCGGCGACCGGAGCGAACGCCGCACCGTCGGCGGTGGCGGCTTCCACCACGCGATGCTGGACGTGGAGGCATCTGATGCGTACCGCCAGGACGGGCGCATCGCCGGCACTCACGAGACACTCGGTTCGGGTGGCCCAGCGCTCGGAGCCCTCCGCCTCGCTGAACGCTCGGGGGGCGAGCACGCCGAATTGCCAGCGAAGCTGGTTCTTGGGGGCGGACGCCCGGTAGGGGTAGAGCACGTACCCCTCGTAGAGGACTGCGTCGGCTACGGCGCGGGCGCGGGCGAAGCGGTCCTGTACCTCGCTGGTCAGCTCGCAGCTCATGATTGCTCATCCTCACCGGCCCGCTTGAGCAACTGTTCCAACGCCTGGTCCCACGTCGGGAGCGCACGAGCGGCCTTGAACCGTTGCAGCTCGTCGAGCGTGTCCCGGCCGACCCGTAGCCAGCCGCTGTTGGGAAAGTAGAGGTCCATGACGCCCCGCCACACGGCGACCGGCAAGCGAAAGGACGCTTCCTGGTTCCATGCGATTGGCTCAGCGGCGAAACCCGAGGCACCTCGAGTGAAAACGGTCCCCGAGAAGAGCAACAGCACCGGGATCTCACCGTCGGCGAGGGCGTGGAGGTACTTGGCGCCGGCGACCTCGAAGTCGTAGCTGCACTCTACGGGGAGGTCGACCTCCGTCGACCCGGCGAAGCCGGTGACCATCGAGGACAGGTGGGTCCAAAGGAAGGGGCGCAGCGTGTCACCCCACCGGGGTGTCTCACCGAAGAGCTCGTAGAGTCGCTCCTCCTCGACCATGTTGTAGCGGCGCCGCTGGGGCTCGATGCGGATCTGGCAGCGCAGCGCCAAGGCGTGAACATCCACCCCGCTGGTCTCGGCGATCCGCAGGCGGAGCATGATCGTGGGCACGGCGGCATGTGGTTCGGCCCGGGCACTGAGCACTTCGAAATCCAGCGTGGTCATCGGGCTCTCGATCGGACGTGGGCGAAGAAGGCATCGAGGGCATCGTGGGCCTCGCGGCCGCCATCGAAGCCTCGCCAAAGTCGCCGTAGGTGCCCGACGAGCTCATAGCATGCGTCGATCGGCACGAGAAAGCATTCGACCCCTCCGCCCCGGCGCTCGGCCCTCACGAGGAGGGCCTCCACGTCGGGCTCGAGTGTGGCCAGCGCGGGGTTGGCGGCGGCCACCTCATCCCAGGTCTGGAGCGGGAGCAGCGATTCGGTCGCGCCGGCCGGCCCCGGATAGAAGGCGGCGACGCGGTCCAGCGCCGAGTTGACGAAGAAGAACGCGACACTCACAGGGATCTGGAGGGCCTCCCATTGTGCCGCTGTCAGCTGGAAGTCCAGGAAGGCGAGGTAGCGGTCGGGAACGGACCGGTAGTGGCCGCCTCCGGCCCCCTTTGCCATAAAGAGCAGATAGCAGCCCCGGCAGGCGCAGAGGAGATTGCGGACTTCGATGTCAACCAGGTGGGGATGTAAGTCGGGGATCGGCTCGGTGCACAGCTCGCAGCGCTCTCCTGCCCGCGGCGGCGGGCTTGGCTGGATATCTCGGATCCGCTGCAACACGGCGAGCGGATTGCTCACGCGCCGGCCATTTCCGCCGGGCACTGCTCATACACCGGCTTGGACACGAGCGCAACGGGAACGGCGGGCGGCGCCTGGGACGGCTGGTCGACGTCAATGCGCATGATCTCCGGCGCGGCTTCGAGGATGGCCCGCTCCACCGCCATCTGGAGGGTGACTGCCGACGAAGGGCAGCCGTCGCAACTGCCGAGTAGCCGCAGATTGACCGCCCCGGCGTCGGAGTCGATGTCAAGCACCTCAACGTCTCCACCGTGCGCGCCGAGAAGCGGCCGAACTTTGGCCAGCGCGGTCTCGACGCGCTGGATCAGCGATTCGGGGTGCAGCCCGTGGACCAAGAGGAGGCTGGCCACGAGGTCGTCGCCTACCAGCCGGCCCAGCAACAGTGGGTCAGCGGCTCCGACCAGCTCGACGACACGAGCCAGGCCGGCGCCGTACAGGTCGGTCACCAGGCGAAGCAGCTCCTCAGCGCGGTCGTACAGACGCCGGTCGGCGGTTGCCCTGAGCTCGTCGAGCATCTGCTCGATCCGGTCGCCCGCCGCCCGGAGGTTCTGGGGGGTGGCCATCCATTCCTCCGGGGACGCCCTCAGCACGCCAGGTCGGGGTTCGCCACCTGGGTGGGCGAGTGCAGCTTCTTTAACACTTTGCCCTTCCCGAGGTACATGTGAACGCCGCAAGGCAGGCACGGGTCGAAGCTGCGTACTGACCGCATGACGTCGATGCCCTTGAACTTGTCGAGGGTGTTCTCCTCGAAGATCGGCATGTCGATGACGGCATCCTCGTAAGGGCCAGGTGTGCCGTAGACGTCACGGGGGTTGGCGTTCCACGGCGTCGGTGGATAGGGGTGGTAGTTGGCGATCTTGCCGCCCCTGATCACCAGGTGATGGGACAGCACGCCCCGAACGGCCTCCGTGAATCCGCAGCCAACCCCCTCTTCGGGAACCTCGAACGGCTCCCAGGTCTTCGTCCTCCCGGCTCGTACGTCGGCCAGCGCCTTCTCGATGAAGTCGAGGGCTGCGGCGGCCGCGTAAGCCTGGAAGTAGGTGCGGGCCCGGTCGCGCTCGATGGTATTGGACCATTGGGGGATCTTCCACTCCAGATCGACCGCGGGTTTTAGTGCGGTCTTGGGAAGATGGATCGAGACGCCAGTGCCGGTGGCTTTGAGATGGTCCGTGTTGACCAGACCCGACAGGGCGGTCGCCCACAGCCGGGCGAGGGGTCCGCCGCCGGTGTCGAGGGCCAGGTAGTCCTTGCCGTCGAACCACCGAGGCGACATCACCCAACTGTATTTGCCGTCGAAGTCGCGCTTCTGGGGCTGCGGGTTCGTGTGCTGGTTCCAGGGATGGCGGCGATCGACCGAGTTGCCGAGCGGGTCGCGGGTAACGAACATTTCCTGGGTTTCCCAATCGTCGTAAAACGAACTGCCGAGCAGAATTCGGATCCCGAGGTTGATCTGCACCAGGTCGTTAGTGACCAGCTTGCCGTCAACCACGACTCCCGGCGTGACCCCCATGGCCCGGCCCCATTTGGTCATGTCCCGATAGTTGAAGTTGCACACGTCGGGATCCTGGAAGGCTCCCCAGCAACCCAGCAGCACGCGGCGCCGGCCGACCTCCTCGTATCCGGGCAGCGCCTGGTAGAAGAAGTCGAATAGGTCGTCGTGCATCGGGACGACGCGCTTCATGAATTCCACGTAGCGCATCAGGCGGGTGTAGTAGTCCGTGAACAGCTGGACAGTGGCCGTTGTGCCGACTCCACCCGGGTACAGGGTGGAAGGGTGCACATGGCGGCCCTCCATGAGACAGAACATCTCGCGGGTGGAGCGGCTGACCTGAAGGGCCTCGCGGTAGAACTCACCGGAGAAGGGGTTGAGGGACCGCATGATGTCGCCGATCGTCTTGTAGCCATGGTCCCCGGCGTGGGGCGACTCGGTACGATTGGCCTGCTCGAGCACGCCCGGGTTTGTCTCGGCGACCATCTTCTCGCAGAAGTCCACTCCGACGAGGTTCTCCTGGAAGATGTTGTGGTCGAACATGTACTCAGCCGCCTCGCCCAGGTTGACTATCTGCTCGCCCAAGGCGGGCGGGTGTACCCCGTAGGCCATGTTCTGGGCATAGCAGGAGCAGGTGGCGTGGTTGTCGCCGCAGATCCCGCAGATGCGGCTGGTGATGAAGTGGGCGTCGCGGGGGTCCTTGCCCTTCATGAAGATGCTGTAGCCCCGGAAGATCGACGAGGTGCTGTGGCAGTCGACGACCTTCCCCTTGCCGAAGTCGATCTTGGTGTAGATGCCCAGGCTGCCAACGATCCGCGTGATCGGGTCCCAGGCCATCTCAACGAGTCCGTTGGCGTCTTTGGTCGGTGTCCTGGTGGCCATCGTCCTACCTCCAATCGCTCTTGTAGCCGGTCAGGAGATCCTTGCCGGGCGATCGCCATTTGGGTTCGTCGTCGAGGGTGTGCGCGGTGATCTTCCGCAGGCCCCGGATCGCCGAGCCATAGAGTCCGCTGGCCATGGTCGAGACCCTCGCTCCGGGTGGTTCGTCCATAAACGGCATGAACTTGTCCGGGAAGCCGGGCATGGTGCAGCCAATGCATATTCCCCCCACGTTGGGGCAACCTCCGACCCCGTTGATCCAGCCTCGCTTCGGCACGTTGCACTTGACGACTGGCCCCCAGCAGCCCAGCTTTACTATGCATTTCGGAGAGCCGTACTCGGTGGCGAAGTCACCTTGCTCGTAGTAGCCGGCGCGATCGCAGCCTTCGTGTACGGTCGCGCCGAATAGCCACTGGGGCCGGAGGGCGTCGTCCAAGGGGATCATCGGCGCCTGGCCGGTTGCCTGGTACAGCAGGTACAGGATGGTCTCGGAAAGGTTGTCAGGGTGGGTCGGGCATCCCGGTACGCAGACGATCGGGATGCCGGCCTTGGACTTCCAAGCCCACCCCAGGTAGTCCGGGACTCCCATGGCGCCGGTCGGATTGCCCTGCATGGCGTGGATGCCGCCGTAACAGGCGCACGTTCCGGCAGCGAGGACGACCAGCGCCTTAGGTGCCAGCCGGTCGAGCCACTCGCTGGTCGTCATCGGCTGGTCGGTCTCCGGGTTGTTCCCGAACCCGCACCAGTAGCCCTCGCGCTTGATGGCCTCGTTGGGTATCGAGCCCTCGACGACGAGTACGAACGGGTCGAGCTCCCCCCGGTCGGCCTTGAAGAACCACTCGATGAAGTCGTCGGCCCCACCGACGGGACCACACTCGAAGTCGATGAGCGGCCAGTGCACGGCGATCTTGGGAAGTCCGGGGAGGGCCCCGAGGGCGATCTCCTCGATGCTCGGCTGGGTGGCCGCGGTCAGCGCGACCGAGTCTCCGTCACAGCTCAGCCCGGCGTTGATCCAAAGCACGTGGACGACCGTCTCGTCCGGCGAAGCGTCTGTTACCGTCACGACAGTTGCCTCCCCCGTCTGCCTGCGCGCGGAATGCGCTTGGCAGCTTTCTACGCCTGGGGTTTGTCGACGTAAAGAGGTGTGTTTTACACCTATGGCGCGCCGATGAACGAAGTCCTACACTCTGCGCTGCCCCCCGCTCGGCCCTGCGAAAGCGAGACCTAGGTACCGTATGGAGGACCGAGTTCCGACCACCGGGCCCTGGGTGGCGCCGGTATCGAGGTTTGGCCTGGCTCCGCCCCGGCGCTTCGTGCTGCCGGCCCTGCTGCTTTTGCTGACTGAGGAGCCGGGCCACGGCTACAGCCTCGAGAGCCGCCTGCGGCAGTTTCGCTTCGGTCAGATAGACCGGCCGATGGTGTATCGAGCCCTGTCCCAACTCGACGCGGACGGCCTGGTCGAGTCCAGGTCCGAAGTGTCCAAAGTCGGACAAACGCGGCGCGTATACAGCATCACCTCGCTCGGCGAGCAGGTCCTGCGCGTCTGGATGAGCGTGATCAAAGAGGAACGCGAGTCCCTCTGTATGGTCCTGCGCCGCTATCAGGCCACAGGCACGGCGGATGCCGCGCTGGCCAGAGTCGAAGGCGGGTGGGGAAGTTCACGCCGGTGACTGATTTCATTCATCTCGAAATGCTGGCTCGGGGGGGAGGACTCGAACCCCCAATGGCAGGGCCAGAACCTGCAGTGTTGCCGATTACACCACCCCCGAACGGGCGGCCCACCTTACCGCCCTGTCAGGCCCTAGCCCAGCAGGCGGGCGTTCAGGTCGACCAGATGGCGGAAGCCGATGATCCTGCCGACCGCCACCTCCCCCGTCTCCTTGGCGTAGTTGGTCACCTTGGCTCCTACGCCAAGGGGCGACGTACGGGTGGGCGAAACGAACGGCTTCAGCCCCAGTTCGCCCGCCATCAAGGCGATGCGCTTGTCGTGGAAGGGGTCGGACACCAGCAGTACGGTCACCCGCTGCTGGGCCATGAGGAACGCCGAGGTGGACTCCAGCGACTGCCACGAGTTGCGCCCGCTGACCTCGCGCAGGATGGCCCGCTGGGGCACCCCTTTGGCCGCCAGGTAATCGGCCGCAGCCGTCGCCTCGGTAAAGCGGTCCCCCGGCTGCTTGCCGCCGGTCACCACGATCACGTCGGAGAGGTTGCGCTTCCACAGGTCGTAGGCGTGGTCCAGCCGGGCGCGCAGGTCGGGGGAGGGAGCGCCGTTGTACTGAGCCGCGCCCAGCACCACGATGGCCTGCACCGGCCGGGCCTGGTCCTGGCGGGACGCCGCCCATACCTGGGCGAACGTGGCCGCGACGTACACCACCCCGACTCCGACCACCGCCATCGCGGCCCGCACCCCCCACTTCACGATCACCCGCGAGGCGACTCCTGGTCCAGCCGTGCGAGGGCCGCTCGGAGCCGGGCCAACGTCGCCTCCTGCCCCAGGGCCACCAAAGACTCGAACAGTGGCGGCCCCACCGACCGGCCCGTGACCGCCAAACGGATAGGCGCCTGGGCCTTGCCGAGCTGGGGGACTCCCGCCCGCTCCCCCACCGCGGTGGTCACGTCCTTCAGCGTGGCCGCGTCCCAGCCGCACTCGGCATAGGCTTCCAGGGCACCGGCGATCAGGGCCCGGAAGGCGGCCTGGTGCCGGACTCCCTTGTCCCATGCCGCAGCATCGAGCGGCGGTTCGGGTAGGAAAAGGAAGCCCGTCATGGCGAACACGTCGGCCAGGGTCCGGGCCCGCTCCTGGACCAGGCCGGCCAGTGGTGCCCATCGCTCGGCCAACCACGCTTGGGCCCCGGCCACGAAGTCCGCTCCGGACTGGGCGCGGATGTACTCGGCGTTGACGGCCGACAACTTCTTCTCGTCGAAGAAGGCCGGGGCGCTCTTGACCGCCTCGAGCTGAAACTCGGCGATCAGCTCGTCCCGGGTGAGGACCTCCCGGTCGTCGCCGGGCGACCACCCCAGCAGGGCCAGGTAGTTGGCCATGGCTTCGGGGAGGTAGCCCTCAGCCCGATACTGCTCCAGCGCCACCTTGTCCCGCCGCTTGGAGAGCTTCTGGCGCTTCTCGTTGACGAGCAGGGGAAGGTGGGCGAAGACCGGGTAGGCGCCATAGCCGATCGCCGACCACAGCAGCTCGTACTTGGCGGTATTGGTCAGGTGTTCCTCGCCCCGGATGACGTGGGTGATGGCCATGTCGGCGTCGTCGACCACGTTGGCCAGGATGAACAACGGCTGGCCGCTCGACTTGCGGATGGCGAAGTCCTCGATGGTCGAATGGGCGAACTCGGGCCGGCCCCGGATCAGGTCCTGGACCACGGTCACGCCCTCGTCGGGCGTGCGGAACCGGATGACCTGGCCCAGCGTCGGCTCGAGGCCCCGGTCGCGGCAGAACCCGTCGTAGCCGGGGGGGCCGCCGCGCTGGCGGGCCCGGGCAGCCACCGCTTCCGGGGTGCAGTCACAGGCATAGGCCACTCCGTCGGCCAGCAGTTTCTCGATGGCGGCCTGGTACCGGGCGTCACGCTGGGATTGGAAAAAAGGGCCCTCGTCCCAATCGAGCCCGAGCCACCGCATGGCCCGCTGGATGCCCTCGATGTGCTCGGGGCGATTGCGCTCGGCATCGGTGTCCTCGATCCGCAGCACCATGATGCCCCCGTGCTGGCGGGCGTACAGCCAGTTGAACAGGGCCGATCGGGCGCTGCCCACGTGGAAGTACCCCGTCGGCGAGGGAGCGAAGCGAACCCGG
Source organism: Actinomycetota bacterium (assembly GCA_030947025.1). GTDB lineage: Bacteria > Actinomycetota > Acidimicrobiia > Acidimicrobiales > Palsa-688 > JALYXV01. The sequence goes on along the minus strand of JALYXV010000343.1, from coordinate 4,710 downwards.
ACCGATCCCATCACGAGCGAGGCTACCGGGGCGGACCTTCGCGACCACGTTCATTCGCGATCGCGCGGGCGCCGGAATGCCGGCGGGTTGGCTCAGTGCGCGTCGGCGATCAGGTTGGTCAGCCGGGGTGTCCCGAATCCGGTCACATAGTCCCACCGGGGGACGGCGGCGTAGAGCCCGTTGGCCCCGACCGTGATGTCGAAGAAGTCCCGCCCCTTGGTGGCGGGGTTCTTGCCCAACCGGTATACGGTCTCGTTGGCGAAGCCGTAGCCGAGGCCACCGGCGCTCTGGTTGACCCGGGCCCACATGCCCGCCCACAGCGGTGACGACAGGCTGGTGCCCCCGCCCTGGCTATCCTTGCCCGCGGCCACGATGGTGTAGCCGTTGGTGACGGCGTCGCCCGATTGGGCGGCCACGTCCGGTACGCCCCGGCACGGTTGGCCCAGGTTGGTGAGCTGGCCGGCCGGCGTGGCCACGCACGGCAGGGACAGCCCGGGCGTCCCCTGCTGGTAGGCGGGGGCACTGATCAACAGGCTGTCCCCGCCGCCCCCAAAGGTCCAGGCGTACTCGGCGAAGCGGGCGTCGGGGGTGGTGCCGGTCGTGTAGAGGACCGTCCCGCCCACCCCCACGACATAGGGGCTGGAGGCGGGGTAGGAGGTGAGCGGGACCACCTGGTTGAGCGCGCCGTTGCCCGGCCCGATGACCGGAAGCACCACGACCGGGCACGACGAGCCGGTGTCGCCCGAGGAGGAGAACAGGGTCCGCCCCTCGATGGTCGCCTGCCGGAGGGTCTGCTCGGCCACCGGCTCGAGGTTGTTGCCCAAGGCAATCCCGGCGGTCCCGGCCGGATTCTGGCTGATATTGCCGGGAAGCTGCTCGAGGGTCGGGTCGAGGGGGGTGCGTTCACATTCCCCGAAGGAGGCGTCGGCCTGAGCCGGGCCGGCCGGGTCGTTGGCCCAGGTGGTGAACATGGCCTCCACGGTGGCGTCGACCAGGGTCGACCCGAAGTACAGGGTCAATCCCTTGGCGTCGGGGGCCATGCCCGTGGAGGCCTGGGTGTCGATGTCCCACTCCACCGCTCCCGACGTGTCCGTGAACGGGCCGGGGCCCACGTCGCGGACCGTCACGGGGACGGCGGGCAGCTGCTTTTCCTTCTCGAACTGGGCCAGGTCACTGATGGCGCCCGCGCTGGCACCCGACCCGAACACGGCCAACGCCTGGCCCGCCCCCCGGTATGCGGCCGGTTGCTCGTAGACCGACCACAGACTCTGGGGCGTGGTGGTCGAGACGTTGGGCACGCCCGCGGCGGGCAGGAGCCGGGTCAGCGCGTTGCCGGCCGCGGTGACGACCGGTGCGACCGGTGGGGCCGAACGGGTTGATGCCGAGAACCGCTGGTAGGTGTTGAGGCCGACCACCGAGAGCACGGGCAGATCGGCGGGCACGGAGGGGGCGACGGCGTTGGCCAGGAAGGTGGCGGCCCCCAGCTGGTAGTGCCGAATCGTGGTGGCGAAGGTGTGCTAGATCTGGGCCACGGTTCCCGTCGCCAGCAGGTAGTCGCGGGACACCACCGAGGTGTCGACCGATAAGCCCGCCCCTTGCAACCAGGTCACGGTCTGCTGATAGGCGGGGGCCGCCACGCCGAATCGTTGGTTGAACTGGTCGGGGGTGAGGAACTGTCGATAGTCGCCGCTGGCCGGCTGATAGAGGCGCTGGTAGAAGGCGACCTCGCCTGCCGGATCAGGCCGGGAAAGGGCGACGCCCACCTGCATCGGCGTAGCCGGATCGGGCACGCTGCTGGGCAACTGGTCGAGTCCGAACAGCACGTTGGACCAGAGCACTCGGGCCGGCGTGGCCGCCGTGGCCGTGGCCGGCACGGGGGCGACTCCGCCGACGAGAAGAGCGGTGACGGAGGCCAGGGCCAGGGCCAGGGGCATCGCCGTGGCAGGGCGAGGTCCGCGGCGGGACCGGCGTTCGACTGCGATCAATGTTCCTCTCCCGGGGATGCGATGTGTCCCATTGTGCGTCGAAATAGCCCCTTTTTGCCAGGGGTCCTGATCGAGGCCCTACAGCGACAAGCCGATGCCGAGGCCGATCAAGACACCGAGGAAGAAGACCAGGGCGATAGCCAAGAAGGCCTGGCCACCGGATATGGCGCCCCGCCCAGGGATGACCGGGGGAACGGCCGGCGTCAGCGGGGGGTCGGCCAACGCCATGGGCTGGTCATGCCGCGATGCCGCCGCCTACGACCGCGTCGCCGTCATACAAGACGACGCTCTGGCCGGGCGCCACTCGCCGCTGCCGTTCCGCCAGACGGACTTCTCCGTCGCCCGCGAACACCGCCGCCACCGGCCGACCGTGGGCGCTCGTCTGCACCGTGACGCCAGAGCCAACGGCCGCGGGCTGGTCGACCCAGGTCAAGCCGATCAGGCGGAGGCGGTCGTCCATGAGGTGGTCGAGTGTTGCGACCATGACGGTGGCTTGGGCCAGGTCGACATTGACGGCGTATTGCCGCTCACCGCCGGGCCGCTGATCACCGATGCCCCGGCGTTGACCGACGGTTACCAGCTCCAGGGCTGGCACTTTCCCCAGCTCCTGGCCGGTGACCAGGTCGACGAGGCGGCCCGGGTGGAGCGGGATTCGGTCGCCCAGGAACGCCTCCCGGCCGCCTGACCGGGTGATGAAGCACACATCCTGGCTGTCCGGCTTGGCCGCCGTGCGTAGGCCCAGCTCAGCCGCCAGCGCTCGCACCTCGGGCTTGGTCAGCTCACCCACGGGGAGGACGGTGCGGGCCAGCTCGGCCTGGGTGAGCATGTAGAGCACGTAGGACTGGTCCTTGGCCCGGTCGGCGCCCCGAACCAGGCGCCACCGGCCGCCTACCGCGGTGACCCGGGCGTGGTGGCCGGTGGCGATGGCGTCGAAGCCCAGTTGCTCGGACCGGCGCAGGAAGCGGTCGAACTTCAGGTGGCGGTTGCACGAGACGCACGGGTTGGGGGTCCGGCCCGCGGCGTGGTCGGCGACGTAGGGCGCGACGACCTGGCGGTCGAAGTCGTCGGTGAAGTTGAACACGTGGTGGGCGATGCCGAGCTGCTGGGCCACCCGCCGGGCGTCTTCCACGTCCGCCACGGTGCAACAGCCGGAGTCGGATTCGCCGCCCCACAGCTTCATGGTCGCCCCCACCACATCGTGGCCGGCGCGCTGGAGGAGGGCGGCCGCGACCGACGAGTCGACCCCGCCCGACATGGCGACCAGGACCCGCATCAGGTCCTCCCCGGCTGGCGCAGGCGGGCCACGGCGTCGGGGATGACCTTCAGGGCCAGGTCGACATCCTCGTCGGTTGTGGTGTGCCCGAGCGAGAGGCGCAGGCTGCCCAGCGCCCGTTGACGGTCGATGCCCATGGCCACCAGGACATGGCTCGGCTCCATGGCGCCGCTGGTGCAGGCCGAGCCGGCCGAGGCGTAGACGCCGGCATCGTCGAGCAGCACGAGGAGGGCCTCGCTTTCGATGCCGTCGAAGCAGAGGTGGCAGTTGCCCGCGATCTTGAGCGCCCGGTCGCCCGTCTCGACCGACCCGGGGATGGCGTGCAGCAACCGGTCGGCGAGGCGGTCGCGGAGGCGGGCGAGCCGGGCCACGGTCGCTGCCCTCGCCTCGATGGTTGCGTGCATGGCGGCCGCCAGGCCCACGATCCCGGCCACGTTGTGGGTACCGCTGCGCCGGTCGCGTTCCTGACCCCCGCCGTGGATCAGGGGCGCCAGGGCCACGTCGCCCCGCACCGCCAACACGCCGGTGCCTTGCGGGCCGCCGAACTTGTGGGCGCTCACCGAGATCAGGTCGGCGGGCTGGGCCACCTGGGCAACATCAAGCCAGGCGAAGGCCTGGACGGCGTCGGTGTGCAGGACGGCCTGGGGCGCGTGGCGACGGACCAGGCGGGCGAGGCGGGCGAAGGGCTGGATGGTGCCGACCTCGTTGTTGGCCAGCATGATCGACACCACGCTGACGGTCGGATCCAAGGCGTCGGCCAGGCGGTCGAGGTCAACGGTGCCGTCGGGGTGAACGGGGACGATCCGGCAGTCCGTGGCCCGGTCTTTTGGTGCAGCTTCGGCTGCTGTCGCTGCGGCTGCTTCGGCTGCTGTCGCTGCGGCTGGTTCGGCTGCTTCGGCTTCGGCTGCTGTCGCTGCGGCTGCTGTCGCTGCGGCTGCTGTCGCTGCGGCTACTGTCGCTGCGGCGGCGGCATGGAGCACGGCGTGGTGCTCGATGGCGCTGCAGACCACCGCACCCGGCCGTCGGGCCAGGACGCCGGCGATGGCGAGGTTGTCGGCTTCGGTTCCGCCGCCCGTGAAGATGACCCCGCCCGGTGCGACGCCGAGGGCGGCGGCGGCGATGTCACGGGCGTCATCGATCGCGGCCCGGGCGGCGCGAGCGACAGCGTGGGAACCGGACGGATTGCCGAACCGGTCCGTCAGCCACGGCAGCATGGCCGCGGCCGCCTCAGGGCGCAGCGGCGTGGTGGCGGCGTGATCGAGGTAAGCGGCCATGAGGCCACCAGGCTAGACACCCCACGTCAGTCGGGCGGTGCGAACCCACTATTTGCATTGGTGGGGCCAGGGGCAACACCTTCGGAAAGGACCGGCGCGGCCGGACCAACAGGAGGCCGGCCCGACGGCGGCGGCCGCAGCGGGGGCGGGCCCGACGGCGGCGGCCGCAGCGGCGGCG
>JALYXV010000330.1 GCA_030947025.1 Actinomycetota bacterium | reverse complement strand
CTGTTAGGGACACCCCCAAAGGGGACCCCATCCCTAACACCGGTCCTCTTGACCGCCCTGGCAGGGTGACTCACCACAAACCCAGCCGTCACCGCTGGAGATCGCTTCGCTCGTTGGCACCGAGGCGCTCACGCCCGTGATCTCAGGCCGAAACACCAACCCGGCCATCGAAGCGGAACTGAGCGAAATCCCTGAACAAATCGAGTCGAATACCGACTCGCCCACACCACCGCCCTTGACGTCCAACAATCGGTCGAGGACAATCATTCACGACCGGCTCAAGGACCCCCGAGGTGGTCCCTAGGTCGTGGCAACAGGGTGGTCCCATAGACCTGGCAAGTGACACCCAGGATGCGCCGGCGGTCATGGCATCATGGATGGCGACCTGGCGTTGGTGGTCGATTTCGTGGAGTTCGTCGGTGAGGGCGGCGACCCTGGCGAGCGGTCGGCGGGCCGGGGCGTCAAGTTGGTTGTTGGAGCAGGCGACGTCGTCAACTCTGGTTGATGGTCTTGTTCGAGCCCACCACGACGATCCGCTTGAGCGCCGTCGGGTCGGGCTCGTTGCTGGCCGAGGAGGCGGGCGATCTGGTCGCGCAGCGCGACGTTCTCCGCCCGCAGGCGGGAGAGCTCAGTGCGGGTGGTGTCGAGTCTTTGACGCAGCGAGTCGGAGCTTGCTCTCTGCGCGGTCGGGGTGACCGTCGGTCGCCGCGGCTGGGCATCACCACCCGCTGCACGAACACTCCAGCCTCCCTCTCCGCCTCCAGGGAGAGAAACGAACACCTGTTCGACCATAGCAGCAGGACTACACCAGCGACACCGGAGTCACCGCTTCAGAGAACGTGTCTACGACACAGCTCAACGGCCACGCCAGCTACGTCAGAGACACCCCAATTCTCCCTTGAGATAACGACGGCTCTGGCGTTAGGAAGGCTGCGGGACCGACCTGCGCTGACTCGTGTTCGCCCTGCCGAGGAGATGAAGCCCGTCGGGCCGGAGTTCTCCGGTGGGGGAAACATGGCGGTAGAGCGTCTGGCGAGTGACGCCGAGTTCCTCGCACAGGTCGCCGACCTTGGTGTCCGGCTTGCCCATGGACGCGGCGGCGAGGCGGAGCTTGGCCGGCGTCATCTTATAGGGACGGCCACCTTTGCGGCCACGGGCGCGAGCCGAGGCCAGGCCGGCGACGGTGCGCTCGGAGATGAGTTCGCGCTCGAACTCGGCCAGGGCGGCGAAGATCCCGAACACGAGCTTGCCTGCCGCGGTGGTGGTGTCGATGGCCGCGCCTTGCCCGGTGAGCACCTTAAGCCCCACGCCGCGGGCGGTAAGATCGTGGACGGTGTTGACCAGGTGGTGCAGGTTGCGCCCGAGCCGGTCGAGCTTCCAGGTCACCAGGGTGTCGCCGTCGCGCAGCGCCTTGAGGCAGGCCGCGAGACCGTGCCGGTCGTCCTTGCTCCCCGATGCATGATCCTCATACAGCCGGGCGGGTTCGACGCCGGCGGCGACAAGTGCGTCGCGCTGCAGGTCGAGAGTCTGTGACCCGTCCGCTTTGGACACCCGCATGTAGCCAACCAGCATGTCGTTCCTTGTCACCTATACGGTCGATTACGTGACACCCGTGGTCTGAACTCGAGCGAGCCACAGATGTGTCATGTAACCCGTTACTTATACTAGGTCATGCCAAGGGTTACGTCCTCTCCTTGTGTGACAGGTGGGCGGTGGGGATACCCAGCTCAGCGAAGGCGGCGAGAAGTTGGTCGATCGATCCGGGTTCCCGGCAGCCAAAGGAGAGGAAATCGTAGAGGGCTTGAGCCTCGGCCGGTTGGGCTCTTGCTATGGCAACGACTTCCTTCAGGGCAGCCCACGCCATTGCCCACCAGTCGGTGCGCTCGCTGACTGAAGGTTGGCAGTTCTCGACAACGGGGCCAGAGACGAACCACGCGGCGTGGGCACCCCGGCCAATAACGGTCGCGTTCTCGAGGAGCTGGATAGCCGCGGCAGCCGCTTCGAACATCTGGCTCTGGACCGCCCAGGGGTACTGCTCGAAAGGACGCCAGCGCGCTTGGCCTGCTCGCACGGGATACCCGCAGCCGGCCCAGATCGCTCGGAGATCGGCAGCGCGTGATCCCCAGCAGGTCACGGGTGTGGCGACCTCGTCGAGGAGGGTGCGCACGAGAGCGAACCACTCCGCCGCATCGACAGTGCCCCCAGGGAGGTCGACTTGACCGGAGGCAAGGCCCTGTTCGCTGCGTTGGTCCATCGCCAAGACCGTTTCACTGGCGGCCCGTGGCGGCGTCTCGTCGCCAGTCCAGGCGAGGTACTCGCCGGGGAAGCCGACACATGCTTCGAGGATGCAGCCGTGACGCGGGCAGGAGAGCTGCAAAGGCAGCTGCCACATGAGGAGCAAACCCTGGGATGCGGGGTCCTCTACGCAGCAGGGGCAGGCTCGCTGCACCGGGTGTTGGGGTATCCAAGCTCGCCACGGTCCGGCGGGGTGCTTCGACCCCTTACCCGCCTCGAGTAGGACGGAGTACCTGCGCACGTAGGCGTCGAAGGCGCTCGGCTGTGTCTCGAGGCTGTCGGCCGGCGTGGGCGTCCATCCGGCAAGGGTCATCTGGCGCAGGCGGCGCCGGTCGACGCCGGTGCGCTCGGCCAACACAATCGAGGAGCGCCGGTGGTGGGTCGATGTCCAAGTCGTTGACGGCCTTGGGATCGTGGCCCAGGCCCTGCTCGACGAGCTCGGCCACGCTCATCTGGTAGTACGCGCCGACGCGGTACAGCCAAGAGGAGAGTGCCTCGCCGTCGATCGGGGCGGAGTGGACCGGCCAGCGCTGCAGTGGCGTCACGACAGCTCCCGCTCGAACTGCCGACGGCGTTCGCTGGGGCCGGTGTAGGCGGCCAGCGTCAAGGCCCGGTGGTTGATGGCCTCCTCGCCGCTGTCCACGGCTGCCACCGCGGCTTCTGTCAACAGCCTGGTCAGCTCCCCGATCGTGCCCTCGCTGCGGGCCAGCAGGTAGCGGGACATGTCGGGGTTGGTGATGGGCGACGGACTACGGAGCGGGAACGACGAGGCGAAGCTGGCCAGCAGGGAGACAACCTCTGGTCCTTCGGCCCACAGCGGCAGGGTGAGGGGCTCGAAGCGGTTCTCCAGCTGGTCGTCGGAGCGGATGGCCAGGTACGCCTCACGGGTCCCGACGCCGACGAGGGGGATTCGCAGCTCGTTGCCGAGGAAGCGCAGCAGGTTCAGGAACTCCCGGCGGCTGGCGTCTCGGCCGGCCAGCACGTTGTGGAGCTCGTCGATTACCAGCATCCGCACCCCGACCCGGCGCAGCAGGCCGAGAGCGAGGCGTTCCAGCTCGCCAATCCGTTGACGGGGCCGCAGGGGAGCGCCGAGCGCGGCCAGCAGGCCCGCGTAGAAGCGGGGCACCGAGGGGTCCGACGGCATTTGGACCACGAGCACCGGGATCTGCTCCTCGTCGACGCCCGATGTCGGAGGGTACTGGCGGCGGAACTTCTCGATGATCATCGACTTGCCGTTGTTGGTCGGCCCGACCAGCAACAAGTTGGGCATGCGCTGCTTGGTGGGCCACTCATAGAGGGCCTCCAGGCGGGCCAGCGCTTCGAGCGCCCGGGGATAGCCGATCCAGCGGTCGGCCCGGATCCGCTGCACCCGCTCGGCGGCCGGCAGCCGAGCGGCCGCCTGGGCACTGGGATGGAGATGGCCCAGATCGACGAAGGGGTACTCCTGGGCGCTCACCACTCCTCGATGTCATCGAAGGGCATGGCCACTGATGGTGCTTGCCCAGGACAGTCGCCGACCGGATCCGGCGGTGGGACCTGGGCGCTTGGCAGGTCAGTGACCGTGAGGTGCCGGCGTCGCTCCCGGTCCCGGCGGCTCTTGCGCGTCGCCTTGTGCGCCGTGGCAGCGATGCTGTGCATCTGTTCGATCATCGCGAACAGTGCCTGTTCGTCGACCTGGTCGCGTCCTTGCTGGCGGAGCCGGGCCAACGCCTGGCGGTGCTCCCACAGCGTCACCGGTGGGTGCGACAGCGTGCGGTACGGGACCTCCACGTAGTGGCGGCCGTCGGGGTCGAGCACCCATACCCGGCTGATGTCCCGGGGATCGCGTCGGATGACGAACTTGTCCAGCCGGTCCCGCCGGGCGATCCATGGCTTGAGCGCATTGGCGAAGTAGTGGACGTGGTCGATGACGAAGCCGGTGCGCGTAAGAGTGCGGCGGATGACTGGCAAGAAGTCCACCAGGAACGCAGTGGGGTTGTTCACCACCGGCGGTAGGCCGGACTCGGCGACACCGCCAGCCCACCGGGCCGCTGGCGTCTGGCCCAGGCCGCTGTGCACGCTGGCGTGGTAGCTGGCCACCGCCAGGGTCAGCCACCGCTCCAGCTCCCGCAGCGTCAACGCCGCCCTCCCCTCGGCGTCGTAGCCGCAGCGCTCGGCAGGACCGGAGAATGTCGTTCCGGGCAGCTCGTGCACCATGCCCATCGCGGTGCCGATGACCCGCTCCACGATGCCCCCGTAGTGAGGCTGTCCAGGTGGGCGGTAGGCGAGGGTGATCCCGTGCTGCTCGCAGCCCCGGCGCAACGCCTCGCTCTTGAACTCAGCAGCGTTGTCCAGGTACAGCTGCGAGGGCTTGCCGCTCATCGGCCAGGCCACCTCCACCCCCAGGCCGTCCAGCCAAGGGCGTTTGTCGCAGCACACGTGCGCCAGGCACAGCCCGACCGACACCGCAGAAGGAGCCTCCAGCGTGACCACCATGCCGACCAGGCACCGGCTGCACACGTCGATCGCCGCCGTCAGGTACGGACGTCCGATCGGCAGCCGGTCACGCTCGTCGACCACGATCACGTCGATCATCGTGTGGTCTACCTGGACCTGCTCGAGCAACGCCCCCACCTCCGGCGGGGCGCCGCCCGCTGCCCGCAGGCTACGAGCAGCATCGCTGCCCTCCCTGGCCTGTGCGACTTGCGCCGGATGAAGCTGGGCGATCCTGGCGGCCACTGTGTTGCGCGCCGGTGCCGCCAGGCCCCGTCTCCTGCAGGCCCGCACCACGTCGCCGTAAACGACCGCCAGACTCGGCCGCTGCCGACTCAGGAACCGGGTGCGGAGCACCTCGTGGATCACCGACTCCACCGCTTCTGGCAGACGACCGCCGCCCCGGCCGCCGCCGGAACGGCCAACAGCCAGATCCGTGACCAACCCCGAGCCCTGCCGCCACCGCTTCACAAGCACGTACACCTGCCGGCGCGACAAGCCGAGCTGCTCACCTGCCTCATCAGCAGCGTCATTGCGCACCGAGTCCGTCGCCGCCAACGGCCCGATCACCGCCGCCCGACGCCGCGCCTCCTCCCACGCCGTGCCGGACAGGGACAGCACGCCCCGCTCCACCACCGGCGACTCGTCCGGGACCACCGGCACATCACCCCCCAACGGCCGGTCACTGACCACCGACGAGGATAGTGCACACGACTCCTGACAGGCCGCCGGTTCCGTGCAGCCCACTCCTGATCGTCTAGCGGTTACAAGTCGCCTTCACCCGACCCGTTCGTCCTCGTCCCCAGTGCAGCCCACTCCTGAAACTGACAATGTTCGTCTTTGGTTGACACATCGGCCAACGAGGTCATAGAGTTCACTCTGACACTTGGGGTTGAGGGGGAAACGATCACTGGGCAGCGGGTTGGCTACATCCGGGTGAGTAGCGTCGACCAGAACGTCGAGCGTCAACTCGACGGCTTGGCACTCGATCGCTCCTTCACCGACAAGGCGTCGGGCAAAGACGTGCGTCGGCCGCAGCTCGACGCCATGGTCGGCTTCGTCCGCGAGGGCGACACCGTGGTCGTGCACTCCATGGACCGCCTCGCTCGCAACCTCGACGACTTACGCGCCATCGTGCGCAACCTGACTGCCAAAGGGGTCGAGGTCCGCTTCGTCAAGGAACAGCTCACTTTCACCGGCGAGGACAACGCCATGGGGACGCTGCTCCTGTCGGTCATGGGCGCCTTCGCGGAGTTCGAACGCTCCTTGATCCGGGAGCGCCAGCGCGAAGGCATAGAGCTGGCCAAGAAGCGAGGCGCCTACCGCGGGCGGCGGAAATCACTGAACGACGACCAGGCGGCAGAGCTACGTCGGCGGGCCGAGGCGGGAGTACCAAAGGCGGCTCTTGCCCGCGAACTCGGCATCAGCCGCGAGACGCTCTACCAGTACCTTCGCGCCACGCCATCGACAAACGCTCCCCTCCACACGCCAAGCCGCTGACGCCGTTAGCCCCCCGTCAGCGGGCAATTTCACCGGACGGCCCTGCCGGGAAGAATCGTCTGGGTTCCCTGAGCAGCGGGCGCAATTTCGGTTGTTGGCGGTGCCGGCGCCGACGTTGGCCTGCGCCGGCTGCCGAGCAGGCCGGCGGCAGCGTCCCACCGTCGTCTCCTCACTGCTCTTTTCCTGCTCGGGGCGAGTTGCGCCCTTGCTCGACTGGCAACTCGTCCTGGCAAGTCGCCTGACAGCCTCCAGATCTACAATGTGAAACAAATCGCCCTCCGGGGCGGGTTCGTAAAGGTAACCGTCGCCGGTCGCCGCGACGTGGGTTGTCGAGGCGATGGGAAGCGAAGGCCTCACGCCTCGGCAGGTCACGACTCTGGCTCCGAGTAGAACGGCTCGGCTTTCTGGGCGGCGGCACGTATCTCGTCACCGTCGAGGCAAACGCTGACCTGATCAAGCCCCACTCGAGCCCAGGAGCAGGAGATCGTGACCGGGCCCGGAGGCGGCAGCGGCCAGATCCACAGGGTTACGTCGATGTCCTCGCCGTTGTCGGGCCCGCCCCCGCTGTGGCCAGAACTCGTGGGCACGATGGTCGGCCCGTGACCTCGGCGAAGGCCGGCGAGGTCATCGTGTTCACTTGCAGTTCGATCATCGGCGAAGCGGATCGAGAAGCGGGGTCGGTCAGGTCCGGCTAATTCCGACTCCGTTTGGTCCGTCCATGTTCCGCGCCCGTGAGCTTCAACGTCGATTTCGATGCCGTTCGGGTAAGCACAGACCTGGCGAAGCACGACAACCACCCGGGCCGACCTGGCCATGAGCAGCGGTCCGGTGACATGAGCTCCGATCATGCGCGGCGAACGGCTCCAGTCCGGCATATGGGGCTCCGCGGGCTGGCTCATAGACTCTCAGCTTGCTCACCGGGGCGGGATGGGACGGGCTCGGGCGATCGACCCTGGGCAAAATCGGGGCGTGGAACGCAATCGTTCACAGCGTTCTTCCTTACGTCTGGAACATCGTCTTCTCGGGATGAAGGACCCGAACCCCGCTCTCCAACATACGCCGAGTCTCCCTCGCCGTGGCCACGTCGACCGCCGACGCCAAGTTTCCTTTGCCCACCGGCCCTTCTTCCATCCCGATGCGGCACCGGGCGAGCCACTCGTCTCGGACCCGGTCCCCCCCGCGCTCGGACTCGAACGAGTCGACGAACTTGGTGACGCAGCCACCTACAGCGAGGCGCAGGGCCCCGCTGCGGCTCGCTGCGGGTGCTCGCCGGCACGACGCTGTTCGTGATCCAAGTCCGCCACCATCCCCAACCCCGAGAGGCAGCCAGCGCAGCGCCGCCAGACGAGTCCTGGCCAATACCACCCATGGACCACCCTCGGGAGGAAACGCCGAGAGCCTTTGACGGAATCGAGCCTCTCGACGGGGTGCCACCCAGTGGGACGCACTGATGGATGGTCGGCCCACACGACTTGGTTGGCGATCTGCTGTCCACCTTCGGCGCTCATACGCGCAACGTTATGCGCCACGCGCACCTCCGCCCGGGGTCGCTCGATCAGCCTGGCCCGGCACCGAACGTGCTCCTCGACACTCTGCCTCCGAACGGAGACCGATGTGCCGTACTTGTCGGTTGGTGCCAGCTTCCTTAACGGCAACCCGATTTGCCGCGGTATAGGGATATCGCCAGCGTGGCAGGCCAGGCGAGTATGGGAGCTACCAACGCGAAGCCGTTTCCGCTCACGGCGGCCAATGCCCAGGACGTTGCGGTGATCAGGAGGAGCATGACTCCACGGACAACCACTGTTCTCTGGCTGCCCCGGGCTGGGATCGCATAGATCCCGGTTGGGACAAGGGCTATGAACAGCACTGCGAAGAAGACCGCGTTGTAGTGCCGGTCTGGGCTCTGGGTGATGACCCAGACAAGACCGGCGCAGACGACAAGAGCGGTGCCGGCAGCGAATGCAAAGCGAAGAACCGACGGACGTCGACCGCCGCGTTGTGGGGGGATTGGTTCCGACATCAGTCGGCTTCGGGGTCGGGCGTATCTGGATCTCCCAGCGGCCGTGGTCCACCGAGCAGGTCAGGCAACAGGAAGGAGTACTTGCCGTGGACGTTCAGGTGGTGTCGCACGAAGGGTGACAGCCGGACAACGTCCTCGTCGGCGACCGATCGGCCCTGGGCGCGCAGCTGCTCCAAGGCGGCGTTCATATAAAAGGTGTTCCACAGCACCACGCAGTTGAGGACCAGCCCGAGCGCGCCCAGCTGGTCCTCCATGCCTTTGTGGTAGCGCTGGTACAGCTCGCCTTTCTTGCCGTGGAAGATCGCCTCGGCGAGGGAGTGGCGGCCCTCCTGGAGGTTGCGGATGCCCTTGATGTCGCGGCGGTAGGTTTCGTCGTCGACGTAGGCGAGTATGTGGAGGCTCTTGAATATCCGCCCGTAGGAGGCGATGGCTTCCCCGAGCGGGGTGGGGTGGCCGTCGTGCTGGAGCATGCGCACCACGTCGTAGGCCCGCACCGCCCCGGTGTAGATGGAGCCCACGACCCGGACAATGTCGGCCCAGTGCCGCCGCACGCGGGCCAGGTCGATCCTGCCCCGGGCAGCAGTGTTGAGGACCCCGTAGTCGGCGTGGGCCTCGGTGCGCCACAACCGCTGGTCGGGCAGGTCGGCCAGCGCCGGCCGGTATTCCATGTCGAGCAGCTGCACGAGGCCGAACACCAGGTCGGAGTACGAGCCGGTGTCGGCCACGATGATGTCGGGGCGTTGGCCGCCGTCCTGGCTGAAGATGACGTCGATCATGTGGAGCGAGTCGCGCGCCGTCCCCGACACTACTTTGGCGCCCAGCCCCGATCCCTGGTCGTTGAGCATGTTGAGCCAGGTCACGCCCCGTTTCGGGCCGAAGTACTTGCGGTTGGGGCGGGCGTAGATGCTGGGCACCGGCACCACGAAGCGCATCCCGTCGACGGCGGCCACCAGCCCGCCCCCCAGGGCCTGGGCGAACGGGATCCCGGCCTGGGCTTCGATGAGCCAGCGGTTGGCGGGCGAGTAGGTCTCGGCGCCCAGGTAGGTCTGGTTGACGTGGCTGATCCGGTCGCGCTCGAGGGCCTCGACGCCCTTCTTCACGATCGGGCTGTAGCCGATGTTGAGGGCGTGGGCGGTGAGGCAGGCGGCGATGCTCACGTGCAGGTCGCCCAGGCGGGTCCGGCCCCCCGACGCCGCGGTGAACGCCTCCACGAACCTCGGTTCCCAGGTCATCACCTCCAAGATCACCTCGGGCAGGTCGACCCGGGGCAGCATGGCGTTCACCTGCCGGCGCAGCACTGCGAGGCTCGGCGGCTCCGCGATGGCCTGGAGGCGCTCCACGTGAAGCCGGCCGTCGTCGTCGACGCTGACGGCGGAGTCCTCCGCCATTCGGCCGGCCACTTCCCGGTAGGCGTCGTCGAGAGCACGGGCGTGGCCGGCCACGAGCTCGTCCGGGTTCTCGGGGAGCGACAGTGCGGTCATCACCGCTCCCTTGGCGTTGGCCCAGGCTTCGCCGTCGAGCAGCTGGCCCCGTGGGTCGCGCCACCGGGCCGAGGCCTCGGCGTAGATGTCGCGGCGGCGAAGATGGCGGTGGAATTGGGTGAGCACGCAGAACACGTAGGCGTTCTTGTCGATTGTGCCGTCCGGCCGCGCCGGGCTGCCGAACACCAGGCGCTTCCACGATCCCTGCACCAGGGTCTCGTCGATGTCGGCGACGGTGGGCTTGCGCCGGCTGCCGAGCAGAGCCGGCATGGTCCTCATGGCCGCCAGCACCGGGGCCGCCTCGGCGCTCGCCCCGAAGTCGATCACCTCGGTCAGCGTCTTGAGGAAACCACTGACCACCACAATCCGGCCCGCGAGAACCGCCCGCATGTCCCCGTGGTCGTCGGGGTCCGCCGACGGCACGATCTCCGTGACAGTGGCGACGGCCGCCTGCAGCTCGGTTCGGGGGACGACCGCCTCGATCAACGCCCACAGGTCCTCGATCCCCACCGTCTCGTCCCTGCTCGTGGCTTCCAGCAGCACCTCCACCGCCGCGGCCAGCTTGGCCGAGGCAAGCGCCAGCCTCGGGTGCTGGCGGACCTTCTCCTTCGTCGCCTCGCGCTCCGCCTTCCCCAGCAGCTCGGTGACCATCAACAGGTCGAACAGCTCCAAGCAATCGTCGATGGACTTGGCCTCCAGGTACACCACGGTGGCCGCCAGCGTGGCCAGGCGCCGAGACGGCGGGTGACGGCGCAGCTGCGGCGCCTTGGCCGCCATCCCGTAGCGGGCCAGGTCGACGAGGCGGCGATGGGGCGCGACGGCGTCGAGCTCCAGCGCCCCCAGACCAACGGCCATGATCTCCGAGACCCGGGTGAGGGCCCTCTCCAGGTTCCTGCCCGACGGCTCCGCCGGGCCCTTGCGCCAGCGCTCCAGATCCGAGAAGCGAACCCCGTCGGGAACGTTCAGGAGTCGCTCCAGCAACTCCCGCTGCTTGGCCGTCAGCCGCTGAGAGAGCGTGTCCCAAAGCCGCTGCGTCGACTCGTCCCGGGCCTGGGCCACCAGCCGGGCCAGCGTCGTTACCCCGGGCAGAAGCACGCCTCGTTCCAGGAGCCATGCCACTGCGTCGTTGAAGATGGCCTTGGGCCCGTCGCCTGTCGTCCACGCCCGAGCATCCACCCAGCCGATGAGCTCCTGCTCGGCCTCGGCGAAGTCCCGCAGCCCGAGGACGGCCTTGATTTCTTCGGCATGCTCGAAACGGGTCGTTCGGCGCTCGGTGTAGCGCTTCACGCACGACGCGTCGGCGACGGCCAGCTGGTCGGCCAGATACTCCAGCACCGCGTTCGGCACGTCCAGTGGATCGGCCAGGAACAGGCCCAACGACCGCACGGTGGCCAACTGCAACGAGAAGCCGAGCCGGGTGTGGTCCCCCCGGCGTCGAGCGATCAGGGCCTTGTCGGCGTCGTCGAGGAAGAAGGCCCTCTCCAGCTCCGCCCGCGACGGCGACCCGTTGTAGCGACCGTAGGAGGAGGCCTCATCGTCGGTCAGGAACTCAACGGGCACAGCCCAGCACGGTAGGACCGATCAGCCAGCCCGCGCCGCTCCGGGCCTACCGTGACTTTTCGTTCCGATGTTCCTCAAGGGCCTGGTCCAGCAG
>JALYXV010000324.1 GCA_030947025.1 Actinomycetota bacterium | reverse complement strand
TGGCCAACAGTGGCGGGACCGCCTCGGGGCCGGTCACCGTCACCGACAGCATCCCGGCGGGGACGACGTATGTGGCCAACTCGGCCACGTGCGCGTCGGTGCCGGGCTGCAGTGTGGGTGTGTCGGGTGGGACGGTGACGTGGACGTTGTCGTCGGTGGCGCCGGGGGCGGCGGGCTCGTTGAGTTTCCAGGTGACGGTCGACGCGGGTGACGCCAACGGTTCGACCATTTCGAACACGGCCAGCTTCACCAATGTCAACACGCCGGGGTGCGGGGCCAACCCGACGTGTCCGACCACCACGGTGACCAACCCGGTGGTCACCGCGGCGTCGGTCACGGTGTCCAAGTCTGAGACCCCGCCTGCGGGGACGGTCACGGCCGGTCAGGCGACGCCGGTCACCTATCAGCTGACGGTGGCCAACTCCGGCGGCGCCGATTCTGGTGCGGTCACGGTCACCGATGCCATCCCGGTGGGCACGACCTATGTGCCCGGCTCGGCGACGTGCGGGACCACCCCGAACTGCTCGGTGGCCTTCGCCGCCGGCACGGTCACGTGGACCCTGACCTCGGTCGCGGGCACTTCCAGCAACAACTTGAGCTTCCAGGTGACGGTCGACGCCGCGGACGCCAACGGTTCGACCATTTCGAACACGGCCAACTTCACCAATGTCAACACGCCGGGGTGCGGGGCCAACCCGACGTGTCCGACCACCACGGTGACCAACCCGGTGGTCACGCCGGCGTCGGTGACCGTGTCCAAGTCGGGGCCCAGCGGCAACGTGACCGCCAGCGTGACCACCATCACCTACCAGCTCACCGTCGCCAACAGTGGGGGCGCCCCCAGCGGCCCGGTCACCATCACCGACGCCGTCCCGGCCGGCACCACGTACGTGGCCAACTCGGCGAGTTGCGGCACGACCCTGAACTGCTCGGTCGCCTTCGCCACCAACACTGTGACCTGGACCCTGACCTCGGTCGCGGCCCTGAGCAGCAGCAACCTGACCTTCCAGACCAAGGTCGACGCGTCCGACCCCGAGGGTTCGTCCGTCTCGAACAGCGCCACATTCACCAACGTCATGACCCCGAACTGCACCACCGCGACCTGCGCCAGCAACCCCGTCACCAACACGGTGGTGATCCCGCCGCCCACCGTGGTCGCCCAGAGTTTCACCGGAGCGGTGGGGAACACCACCTTCGGTGTAGGCACAACGCCGCCTGAGCCGTCCGTGAAGCTCTCGTCCCCGCCCAACCTGCTCACCGGTGACTCAGATCCGACCAACCACCCGTTGGCGGTGACGGTAGGGACCTTCCCGACGACCCAGGGCGGTTCGGTGGTCGTCAATGCCGACGGCACCTTCACCTACAACCCACCCGCCGGCTTCACCGGCGGTAACGACACGTTCATGTACACGGTGTCCAATGGGTTCCACTCGGCATCCAACACGGTGACCGTCGCGGTGGCCAATCGGGTGTGGTACGTCAACAGCGCGCTGGGCACCAATGGCAACGGGACGTCGATCTCGCCGTTCAACACGCTGTCATCGGTGACCGGGCCCGGCGGTCCGACCGGCTCAGGGGACTACATCTTCCTGTTCGGGAGTGCCAGCAACTACACGGGCGGCATCGCGCTCAAGGCCAACCAAACGTTCCTCGGCCAGTCGGTCGGGCTAGTGATAGGAGGCCACACGATCGTCACGGCCAGCGGCGTCAACCCGACGATCACCAACAGCTCCGGTAGCCCGGCCCTAACCCTGGCCGAGAACGACACCATCAGGGGCGTCAACGTCAACGCCACCTCGGGCCCCGGCGTCTCCGCCAGTGGGGTCGACGCCACCACCATCGAGTCGACCGTCGCCATCGTGAGCACCAACGGTGACGGCCTCGACGTGAACGGTGGCAACGGTGCCTTCAGCGTGGCGGCACCGATCACCACCAGCGGGACCGGCCACTCGGTCTCGGTCGCCAACCGCAGCGGCGGCACCGTCACCCTCAGCGGTGCGGTGAATGACAATGGCACGGGAGTGGTGCTGTCCGGCAACTCGGGCGCAGCCATCAACTTCACCGGCGGGGTGGTTGTCGCCAGCGGCGCCAACCCGGCCTTTACGGCCACAGGCGGTGGCATGGTAACGGTGGCTGGTTCGGCCAATAGCCTGACGACCACCACCGCCACCGCCCTCAACGTGGTCAACACGACCATCGGGGGCGGCAGCGGGCTGACATTCAAGTCCATCTCGGCCGGTACTGGCGGCGGTGGCCCGGCCAGCGGCATCGTGCTCAACAACACCGGCGGCTCGGGCGGCCTGACCGTCACCGGAACCGCCGGGACCGCGGACAGCGGCGGCGTCATCCAGCACACCAGCGGCCCCGGGATCCTCCTCATCAGCACCACCAGCCCGTCGTTCGCGTGGATGAACATCCACGACACCGGCGGCAGCGGGGTACGGGGCGGGGCGGGTAACGGTGCGGGCGACACGCCCGGCAACGTCACCAACTTCAGCTTCACCGACGGCACCATCAACAACTCGGGGACGGCGCTGGGCATTGACGACTCCAATATCGGGTTCAACACGACCGGTGTCGGCACCGAGCAGAACCTGACGGGGACGGTGGTGATCACGGGCAACACCTTGACCAACGCCTACTACCACGGCGTCGACATCTTCAACTACAACGGCACCATCGACAACGCCACCATCTCGAACAACACCATCACGAGCAGCACCGTGGTCGGGAACTCCAAGGGCTCGGGCATCCGCCTCATCGCCTTCGGCGGGTCGACGACCGTCGCCAGCATCACCAAGGCAACCCTCGACCGTAACACCATCACAAACTTCCCCAGCGCGGTGGGCCTCCAGGTCCAGTGCGGCAACGCCAACAGCGCGGTGGCCGCGCCGAGCACGTGCGGTACTCCGGGGAGCGCCACCAACATCATCAACGTCACCAACAACGCCATCCACGGTGCGAGCGCGGCCACCAGGATCGGGGCGGAGGGCATGGTCGTCCTCGTCAACGGCCGGGGCCAGGGCAACTTCAACATCTCGGGCAACGACATCCGGAACACCACCGGCCAGGCCATCTCCCATTCGGCCTTCGGGTTCGCCGTCGTGACCTCGACCATCTCGAACAACACGATCGTGGCCAACAACGGCTTCGGGTCGCCCGGGATCGGGGTCGGGACGAGCCGGGCCTTCTCCAGCGCCGACACGCCCAGCCTGACCACCACGATCAGCGGCAACAACATCAGCCAGACTGACGGCAACGGCATCCTGGCCGTGGCCCGAGACGCCACCGGTACCCTCAGGGTCAAGATCCAGAACAACACCGTGGCCGCCCCGCTGGGCGGGGTACGCCCCGGTATCCGGGTCGACTCGGGCAACTCGGCCAGCGGCAACGAGACGGTGTGCCTCAACATCTCGGGCAACACCAGCGCTCCCACCGCTGGGACCGCGGCCAAGGGTATTGGTCTACGGAAGCAGGGCACCAATCCTGCCGTCAACACCTTCGGCATCAACGGCATGTCGGCCACGGCGACCCCAGCGGTCGAGGCGTACGTGGACAGCCTCAACCCGACCGGAGGTGGCACGTTCCTCATCTCGGCCACCAACGGCTTCACCAACTGCTCGCTCCCGTGACCAGGCAGCACCGACACAGACTGACATCAGGAGGTATAGATGGCTGAGCCGTTCCTAAGCGAGATCCGGATCATGAGCTTCGGCTTCCCGCCCCACGGGTGGGCGCAGTGCAATGGCCAGCTTCTGCCCATCAACCAGAACCAGGCGCTGTTCTCGCTGCTCGGTACCACCTACGGCGGCGACGGCCGGGTCACCTTCGCCCTGCCCGACCTGCGGTCCCGGACCCCCATTCATACCGGCAGCGCTCATTCGCTGGGCGAGAAGGGCGGGGAGCAGAGCCACACCCTGTCGACCGCCGAACTGCCCACCCACGCCCACCAGGCCCAGGCGACCAGCGCGGCCGCCACGACCAGCGCGCCCGACCCGAGCCTCATGCTGGCCCAATCGACCGCCTCGTCGCTCTACGCCCCGGCCGGCAACCCGCAAACCCTGGCTGGTAACGCGCTGGGCACTACCGGCGGCTCGCAGCCCCATCAAAACATGCAGCCGTTCAACACCCTCAACTTCTGCATTGCCCTGCAGGGCATCTTCCCGAGCCGGAACTAGGAGCGACCCATGGCCCAACCCTATGTAGGAGAGATCAGGATGTTCGGCGGGAACTTCGCCCCTGCGGGGTGGATGTTCTGCGAAGGCCAGCTGCTCCCCATCTCCGAGAACGAAACCCTCTTCAACCTCATCGGCACCACCTACGGCGGAGACGGACAATCCACCTTCGCCCTGCCCGACCTGCGAGGACGGCTCCCCGTCCACCTGGGCAACGGGTTCACCCTGGCCCAAACTGGCGGCGCGGAAAACGTGACCGTCAGCACCAACCAGATGCCGGCCCACGCCCACGGATTCCTCGGCACGGCGAACACGGCCACGGCGACCACCCCAGCCGGGAACATGCTGGCCGCCTCGACCGGCGCAGCCGTGTCCCCCTACGGTACCGACGCTCCCTTGACCACCCTGAGTCCCCAGTCCACGACGTCGATCGGCGGCACCCAACCCCACAGCAACTTCCAGCCCTACCTCTGTGTCAGCTTCATCCTCTCGCTCTACGGGATATACCCGACCCAATAAAAGGGGGCAACAATGGCCGATCCCTTCGTGGCCGAGATCCGCATCTTTCCCTTCAACTTCGCGCCCACCGGCTGGGCGATGTGCAATGGACAGCTCCTTCCCATTTCACAGAACACCGCCCTGTTCTCCCTGCTCGGCACCACCTATGGCGGTGACGGCAAGTCCAACTTCGCCCTCCCCAACCTCCAGGGCTGCGCCCCCATGCACCCCGGTCAGGGACCGGGTTTGTCCTTGCACAACTTGGGTGAGACCGCCGGGAGCGACACGGTAACCCTGCTCCAAAGCGAGATCCCCGGTCACAACCACCCCCTCAACGCCTCCACGGGCGACGCCACCGACCGGATCCCGGCGGGACAGCTCCCCGCCGGCGGCATCAGCATCGGCATGTACGCCGCCCCCGGAGCTCTCGCCCCCCTCAGCGACCAAGCGGTCACCCCGGCTGGCGGCGACCAACCGCACAACAACCTCATGCCCTACCTCACCCTTAACTTCTGTATCGCCCTCCAGGGCGTCTACCCACCGAGGACTTGAGAATTTTGACCTTGCACTGATAACCTATCGCTGTTAAGTTAGCGTCGATCACCCTTCACCGACGCTGGCCTTTGGCCATCGCCGAACGCAGAAGGAGTCTCGGATGCTGACTCGACTGGGCCACCTCATTGTCCGCCGCCGCAAGCTGGCGCTCATCCTCTCCCTGATCGCCACGGCCGGGGCCGGGGCGTTCGGGGGAGGGGTGGCGTCGCACCTCTCCAGCGGAGGCTTCCAGGACCCCGCGGCCGAGTCGACCAAGGCCACCGACCTCCTGGTCAGCCAGTTCCACACCGCCGACCCCAACCTGGTCCTGCTGGTCACGGCCAAGGCGGGCCAACCCCAAGAGCCCCAAGGCGTCGACAGCCCGGCCGTGCGCCAGGCGGCCATGCAGCTGACCGACCAGCTGAGCCACGAGCCGTCCATCGGGCAAGCCTCCTCCTACTGGTCGCTGGGCAACCCCCCGCCGCTCAAGAGCAAGGACGGGACTCAGGCCCTGGTGCTGGCCCATATCGGGGGCACCGACGACCAGGTGACCAAGGCGATCAAGTCCCTGGCGTCCAAGTACCAGATCGACACCCCCGTCATCAACGTCAAAGCGGGCGGCCAGGCCCAGGTGTTCCATCAGGTCGGCACCCAGGTGCAGAAGGACCTGGAGAAGGCCGAGCTTTACTCCCTGATCCCCACCGTGGTCCTGCTGCTCGTCATCTTCGCCAGCGCCATGGCCTCGCTGCTGCCCGTCGCCATCGCCGCCTGGTCCGTCGTAGGCACGTTCATGGCGCTGCGAGTGATCACGCTGTTCACCCACGTGAGCATCTTCTCGCTCAACCTGACCACCGCCCTGGGCCTGGGCCTGGCCATCGACTACAGCCTATTCATGGTGTCGCGCTACCGGGAGGAGATGCAGCGGGGCCTGACGCCGCCCGAGGCGCTGGTCCGCACCATGCAGACGGCGGGCCGGACCGTCATCTTCAGCGCCACCACGGTGGCGGTGTCGCTCGCCGCCCTGCTGGTGTTCCCCCTCTACTTCCTGAAGTCCTTCGCCTACGCGGGCATCGCGGTCACCGTCCTGGCCGCGGTCGGCGCTGTGGTGGTGCTGCCCGCCATCCTGGCCGCGCTCGGTACCCGGGTCGACCTGGGCTCCCTGCCGGGCTCCCGCGCCCGGCGGGCCCGCAAGGCCGAGGCCCAACTGATCGGCGGGGGCGAGGCCGGTGGATTCTGGCACCGCCTGGCCACCACCGTGATGCGCCGCCCGGTCGTGACGGGCGGGGCGGTTATCGTGCTCCTGCTGGTGCTGGGCAGCCCCTTCCTAAATATCAGCTTCGGACAGCCCGACGACCGGGTGCTGCCCGCGGCCGCCACCAGCCGCCAGGTGCAGGACACCATCCGCACCCAGTTCGGTTCCCGCGAGGCCAGCGCGGTGTCGATCGTGGCCCCCAACGCCCCCAACCCGGGCGGCCCGGGCGCGCCGGGCGCGGCTGCGGCCATCGGCAGCTACGCCGCCCGCGTGTCCGCCCTCCCCGGCGTGGGCCGGGTCGACGCCGCCACCGGCTCCTACATCGGCGGCCAGTTGGTGGCCCCGCCCAACCCGTCCACCGCCCGCTTCACTGCACCGGGACCGGGCCAGAACCCCGGTACGTGGCTTTCCGCCGTGCCGACGGTCGAGCCTCAGTCACCCCAGGGTGAATCGCTGGTGAAGGCCATTCGCGCCACGCCCGCCCCTTTCCCCACCCTGGTGGGCGGCCAGTCGGCCCAACTGGTCGATTCGAAGGCGTCACTGTGGGCCAAGCTGCCCTTGGCGGGCGGGATCATCGCCCTGGTCACGTTCTCGGTGCTGTTCCTGATGACCGGCAGCGTCGTCGTCCCCGTAAAGGCGCTGGCCCTCAACCTGCTCAGCTTGACCGCCACCTTCGGCGCCATGGTCTGGATCTTCCAGCAGGGGCACCTCGCTCGCCTGCTGCACTTCACCCCGACCGGCACCATCGACACCACCACCCCCATCCTGATGTTCTGCATCGCCTTCGGGTTGTCGATGGACTACGAGGTCTTCCTGCTGTCGCGCATCAAAGAGGAGCACGACCGCACCGGTGACAACGTCTCCTCGGTGGCGCTGGGGCTCGAACGTACGGGCCGGCTGGTGACGGCGGCGGCGCTGCTGCTGGCGGTCGTGTTCACGGCCTTCGCCACCTCGGAAGTCACCTTCATCAAGCTGTTCGGAGTGGGCCTGACCATGGCCGTGCTGGTCGATGCCACCTTGGTGCGGGGCGTGCTGGTGCCCGCCTTCATGCGCCTGGCCGGCAACGCCAACTGGTGGGCGCCCCGGCCGCTGGCCCGCCTGTACGATCGCATCGGTCTCTCTGAGGCCGAAGGGGGGAAAAGGGACCCCGGTGGTGTTCCGACCCGGTTGCCAGTTGTGAAGGAGGTGGCGTAATCGCTCGCACAGTCTCGCGGCCGGGGCGGGCCAATGCGCCTCGGTCCCGCGCCCGCCGGGGGGAAGGCCGCCGGCTGCGCGTGGAGATCCTGGAAGCGGCCGAGCGCCTGCTGATCGACAGCGGCGACGAGGCGGCGGTGTCCATCCGGGCCGTGGCCCAGGCCGTCGGCGTGACCCCGCCGTCGATCTACCTGCACTTTGCCGACCGCAACGAGCTGATCTTCGCGGTGTGTGAGGAGCAGTTCCGCCACCTGGATGAGGCCATGGAACAGGCGGTGGTGGGGGTGGCCGACCCGTGGGAGCGCGTCGAGCGACGGGGCCGGGCGTACGTGGAGTTCGGACTGACCAACCCGGAGCACTACCGGATTCTGTTCACCAGCCGCCCGGACGACACGCCCGAGCGCTTCGTGGATGAGCGGCTGATCTCCACGTCCGCCTTCGGGCACCTGATCGAGGACCTGCAGGCGGCCGCGGCGGCAGGGCAGCTGGGCCGCTGGTCCGCCACCGGGGCGGGGTCGGTGCTCGAGGACGCCGCGATGGTGGCCAGCGGGCTGTGGATGATGGTGCACGGGATCACATCCCTGCTCATCGCCAAGCCCGACTTCCCCTGGCCCGACCGCCAGCACCTCATCGACCACGTGCTGCAGACGTACGCGGCGGGCCTCCGGGCCGATCCGCGGTGAGGCTGCGGCTGCGGTCCTTATCGAGTCACCGTCTCCTCGATCGGTGGCATCTGGCGATTCCGCGTCAGTTGGAGGGGGCTACACGCCCTCAAACTGACGCGGAATGCTGAGATGACCCAGTCGCTGGTTGACGCGGCCCGGATCATGGGCGGGTACGTGTGGTTGGAGGAGCGGTTGTTCGAGATCCTGGGCGCCTGGGTGCCCTCGGTGCCCGAGCCCGAGGTCAAACTCCGCTTGGCCGCCGACAGCCACCATCACGCCTGGCATGCATCACTGTGGCGGCAGCGGCTCCCCCAGCTGCACGAGCTACCGACCGAGCAGTTGGTGGCGCCCGCGGCCGACCGGCCCGGGCTGGTGGCGATGATGACCGCCCTGCAGTCGTCCCCGACGACGATCGAGAAGGTGGCGGCGGTGTACCGGGTGGTCCTGCCCCACCAGGTGGACGCTTACCAACGCCACCTCGAGCGGGCGTCGGCGCTCAGCGACGGGCCGACCATCCGGGCCCTCCAACTGGTGCTGGCGGACGAGCTGGCCGACTGGCGGGCCGGCGAGTGCCTCATCCATGACCTGATGGCCTTCGCCTCCGACGTGGCGCGCGCCTCCGCCCATCAGGCCCGGCTGGAAACCCTTCTGACCGGCGCGAAATAGGCGATCCGACCCGCTTCGTCCGCGTCCGATACGGTAGGGAGCCATGAAGAAGATCATCCTCTTGGCCGCTCTCGTGGGTCTTACGGTCTTCGCCGTCCGTAAGCTCCGCACCGGGTAACCCGCACCCTGACCAGCTCAGTCGCGCAGTCGCACTGACCTCCGCTCGCTCAGTCGCACTGACCTCTGCCCTGTCGGCGGTGGGAGGACTCGGCCACGGAGCCGGGCCCTCCAGACGGTCAGCGCCGCCACACCCCAACGCAGCTGACAGTCCGGCCGCGGCTGTCGCCCGGACCGGCGCGGCGGGCACGCGGTCGCGCAAGCCGCTGGCCGGTGGCTGTCGCTCGCTGCGAAACGTGACGCACGAACCGGCGCACCATCCACTTGCGATCGCGCGCCACCTTGGCCAGCACCCGGTCGGGGTTGACGGCGACCAGGTGCCTCACGGCACCTGGGCGAGGGTCTCGGCCACGATCTGTTGCACCTGGCGCTGTTCCCACCCCCGGGTGAGGGAGAGGGACCACTCCCGGATGCGGGCCAACTTCGCTTCGGTGGCCGCCCATGTGGAGGTAGATCATCTGGGCCCACAGCCCCCGGATCAGGGATCGGCGGGAGATGAGGCCCTGGCGGTAGAAGTGGCCACCGAGGGCGACGATCGACGCCTTTGGCGATAACTGTCTTGTCCAAGTCGAAGAACGCCGCCTCCACCGTTTTGCAGGATAGAGGCGTGCCCCGATGGGCCCTTTGATCCGATTCGTCCAGTTGTCAGGTCGACTATTTGTGGTCCGCTTAACGAGCGCCTAAGGCGTTTGTGTCAAGGTTGAGAGTTGCACAGGGGGATTCGGCCGCTCGTTCGGACCACCGAAACTGTCCCGGGTGGCTGGGGAGTGCGACCTCGTTGCGAGTAACCTGCATTGGCTGAAGGTGGTGAGGCTTTGGACAAGCTGATCGAGTTTCTGAGGGAGAAGCGGTGGGCCAGGCGCAGCCTCACCGGCGCGACCGGGTTGCTGATTGTGGTGGCCGTCGCCCTGCTGGCCTTTCCCCTCTATTCCAACTTCGTCCACAACCAGTTGCAGTCTCGCCTGCGCCACCAACTAGCCAGCCCCCAGCTGAAAGACGCCTACAAGAACCACCGGTTGAAAGAAGGCGACAGCCTGACCCGTCTGCGGATTCCCACTCTGGGCGTTGATGTCGTCGTGGTCGAGGGGATCTCGGCCGACGCCCTGCGGGCCGGTGCCGGTCACTACCCGGGCTACGCCCTGCCGTGCGAGGTCGGCAATGTTCCCATCGCCGGCCACCGGACCACGTATGGGAAGCCCTTCGCCAACGTCGACCAACTCAATGTCGGTGACCAGGTCATCCTGGACACCCCGCTGGGCGAGTGCGTGTACCAGGTGGACACCAAACCGTTTGAGGTTCAGCCCAATGCTATCGGGGTCATCAAGACGCCTCCCAACCCGGCGGGACCCGCAGGCGCTGACCACCTGCTTACCTTGACCACGTGCACTCCCCGGGGTTCGGCCATCCGCCGGCTCATCATCCAGGCCAACCTCATCAGCTCCAAGGGCGCGTAGGGCCGATGAGGTCAGGCGTGGACTTGCGGGCGCGCTGGCCCCGGAGCGTGGTGGCGATGTTGCTCGCCTCCAGCGCGGGCGCCTTGGGCGCGGCCGCCCTGACCGCGGGCCCGGCCCACGCCGCCCCGACTGTCGCTTCCTCCGCCGCCGCCCCCCACATCGACCTGAGCCCCATGGCGCCCGATGGAAGTGTCCATGTCGTCTACACCGACCCAGTAGGAGGGCTTGACACCCTCGACTCCGGCAGCCTCAGGCTCATCATCACCTGGCATCCGCCCACCGCCGGTCCTGCCGGGGCCCCCCAGCCACCGGGGAACCCGTCGGTCACGTTGACCGGCGTGCCCGGCGACACCTGTACGGGAACTAGTCCCATCGTCACCTGCGACTACCCATTCCCTCCTGGCCTCATGTTCACGTCGGACGGCAAGAGCTACATACTCAACGGGACATATCAGCTGCAGGCGTCAGCGCAGGACTGCGTTGCCGCCGTGCTGGGATGCACCCCCACCACAACGCCGATCCAGCCCAGCACTCTGGTAAACCCCCCGACCGCACCCACGGGCGTCAGCGCCCTGTTGCTCCAGAACCCCACCGCGGTCAAGGTGAGCTGGAAGCCCAGCCCTGAACCGGACGTGGCGGGCTACCGGGCGTTCCGCGCCGACGGTTCGGTGGCCTGTCGGCTCGCCGCCTTGCCCGCGCCCACCGACTGGTCCTGCGTCGATACGAGCTCGGGCGGGGGCAAATTCGCCTATCACGTCGTCGCCTACCGCTGGGGCGGCAGCTACGCCGATCAGCAAAAGCCCAGTGCTCCCAGCGGGGCCAGCCCGACCGTCACCGTTCCCGGGCCACCGGCCGTGACCACCACCACGGTGGCAGGCGGGCTTGGGTCGCTGGCCCCGCCCGGTTTCAACGGAAGGCCCTCGGGCAACAGAGGCGGTGCGGGGACCGGCTTCTTCAGTGCCCAACCGGCCGCCCGGGCCGGCGGGGCGCCGTCGGCCGGGGTGGACATGCCGGCCAGTGGCGACACCGGATTCCAGCCGGTCCTGCCCTACGGCAAGCAGGCGCCGACCTCGGCCCCCGGACCGGCCTCCATCGCAGCACCCGCCGGCCCCCAAAAAGGTAAGACGTCGGTTGGGACCATCGCGGTGGTCGGGGCGGGCCTGCTGATCGCGGTGATCGCCCTGCACGGCCTCTGGCTGCGCTCCGAGGTTCGCCGGTCGACCACGCTGGAGCCCCTCGAACCCGAGACCTAAACGCTCCCGCTTCCTGGCAGTAGTCTTACACGCACCTTAGGTACTCTGGAGCCTTATGGCGTACGCACGTGCAGGCGAGCCCCGTCCCACCGAGTTGCGGCAGCGCTACCACCGCAAACTGGACGAAATCAACGACAAGGTGGTGCAACTCTTCGCCTTGGTCGGCGAGGGCATCGCGGCCGCCACCGAAGCCCTCTTGTCGGGCGATCGCGACGCCGCCCGCTTGGTAGTCGAGCGCGACGGCCTCATCGACTCGCTCTACCTTGACATCGAACACCTGGTCAACCAGGAGTTGGCCCTGCAAAACCCCGTTGCCACCGACCTGCGTTTCCTGCTGTCCGTCCTGCGCATCGTGCCGGAACTGGAACGCAGCCACGACCTGGTCGAGCACATCGCCCGGCGGGCGTTGCCCGGCCTGGCCGACGACCTGACGCCCCGGACCCGCGGCCTGATCGCCCAGATGGGGACGGTGGGCGTGGAGATGTGGCGCACCGTTTCGGATGCCTGGTTCGAACGAGACGCCTTATGTCATCGGCGCCTCAAGGACCGCGACGAGGAGATGGACGACCTGCACGTCAACCTGACGGCCGAGCTGGCGTCGGGGAAGACCCGAGTGCCCGTCGCCATGGACATGGCGCTGGTGGCCCGCTTCTACGAGCGACTGGGCGACCACGCCGTCAACGTCGCCAATCGCATCCGGTACCTGGCCGGTGAGGACGGTTGACCCCGGCGCGGTAGCTTGGATGCCGACACAGGTTGAGGAGGACACCCCCGCATGGATCTTGGTCTCGAGGTAGACGACACCCACCCCCCGTATACCGTCTTGGCGGTCAAGGGGGAAGTGGACGTCTACACCGCACCCCGATTGCGCGAGAAGTTGGTCGAACTCGTGAGTCAAGGCAAGCATCAGATCATCGTCGACCTGGAGGGGGTCGATTTTCTCGATTCGACCGGCCTCGGCGTGCTGGTGGGCGGCCTCAAGCGGTTGCGCAGCCACGACGGGGACTTGGGCCTGGTGTGCACCCAGCCCCGGATCCTGAAGGTCTTCGAGATCACCGGCCTGACCAAGGTCTTCGCCATACACGACTCTGTCGAGGCCGCGGCCGCCTCGTAGATCGACATCGGTCTACGCCCGCCCCATGGAGATGATCCTCGAACTCGAAATCCCCGCCAGCCCGGAATACATCGCCATCGCCCGGTTGGTGGTCTCGTCCATCGCCTCGTCGCGGCGCAACCTGCCCGACGACCGTATCGACGACCTCAAGCTGGCCGTGTCGGAGGCCTGTACCAATGCCATCGAAGCCTACGGACCGAATGCCGGCTCGGAGCGGATCCAAGAGCGGGTGAAGATCCTGGTACAGGACGATGACGAGAAGATGGAGGTCAACGTGGCCGACAGCGGCCCGGGATTCAATCCCAACGACTTGCCCAGCCATCCCCCGGTCACCGATCCGGAACGGCTCAACTTCGAACGAGGTCTCGGTATCCCCCTCATCCGGACCTTGGTCGACGACGTGCAGTTCGCGTCCACTTCCGACGGCACGTCGGTCCGGCTGACCGTCTACGGCGAGCCGCTGGAACTGCGCCCGCCCGAGGATTTCGTCCCCGACGACTTCGACTGAGATTCGGGCCGCCCGTCACAACCCGGCCCGCCTGCCACAACCGAGCCCATCCGGCCCATCCGGCCCTTGACATTTTGGCGCCCTGAAACTTACAGTTTCGGCGACCAAAGTCATGGATATCGCTCTCACGAAATCCGAACGCGAAACCCTGAAGGCGATCTACCGCCTGACCGCCGGCCCGAGAGTTGGGGTCTCGGCCCACACGGGCGACCTGGCCGACGGACTCGGCGTCACACCCGGCACCATGACTGCAGTGGTCAAGCGCCTGGCTTACCGGGGCCTGGTCGACTACACCCGCTACCGGGGCGTGGAGCTCACCCCCGCGGGCCGTCAAACCGCGGTGGCGGTCATACGACGGCACCGCATCGTGGAGCGGTTCCTGTCCGACATGCTCGGCTACGCCTGGAACGAGGCCGACCGGCTGGCTCCGAGCTTCGAGCATGCCCTGCCCCAGGAGGTAGAGGATCGGCTGTTCGTCGCGCTGCGCCGGCCGTCCACCTGCCCCCACGGCTTTCCCATTCCCGCACCCGAAGTGACCGACATCCCGGCCATGCCACCGCTGTACGCCCTCGAACCGGGCGATGTGGCGGTCGTCGCCATGTCAGGATCGACCGACCAGGACATGATCACCTTCCTCGACACCCTGGGGGTACGGCCGGGGGTGGAGGTCGAAGTGAAGGAGAAACACCCTTTTCACGGGCCGCTGGTCCTTCGGGTCAACGGCCACGATCGCACCCTCGGCGAGCCGGTGGCCCAGCAGATTTTCGTGACCAAGTCTCCGCCCGGGGCCGCAGCGCCGGGCGCCCACGAACCTAGGAAGGAACAGGCACTATGACCAAGATCCTCGCAGCAGAAGGGGGGTTCCAGGACTTTCACCTCCACGGAGGTGAGTGGTTCTGGCTCATCTTCTCGGCCGTCACTGCCATCCTCGCCATCGGCGTCGGCCTCGTGCTGATGAAGGGGGTACTGGCCGAGGACGAGGGCACGCCGAAGATGCGCGAGATCGCCCTGGCCATCGAGGAAGGGGCGTTGGCCTACCTGAGGCGACAGTTCCGCACCATCGGGATGATCCTGGTGCCATTGGCCATCCTGGTCTTCCTGACCGCGACCAAGGTGGTCCGCACCGACGGCTCGGTTGCCCTGAGCTACGTGCAGTCCGGCGTGTTCCGGACCATCGCCTTCATTCTCGGCTGCTTCATGTCGGGCCTCACCGGCTTCATCGGGATGAGCCTGGCCGTGAAGGGCAATGTCCGTACCGCGGCCGCGGCCAAGCGGGGGTCCCTGCCCGCCGCCCTCAGGGTGGCGTTCCGCACGGGCGGCGTAGCGGGAATGTTCACCGTTGGCCTGGGCCTGATCGGGGCGACGCTCATCATCATCATCTTCCAGAACACCTCCTCGGCCATCCTCATCGGCTTCGGGTTCGGTGGGTCGCTGCTGGCGCTGTTCCTGCGGGTCGGCGGCGGCATCTTCACCAAGGCGGCCGACGTGGGGGCCGACCTGGTGGGCAAGGTGGAGGCGGGCATTCCCGAGGACGACCCCCGCAACGCCGCCACCATCGCCGACAACGTGGGCGACAACGTGGGCGACTGCGCCGGCATGGCCGCCGACCTGTTCGAGTCCTACGAGGTCACCCTGGTCGCCTCCATCATCCTGGGCTTCGCCGCTTTCAAGTCCATCGGGCTGAACCCGGCGTTGGGCGTGATCTTCCCGGTGGTCGCCCGCGCCCTCGGCGTGCTGGCCTCCATCGTCGGCGTCTACGCGGTGCGGGCCAAGGAAGACGACAAGAGCGCGATGGCCCCCATCAACCGGGGTTTCCTCACCGCCGGGATCCTCACGGTCATCGGCACGTTCCTGGTGGCCCAGTTCTACGTCCACAACCTGCGGGTCTTCTGGGCCATCGTCACCGGCCTGGTCCTGGCCCAGGTGGTCAGCCGCCTGACCGAGTACTACACGTCCACCGAGACCTCGCCGGTGCGTGACATCGCCGAGGCGGCCCGCACCGGCCCGGCCACCACCGTCCTGTCGGGCATCAGCTCCGGCCTGGAGTCCACCGTCTTCGCGGTCATCGCCATCGCCGCCGCCCTCGGGGTGGCCATCGGCCTGGGCCAGGGCAACATCCAGTTCACCTTCTACCTCGTCGCCCTGACCGGTCTCGGCATGCTGGCCACCACCGGCGTGGTCGTGTCCGAGGACACCTTCGGGCCGGTATCCGACAACGCCGCGGGCATCGCCGAGATGTCGGGGGAGTTCGACGGCGAGGCCGAGCGCATCATGGTGAGCCTCGATGCGGTGGGCAACACCACCAAGGCCATCACCAAGGGCTTCGCCATCAGCTCGGCCGTCATCGCCGCCGTGGCCCTCTTCGCCTCGTTCATCGAGGTGGTGGGCGACGAGCTCAACCTGCCGACGGCCGACCTGTTCAAGAACCCGGCCACCCAGATCAACGTGGCCGACCCCAAGACCTTCATCGGCCTGCTCATCGGTGGGTCGGTGGCCTTCATGTTCTCGGCCCTGGCCATCCGGGCGGTGAGCCGCACCGCCGGCACCGTGGTGCAAGAGGTCCGCCGCCAGTTCCGCGAGCACCCCGGCATCATGGACCGCACCGAACGGCCCG
>JALYXV010000406.1 GCA_030947025.1 Actinomycetota bacterium | reverse complement strand
CCCCGGGCCCGGCCGGCACCGCCGCCCCCCCGACCGACCTTCGGGTGCAGGCCGCCGCGGGCGGGGCGATCTCGGGTCACTGGGTGGCGGCCGGCTCGGGGCCGCGGGCGCTCAGCTATCAGGTACGGGTGGTCACCGCCGACGGCGGCCAGACCGTCGCCACGGCGCAGGTGTGGTCACCTTCGGTCGTCGTGGGCGGACTGGCCGTGGGCCGTCGTTACCAGCTGGTGGTGGCTCCGTCGGGGGCGCCCCGGTCCCGGGTCACGTCGGCGGCGGTCGTCGTCCTGGCTGACCGACGACCCAGCCCCCCATTTTCGGTCACCGTGGCCCAGCTGGCCGGGAGCAACGGGCTTCGGGTCCGCTGGACTCCCTCCGAGTCCGGGGTGGCGGCCACCGGCGCCTACGTCGAGTTGTTCGACGGGTTGGCCTACCGGGGCTATGTGCGGTGCCAGGCCGAGTGCACCACGGCCGCGTTCTGGGGCCTTCCCTACGGGAGGCGCTACAGCGTCCGGGTCATCCCGACCAACGAGTTGGGGCAAGGTGCGCCCACCGGCTCCAACCCGGTCGACCTCCGCAGCCCCTGCCCGTCACTGGCCGCCTGTGTCACGGTCGACGGCACCATGGCGGTGGCGCCGGCTCGCCAGCGGGCGCAGGGGTTCCTCAACTCGATCTATCCCGTGGGAAACATGGTCGCCCTGACCCGGAACTTGAAGCCACACTCGTGGCGGGGCTCACCCACCTATCAAGCGGCTACCGGCACCCTTGATTGGTCGTCCTGGGACACCGGCGTGGCAACCGGGGCCCAGACGACCATGCTGCTGTCCAACCTCTGGTCGGCCGAACACTCGACCGGCAGCGGTGCCCGGCCGCCGTGGGCTGATTGGGCGGGCTACGCCGCCTGGGTCACCGACACGGTCCGTACCATCGAGGCCTCCGGCCACCAGGTCACGTATTGGGAGATCCAGAACGAACCCGCTGGGGGCGGCTACTTCAGCCCGGCCGATTGGGCGGCTTCGACGGTGACGGATTACCTCGAGCAGTTCCGCGTGGCGTACGGGGCCATCAAGGCCGCTGACCCGGCCGCCCAGATCATTGGCCCCAGCCTGTCCCACTTCGCCGACTACCCCGGTGAGTACGACCCCCGCGAGCCCGATCTGGTGACGTTCCTCGACTTCGCGGCCCGAAACGCGATGCGGCTGGCGGCCGTCACCTGGCACGAGATCGACGACGAGTTGGGGTTCCACCCCCGCGACTTCAACATCCTCCCCCAGATAATCGAAGACCACGTTTCCGAGGCCCGCCAGCTCATCGCCGATCGTCCCGGCCTCGGCCGCCCGCAGGTGTGGATCAACGAGTACGGGCACCGCCGGGACTACGCCATCCCCGGCTGGACGGTGGGTGACATGGCCGCCCTGGAACGGGCATCGGTCGACCGGGCGGGCCGCTCCTGCTGGACGGAACAAGACCCGGGCGGCTCGGTGTACGACGACTGCCCCACCCCCACACTCGACGGGCTGCTGGCCCGGGATGGATTGACGCCTCGGGCCAACTACTGGGTCTATGCCACCTACGCCACCATGACCGGCCGGATCGTGAGCGCGGCCTCGAGCGATGCCACCGTCTCGGTTCTGGCCACCCGGGACGACAGGTCGGATCGCGTGGTCGCCATGATCGGCCGCCACGTCAGCTGCCTGCCCGGGGTCAATCTCAACTGTGCGTACCCCGACGCGGTGACGGTGCCACCGACCACGGTCACCGTCGGGGTCCTGGTCCCGTGGGCCGGGGCCAACGCCCAGGTGACCATCGCCCGAGTTCCGCCCCGGTGGGACCCGGTGGTGCAGCCTCCGACCACGTTCAAGGGCCCCGTTCCCGTCACGGGCGGGCGGCTGATCCTGTCGCTCCCGGCCGTGGCCGACGGTGACGTCTTCGTCGTCAGCGTCGGTCGTTAGGCCCTGCTCGGGTCATGCCCCGCCCGGGGTCCGCTCCCAGAGCCGGATCCCCCCGAGGATGCCCGCCGAGTTGTCGATCACCGACACCCCGGCCGGGAGTTTGCCGGTCACCCGGGCCGCGTTGCCCCCGCCCAGGTACAGATGGTCCCAATACAGCAGCGTGTGCAGGGTCTCGATCATCAGGCCCACCCGCTTGTTCCACTTGGCGTCGCCCACCTTCTTCCGGGCCGCCTCGCCCAGCACCTGGTTGTATGTCTTCTTGCCCCGCAGCGGGTGTTGGGCCAGTTCCAGGTGAGGGCAGAGTTGGCCCTGGTAGAACAACCCAGTCCCGACGCCGGTGCCGAGAGTCACGACCAGCTCGAGGCCGTGCCCGGTGACCACGGCCGCCCCTTGCAGGTCGGCGTCGTTGGCTACCTTGGCGGGCTTTCGGTACGCCTTGGCCACCGCCGCCTCGAGGTCGAAGGCGGCCCATGCCGCCACCAGTTCCGGTTCCGGCTTGCCGTCGGCGCCCTTCCGGCTGAGGAAATGCGGGGCGGTCAGGATCCTGCCCTCGCGGACCATGCCGGGGAAACCCACCGAGATGCGGCCGAAGGGCGGCAGCGAACGAACCAGGTCGTCAATGGTCGCCAGCAACACCGACGGCGTCAGGGGATAGGGCGTGTCGACCCGGACCCGCTCGTGCTCCATGTGGCCCGAGGCGTCCAGCACCGAGGCCTTGATACCGGTTCCGCCCACGTCGACGGCCAAGGTGTCGAGCTCGGAGACCACGGGGGGTGCGGGGAGTACAGGGGCAGGTGGAGTCCGGGACCGGACCGATGTCTTGGATGGGGAGGTTCGCTTGGTTGCTACCACGCGTCTGACGTTAGACCCTGGGCTTCAGCGGCCCCGGGCGGCGGAGGCGGTCAGGCGGTAGCACACCGACATCAGCGCCTCGGCCCGGGCGACCTCCGAGGCGGTGAACCGAACCGATGACGTTCGCGCCGCGAACCCGACCCGGCTGGGATTGAGCTGGTCATCGGGAACGGCCATGACCCAACTCGGGCCCTGGTGGTCGCTCGCCACCCCCGGTGGCAACTCGGCCTCACGGGTCACCACCGCGCTGCCGAGTGCCAGCGCCCGCCGTCCGGCCTGGAGCTGCTCGGCTTCCTCCGGTGACCAGACCCACGCCATATCGGTCGTGCAGATCTCCGACAAGGAGTGAGCCAGGGCCAGGTCACAGTCCTGAGGCTCGGCTTCGAGCGCGAACCCGACCCAGTGCAACGCCCGGACGATGGGGTCGACGATGGCCGAGTCGGCCCGCACCGACAACAAGGCACCGGCGTCGGCATCGGACAGCACCGAGGAGAGGGTGGTCGGCTCACAGCTGTCGGGCAGCTCGACCAGGATCTCGTCGACGCTGCGCTCACCGTCGATCTCGTGGATGTCGACCGACATCACGTTGCCGCCCACGGTGGCGATGGCGGCCGCCGCCTTCGCCAGCGCCCCCGGCCGGTCCGGCAACTCGATACGGACGCGATAACGCGTAGGCATGGGACGACAATAACGGGGGTGTCCCGTTGTCGCCCGGGCCCGTCTGCGAAAACCTTGTGAACAAACCCGGGTCAGAGCGTCGACGAGACCCGATCTGGCTGTTCGGGTATCTCACAGCGACCTCTCAGCTCGTACTCTTCGGAATCTGAGCTTTTGTGCCGATAGTGGTAGTAGCCCAGGGAGAAGGGAACGGTTTTCAGTGCACATTGTCGGTATTGCCCAATCGCTCGGTTTGTTCTTCGTTGTGTGCCTGGCCACGGCCGCCATGCTGAGCCTGGCCATGATCGCCCTGGCGAGCATGGAGCGAGCCACCGTTCCCGCCCGGACGCACCGGTCGGTCCCGTCGGCCCCGTCGGCCCCGTCGGCCCGGTCGGCCCGGTCGGTTCAGTCGGCCCGCGGGCTCGACCCCGTCAACCGATCGATGCCGTCGCCATCCTCGTCGCCCTCGGCCGACGCGGTGTCCAGCCCGGGCGGCTGCACCTTCCTTCCTCGCCGGTAAGCCGCCCCTTTCTCGTTGTAGACATTGGGCGTGGCCGCCCTCGACGACACCAGGTGCGTGCTCCCGGCTGAACAGGACGTACCGCGATGATCTCCGAGCTGTTCGACGGCGACGCCTGGCGACCAGTCGAGGGCTTCGAGTTCCAGGACATCACCTATCACCGGGCGGTGGCCCAGCCCACCGTCCGGGTGGCGTTCAACCGCCCCGAGGTGCGAAACGCCTTCCGGCCCCAGACCGTCGACGAGCTGTACCGGGCACTCGACCACGCCCGAATGACCCCCGACGTGGGCTGCGTGCTGCTCACGGGAAACGGACCCTCGCCGCGCGACGGTGGGTGGGCCTTCTGCTCAGGTGGCGACCAGCGGATCCGAGGCCGGGACGGGTACCGCTATGCCGAGGGTGAGACGGCCCAGACCATTGATCCAGGCCGTACCGGCCGCCTGCACATCCTCGAGGTTCAGAGGCTCATCCGGTTCATGCCCAAGGTGGTGATCTGCGTGGTCCCGGGCTGGGCGGTGGGCGGGGGCCACAGCCTGCACGTGGTGTGCGACCTGACCTTGGCCAGCGCCGAGCACGCCAGGTTCAAGCAGACCGACGCCGACGTGGCCAGCTTCGACGGTGGCTTCGGATCGGCCTACCTGGCCCGGCAGGTGGGGCAGAAACGAGCCCGAGAGATCTTTTTCCTGGGGATCGAGTACAGCGCGGCCGAGGCCCACCAGATGGGTATGGTCAACGCCGTGGTGCCCCACGCCGACCTGGAGAAGGTGGCCCTCGACTGGGGCCGGCTGGTCAACGGGAAGAGCCCGACCTCGCAGCGGATGTTGAAGTTCGCCTTCAACCTGATCGACGACGGTCTGGTCGGCCAGCAGTTGTTCGCCGGGGAGGCCACCCGGCTGGCCTACATGACCGACGAGGCGGCCGAGGGCCGGGATGCCTTCTTGGAGAAGCGACCGCCCGACTGGTCGCCCTTCCCCTGGCACTTCTGAGCACTTCTGAGCACTTCTGAGCCACGATCGGCCCTGAGGTAACCCAAACCGCCGGGTCCCGATACCTTGGCGAGCGGTGCGCCTCGGCCTGATGCCCCTCGATCCCTTCACCCCGCTCCGCCGAGCGGTGCTGCGACCGGTGCGGGCGGCGTTCGCCGCCGACCGCTTTCCCGAGG
This sequence comes from Actinomycetota bacterium, assembly GCA_030947025.1. Lineage (GTDB taxonomy): Bacteria > Actinomycetota > Acidimicrobiia > Acidimicrobiales > Palsa-688 > JALYXV01. The sequence goes on along the minus strand of JALYXV010000406.1, from coordinate 14,597 downwards.
AGCAGTACACCGACCCTGTCGGCGACCCCGGCCTGTTCGGCGCGGGCAGCGTCACCTGGCGGGTCCATGCCGACGCCGCCATGCTGATCGGCGGGGTGAGCGCGGTCATCCTGCAGACGTTGCACCCGCTCGCCATCGCGGGGGTGGCCGAACACTCCGAGTGGCGGGAGCGCCCGTTCCAGCGACTGTCGCGCACCTCTTCGTTTGTGACTGCAACCACCTACGCCTCGACGCCTGTGGCGGAGGGGATCATTGACGTGGTCCGGGCGGTCCATACCCGGGTGGTGGGCATCGCACCCGACGGCCGGCCGTACCGCGCCGATGACCCGGCGCTGCTGCGGTGGATCCACGTGGCTGAGGTGTCGAGCTTCCTGAACAGCCATCGGCGTTACAGCCTCCTGCCGATCAGCCCGTCCGAACAGGACCGGTACTACCACGAGGTGCGGGTGGTGGCCGAGAAGCTGGGCGCGACCGACCTGCCTCGCAGCCGGGCCGAGGTGGCCGCCTACTTCGACCGGATCCGGCCCGAGTTGGTGGCGGGCGACCAGGCCATGGCGGCGGTGCGGTACCTCCGGCTGCCGCCCTTCCGGGGGCGACCACTTCAGCTCGCCTACCAGGTCATCATGCAGGCGGCCATCGGCCTGCTTCCCGATTGGGCTCGGGACCTGCTCGGGCTCAACGCCGAGCCGCTCTTGGAACTGGCCACGACCCGGGTGGCGGCCAGCACGTTGCTCAATGTCATGCGCTTCGCGGCAGGGGGAGCGTCGCCGCCGGTACGACAAGCGTGGGAGCGCTGTTCCCACCCGCCCGTGCCCACCGACCTCACCGCGGCCGCCTCGGTCTCCGCCGCCTCGGTCTCCGCCGTCCCGACCCCGTGAGGAGCCCGTACGGGGCGCGACGAAGTCGTTCACGTTTCTTTCACGTTACTTCTACGTCTTGTTGATGTCCCTTTCACTACCGTTACCCCTGACTTACAGCCAAGGATCAGGGGGGTCAAGCAATGCACCTTTCACTGAAACGAGCGGCCCTGGTGGCCGCTGCAGCCACGACGGTTATCGGGCTGGTGGGCTGCAGCAAGTCCAACACGACGACGACCGCCACCACCACGGGAGGCGGGACCGCGACGACCGCGGGCGGGACGGCCACCACGACGGGCGCGGCCATCTCGGCCACGTCCTTTACCAGCGATTTCTCGGCCATGGCGCAACTGAAGTCGGTGGCCGCCAAGGGCAAGGGCTTGATAGGGGTGCTGCTGCCCGACACCACTACCTCGGCTCGCTACGAATCGTTCGACCGGCCGTATCTGATGAAGGCGCTCCTGGCGGCAGGGCTCTCGAGCAGCGACATCAAGATCGACAACGCCCAGGGCAGCGCGGCCACCATGCAGACCCAGGCCGAGGCCGACATCACCCAGGGCGCCACCGTGCTGCTGATCGACCCCATCGACTCGGGCAGCGGCGCGGCCATCGAGTCCAACGCCACCGCCAAGGGCGTGAAGGTGGTCGACTACGACCGCCTCGTCAAGGGTGGCGCCTCAGGCCGGACGTACGTCAGCTTCGACAACGTCAAGGTGGGTCAGCTCATCGGCCAGGGTGAGATCGATTGCATCGCGGCGTGGAACGTGCCCAAGGCCAACATCTTGGTCATGGACGGCGACCCGACCGACAACAACGCCCTGCTCTTCGCCCAGGGCTATAACGGCGTCCTCAAACCCAAGTTCGACGACGGAACCTATGTGAAGGTAGGGGAGCCGGCGGGCACCTGGACGCCGTCGGTCGCCCAGACCACCTTCGAGCAGCAGTACTCGGCCCATCCCAACATCAATGCCGTCGTCACACCGAACGACGACAACGCCAACGCCGTCGTCGCGGCGCTGCAGAAGAACAACATCCCGGCCAAGAAGTTCCCCACCACCGGACAGGACGCCTCGCTGTCGGGCCTGCAGAACATCTTGAAGGGCTATCAGTGCGGCACGGTGTACAAGCCGATCTATCTCGAGGCACAAGGGGCGGCCGCCATCGCCCTGTACCTGCGGGCGGGCCAGACCCCGCCCAGCGGCCTCGCCAACGGCACCACCAAGGATGGCAGCACCGACATCCAGTCCGTGTTGCTCACCCCGCAGTGGGTGACGGCCCAAAACCTACAGTCCACGGTTATCAAGGACGGTGCGGTGAAGGCGTCCGACCTGTGCGTGGCAGCTGTCGCCAGCGCCTGTAGCGCCAACGGCATCAGCTAGGAGATCCCGGCGGCAGCGGGGCCACACCACGGGGGGGGTGTGGCCCGGCTGCCTACGATGCACAATTGGAGCGCCGCCCATGGGAAGGGAACCATCGTGAGCATCGACCTTGCGCCGGCGAAATCCGGACCGGCGAAGCAGCCTGAAGAGGGTTTGCCCGTGGCTCCGGGCGAACCACTGCTGAGCCTGCGGGGAATCAACAAGCACTTCGGTGCCGTGCAAGCCCTCACCGAGGTGGACCTCGACATTCCGGCGGGGGCGGTGACGGCGCTGGCGGGCGACAACGGCGCGGGCAAATCGGTGCTGATCAAATGCATCGCCGGGATCCACAGCCCCGATGGCGGCCACGTGCTGTGGGAAGGCCAACCCGTCCACATCCGCACGCCACGCGACGCTTCGGCCCTGGGCATAGAAACGGTCCATCAGGACCTGGCGTTGTGCGACAACCTCGACATCGTGCAGAACATGTTCCTGGGTCGGGAGCGAGTGCGTCATTTTGCGCTCGAGGAAGAGGAGATGGAGAAGTCGGCCGGGGCCACGCTGAAGAGCCTGGCGGTGACCACGGTGCGCTCCATACGTCAGCCGGTCGCCTCCCTGTCGGGCGGTCAGCGCCAATCGGTGGCCATCGCCAAGGCGGTCCTGTGGAACTCCAAGCTGGTCATCATGGACGAACCCACCGCTGCCCTCGGCGTGGCCCAAACGACCATGGTGCTCGACCTGGTCCGGCGCCTGGCCGACCGCGGTCTGGCGGTGCTGCTCGTCTCGCACAACATGAACGACGTCTTCCAGGTGGCGGACCGCGTGGCGGTGCTGCGCCTGGGCCGGATGGTGGCCGTTCGCCCGGCCGCCGACATGGACCGGCAGATCGTGGTCGATCTCATGACCAGCGGCGTCTCGAGCCGGGCCCGGCCGGCCCGTGAGGCTACGAACACCGCGCAGCCGCCGTCACCGGCCGCGGGCCCGGAAGCCACGAGCCCGAATGGGGACCCTAAATGATCACGAGCGGGCGAGGATCGAAATGACCGACATCAAAGAATCCGCGGGCCGGCCCGAAGAACTGAGCCCGGTGGCCGCGGCCGAAGCCAGTCTGGCCATAGCCCCCGAGCTGGTCGCCACCTCCCTCGCCGACTACCTCCGCGGGACGGTGGCGCGGGTGAAGGGCGGGGACAGCGGCGTATTGCCGGTCGTGGGCGGCCTGCTGCTCATCTCCATCCTCTTCCAGACGCTGAACTCCCACTTCCTGACCGCGGGCAACGTGATCAACCTGCTCGTCCAGGGTGCGGTGTACATGCTGTTGGCCATGGGCGAGGTCTACGCCCTGCTGCTGGGCGAGATCGACCTGTCAATCGGCTTCGTCAGCGGCATTGGCGGCGTCGTCACCGCCGAACTGGTGAAGCAGTCCAACGGGTGGCCCTGGTGGGCGGCCATCCTGGCCGGCTTGGTGGCCTGCGCCCTTATCGGGGTCGTCCAGGGCACCATCATCACCCGGGTCGGCCTGCCTTCCTTCGTCGTCACCCTGGCGGGACTGCTCGGGTTTCAGGGCGTGATGCTGCTGCTCCTGGGCAAAGGTGGTTCTCTCCCGATAAACAACAACGTGATCAACGACCTGGCCAGCGGCAACCTCACGGCCACCGCCAGCTGGATCGTGATGCTCGCCATCGTGGCCGGATTCGGGTTGCGGACGTGGCTGCGCGAGTCCAGGCGGCGCGCCAGCGGCCTGGTGGCTCCTCCCGCCAGCCTGACGCTGTTGAAGATCGGGGGCGCCTTCGCGGCCGGGATCGTCGTCGTGCTCATCTCCAACACCAATCGGGGCCGAGGTGTCGTCGTCATCCGGGGATTGCCGTGGGTGGTGCTCATCGTGCTCGGCGTGCTGGCCATGTGGACCGCCCTGTTGGGCCGAACCAAGTTCGGCCGGTACATGTACGCCATCGGCGGCAACGCTGAGGCGGCACGCCGGGCCGGTGTCAACTTGGCCCTCATCCGGACCACGGCCTTCATGCTGGCGTCGTTCACCGCCGGGATCGCAGGCATCATCTACGCCTCCCGGCTGCGCTCGGTGTCGACCGCGGTGGACGGGGGCAGGCTGGTGCTCTACGCCGTGGCCGCCGCCGTCATCGGCGGCACCAGCCTGTTCGGCGGCCGGGGAAAGGCCATGCACGCCGTTCTGGGCGGGTTGGTCATCGCCGCCATCGACAACGGGATGGGGTTGCAAGGCTACAGCGCAGCCGCCCAGTACGTGGTCACTGCCCTCGTCCTGCTGGCCGCGGTGATCATCGATTCCCTCGCCCGCCGGGGCCGGGTGGGGCGGTAACCCGTCCGTCAATCGGCGGTCGACAGCATTCGGTAGCCGGCCCGCGGCTCGGTGATGATCAGGGGCGGCCCGTCCGCGTCTTCCAGCTTGGCCCGCAACCGCCGTATGTAGACGCGGGTGTATTCGGTCTCGGTCTCATACCCCGGCCCCCACACGTTGCGGAGCAGCACGGCATGGCGGAGCAGTTTGCCGGGAGCGAGGGCCAGCTCGCGGAGAAGGGCGAACTCGGTGGGCGTCAAATGGACGGGCTCGCCGCCCTTGGTGACCAGTTGGGCGTCGAGATCGACGGTGACGTTGCCGAAGCGCAGTGGTCCCTCGACCCGTGCCGCAACTGGCGGGGCGCTCGCCCGGCTGCGCCGCAGCAAGGCGGTGATTCGGGCCAGGAGCTCGTCGACGCCGAAGGGCTTGGTGAGGTAGTCGTCCGCCCCCAAGTTGAGGGCCCGCACCTTGTCCTGCTCGCCCCGGCGGGCCGAAACCACGATGATCCCGACCGACGACCCCGCCCGCAGATCCCGGCACAGGTCGAAGCCGTCGACCCCGGGAAGCATGAGATCGAGCAAGATGACGTCGGGATTATGGTGACGGACCAGCTCGAGGACGTCGTCCCCGCTTCGCGACACGATCACGCTGAACCCTCGGACCAAGAGGTTGGACCGGACCAGATCGATGATGTTGCGGTCGTCCTCCACCACCAAGACGAGCGTCGACTCCTCGTCCATGGTCGGTCTTAGCCGAGCGCGGGCGACGGCGAGGCGGCTCCCGATGCCCCAGCCGCGACATCGGCCGCGACATCGGCCCCGACATCGGCCGCGACATCGGCCTCGGTGAACTGGTCGCCGACCGGTTCGACCGGAATTAGGACGCTGACGCTGGTGCCCCGGCCGACTGGCTCCAGTCCGATCGTGCCGCCGTGGGCGTCGACGATGCCTCGGGCGATGGCCAGCCCAAGGCCGGCGCCGGGAGCCGCAGTCACGCCCCGCTCATGAGGCAGGAACACCCGTTCGGCCAAGTCGGCCGGGATGCCCCGGCCGTCGTCGGCGACGCGCACCGTGACCAGGTCACCCCGGGGGCCCACCTCGGCTGTGACCAGCACCCTGGTCAACCCAGACGCGTGGCGCAGCGCATTGTCGACCAGGTTCACGAACACCTGCTCGAGCCGGTCGTGATCAGCCCAGACGGGAGGCAAGGCGGAGTTGTCATCGAGCTGGATCAGCGACCCGTGATCCTCGGTCACGCACCGGCACGCCGCCTCCAAGACCAGGCCCAAGTCACACCAGTCCGGCACCAGTCGCAGGGTCCCCGATTCGATCGCACTGAAGTCGAGCAGGTCGCCCACCAAGCGCCCCATCCGGGCCGATTCTGATGCGATCGAGTCCAGAAAGCGTTCCTGCGACGAGACGTCCCAGCTCACATCTTGCTGGCGCAGGGTCGAGGCGTAGCCCTGTATGGCGGTCAATGGTGTGCGCAGCTCATGGTTGAGCCGGGACAGGAAATCCCGTTGCATCTGCTGGGCCCGTCGCAAGGAATCGGTTTCGGCGTTGGCCCGCTCGAGTGCCTCGCGTTCGAGGGCCAGGCGCAGGGATCGGGCGGCGTCGTCGAGCAGGTCGAGCGCCTCATCCGACAGCCGGCTCGTGTCCGCCCACCATACGGTCACCACCGACTGCCCGGCCGGTGCGGCGATTGGAACTGCGATCACGTGGGCCCCGACCGGGCGGGCCCGATGGACCCGGCTCGATCGGAGCACGGCCACGGCCGCGTCCCGCTGCTGGCTGACCGACCGGGCCGCGGCGTCCTCGTCGAGGGGCACGGGGGCGAGACAGGAAGCCTGTCCATCGGCGTGGTGGAGGGCAATGGAGTCGGCGCCCAGTCCTCGGCACAGGGCGAGCAAGGCCAACGCCAACCCGCCCTCGATGGGCTGCGGCCCGGCCAGCATGTCGAGCACGCCTCGCAGGGTTTCCAGCACCAGGTTGCGGCGGGTGGCGTCGGCGAGCAGGCGCTCGCGTTCGATGGCGGCCGCGGCGTGGCTGGCGTAGAGCTCAACCAGCTCCAGCTGGTCCATCTGGGGCCGCCCCACCGTGTCGGCGAAAACGGTGATCGTTCCGAGGACGCCGTCGGCGCCGACGATTGGAACGGACCACAAACTGCGCGGCTCGCTCGGCGCGCCGGACCGGAACCGGGCGCAGCGCGGGTCGCGCCGGATGTCCTCGACCACGACCGCGTGGCCGGTCGCCGCGGCCAGTCCGAGTGGACCACCCTCGGCGTCGATGGGAAGCGATTCCACCGCTTGGGTCAACGACGCCGACAGGCCCATGGCCGCCGACCGGCGCAGCCGGGCCGGCCCGAGGGCAGCGCTACCGTCGCCGCCCGTGCCGCTGCCGAGGGCACCGCCGCCGTCGCCGCCCGTGCCGCCGCCCGTGCCGCCGCGGGTGCCACCGCCCTCGCTGCGGAGCAGCGACTGATCGTCCTTATCCAGGAGGTGAACACAGAGCTGCTCGACCGCCAGCGCCTCGACCATGGCTGACACGATCAGGGGGAGACTGGCCGCGGGGTCCACGTCGGCCAGCTGCTCGACCAGGCTGCGCAATCGGTGCAGCTGGCGGCGGGCGGTGGACTCGGTGGTGATGCCCGAGATCATGGCCACCACGTCGTCGGGGTGGACTTCGAGGGGGGACACCACCGCCTGGATGCGGCCGTCGCGGAGGATGGCGATGCGATCAGCCAGGGCGAACACCTGCTCCAGGCGGTGCGACACCAGCAAGATGGCGGTGCCCGCGTTCCGGAGCTCGGCCAGCAGCCGCTCCACGACGGCGGTTTCGTTCACTCCGAGCGACGCGGTGGGTTCGTCTAGGGCCAGGACGATGGGATTGACGCGAACCGCGCACGCGATCGCGACCAGTTGTCGCTGGCCGCCCGAGAGGCTGCCGACCGGGCGCTGGAGGTCGGTGGCCGGGAGGTTCAATCGGCGGAACAAGGCCGAGGCCCTTTCGAACATGGTCACGTCGCTCAGCAGAAATCGGTCCACCCGCTCATCGCCGAGGAAGAGGTTGTCGACGACGCTCAGGTTGTCGCACAGGACCAGGTCCTGCCACACCACCGCCAAGCCTTGATCACGGGCACCGATCGGGTCGGGAGCCAGGGGCCGACCAGCCAACTCGACGCTTCCCGCATCGATCGAATCGGTCCGGGCCAGGCATCGCACGACCGTGGACTTGCCCGCCCCGTTCTCACCCACCAGGGCCAGGATCTCGCCCTGACGGAGGTCCAGGTCGATGCCCCGGAGCACGTCCAGCCGGCCGAACCGCTTGTGCAAACCCTGAACGCGCAGCACCGGGGCGTGAGCGACGTCTTCAGCGATGTGCCCGCCCATCGGGTGGCGGTCGAGCATCCACCAAGTCTGCCCGAAGACTCACAGTCCGGTGGCCAGGATCAGTGACGACCAACCGCCCCGCTCCCGGCGGGGAGGGCAGGTAGGCATCAGCGGAACGCCGGATGACATCTTGACGCCAGCCCTAACGACAACCAAAGTTGGCCTGGACTTCAGGTCGTGTTTTCCTGACTCACACTGTCAGGAAACCTTCATCTTCCTATCCTCCCAGACGATCTCGGCGATTGGAGAACAGCATGCGGGTGTTCGGGCGGTGGGGGCGGGTCGGACGGTTCTCAATGGCGATAGCGGCGGCGACATCGACCATCGGCCTCTCGGTTGTCACGACTTCGGCCGCGGCTGCCGGTCGTTCCTCGGTCGCCGTGACGGGAGGGTGCCAGTTGGGCAACGGGGTGTCCCACGTGGTGGAGATCACCTTCGACAATGTCCACTTCTTCCGGGACAACCCCAACGTGCCGTCGGACCTGGAGCTCATGCCCCACCTGCTTGATTTCATCAAGAACAACGGCACCATGCTGTCCAACAACCACACCCCCCTGATCGCCCACACCGCCACCGACAGCCTCACCAACTACACCGGCCTGTACGGCGACCGTCACGGCATGCCGGTCAGCAACAGCTACCGGACCTATAACCCCGACGGCACCACCGACCCGGCCGTCTCCTTCGCCTACTGGACCGACCCCATCTTCGACCCCGCAGGCACCCCGACTCCCGGCCACGACACCAAGCCGTCGATGGTCTACTCCCCCGTTCCCCCCGGGTTTGCCCAGCCGCCGGTGGTGCCCGACACCATCACCCCAGCCCCATGGGTCCCGTTCACCCGGGCCGGGTGCAACGTGGGCGACGTGTCCACGGCCAACATGGTGCTCGAGAACACCGCCGTCGACATCCCCAAGGTCTTCGGCCCCCCCTCCCCTGAGAACGCCCAGCTCCAGGCCGACCCCGACCGGTTCAAGGATGCCGAGGTGGCTGACTACGTCGGCGTGGCGGTCCACTGTGCTCAGGGCGCCACCTTCTGCGCCAGCGCCCACGGAACCAAGTTCGGCCAGGCGTCACCGTCGCCGACCGCCACGCCCGACCTGCTGCCCACCGAACCCGGTGGTTACAACGGCTACCAGGCGCTGTTCGGCCACCGCTACCTCGCTCCCCAACTCGGGGCGGGTACGCCCAACGTGTCCCGCCACGGCTACCAGGTCACCAACGGCGCAGGCAACCTGGTCGACCTGGCCGGCAACGAGATCGATGGCGCCTTCCTCGCCGGCCATCCCGGATTCCCCGGCTTCAGTGACATCAATGCCGCCCAGAGCCTGGCGTACGTCAGTGACATGCAGGAGAGCGGCGTGCCCATCACCCAGGGCTACATCTCCGACCTGCACGGCAACCACTTCATGCCCAACACCCCGGCCTGCAGCAGCGCCCCCGCCGCGCTCCCCCCGGGCGACCCGTGCTACATCCAGCAGGCCCAGGTGTACGACGCCGCGTTCAGCACCTTCTTCCAGCGGCTGGCGGCGGACGGGATCAACAGCAGCAACACGGAGTTCGTGTTCACCGCCGATGAGGGCGACCATGTAGCCGGCGCCAACGTGGGCCGGGCGGTACAGCCCGTTCCTGCCAGCTGCGACGGCGCCACCGTGACCGGCACGACGGTAACGCCTGACGTCGCCTGCACCTACCCGGCCGGCACCTTCGGTGAGCTCGCCACCAATATCACCGGCCTGCTCGCCACCCAGAAGAACAACACCACGCCGTTCACGCTGCACTCCGACTCCGCCCCCCAGTTCTATCTGCCGGGGCAGCCAGGGCCGACGAACCCGAAGGTCCGCAAGCTGGAACGCGACGTGGCCGGTCTCACGGCCGACAACCCTTACTCCGGTAAACCGAAGAAAAAAGTCACCAACTATCTGGCCGGCCCCACCGAGGAAGCGATCCTGCACATCGTCGACGCCGACCCGGCCCGTACGCCGACGTTCTCGATGTTCGCCAAGCCCGACTACTTCGTCACGCCCGGCCCGGCCAACTGCAGCAGCCCCTGCGTCTCGGTCAACCCCGGGTTCGCCTACAACCACGGCGCCTACGCGGCCGAGATCAACACCACCTGGCTGGGTCTGGTCGGTCCCAGCGTGGCCAACAACGGTTTCGACGGCCTCGGGCCGAGCCAGGGACCCAACTCGGCCGGTCCCAACAGCGGCAACGTGACGGTTCCCGGCAGCGGCACGACGGGCACGTGGACGGACCACACCGACATCCGCCCGACCCTGCTCTACCTGGTCGGACTGAAGGACGACTACATCAGCGACGGCCGAGTCATCACCGAAGACCTGACGTCCGTGCCGCCCACGCTCAGTTCGACCTCGGTCGAGGCGTTGTCGCAAGCGTACAAGCAGCTCAACGCCAGCGTCGGACTGTTCGGGACGGCCACGTTGATCGCCGCCACCCACGCCCTGGAGAGCAACACCCCCGGCGACTGGCGCTACACCGTGATCGAGAAGCAACTCTCGATCCTCGGGCAGAAGCGGGACGCCCTGGCCATCCAGATCAAGAACGAGCTCGACGGGGCCGAGTTCGACGGGACGCCGATCGGGCTCGGGGCGGCGTTGTCCCATACCATCCAGACTCGGACGCTCATAACCCTGGCCCAGCACCTGGCCGCGTCGTAGCGGACGGTCCGATGTGGGTGCGTCCGGTCCCAGCCGGGGCAACCGGCCCGCTTCTGTGGCAGGTTCAACGTTCCTTGGCGAGTTATCCGAAATGCCGCCGATACGTCGCCACAGAACGGTGAACCTGCCACACAATCACGTCGACACGGTCTCCCGCGACCACCCCGGGCCCATGGGGGGCGCAGCAGCTCTGCGGTAGCGTGGCTCAGGTGAAGGCCGTCGTCACGACCGGGGCGAGCGGCGGTATACCCGTGGTGGCGGAGCGCCCCGACCCTGTGGCGGGGAGCGGCGAGATCCTGATACGGGTCCGGGCCGCGGGGATCAACAACGCCGACCTCCTCCAGGCCAAAGGCCTCTATCCGGCCCCGCCCGGATCCCCTCCCGACATCCTGGGCATGGAACTGGCGGGCGAGGTGGCGGCCAACGGGCCCGGCGCCAGCCGTTTCCAGCCGGGCGACCGGGTCATGGCCGTGGTCGGTGGCGGGGCCCAGGCGACCATGGCGGTAGTGCACGAGCGGCTCGCCATACCCATACCCGACCAGATGCCCTGGGCCGAAGCGGGCGGCTTCCCGGAGACGTTCACCACCGCTTATGACGCTTTGTTCACCCAGGCCCAACTCGCACCGGGGGCCCGGGTGTGCATCCATGGTGGGGCCGGTGGTGTCGGCACCGCCGGGGTGCAGCTGGCCGCTGCTGTCCACGCTTGGGTAACGGCGACGGTCCGCAACCCGGCCCTGCGCGGACAGGTCGAGCAGCTGGCCCCCGGGGTCACCGCCATCGACCCCGCCGAGTTCGGCACTGCCGCCGGCACTGCCGCCGGCACCGCCGCCCCCGACGACACTGACGCTGATGCTGATGCTGCTGACACGGGTGACAAAGCGGACTCCGCCCGGTGCGGACCGTTCGATGTGATCCTGGAGCTGATCGGCGCCCCCAACCTGCCGGCCGACCTGGCTGCCCTCAATACCGGTGGCCGGATCGTCGTGGTCGGCGTTGGCGCGGGAGCCGACGCCCAGATCGATCTGCGGCGGCTCATGATGGTCCGGGGCCGGATCCTCGCGTCCACCCTGCGCAGCCGGCCCCTGGAACAAAAAGCCGACGCCGCCCGCCGGGTCGAAGCCCACGTCCTGCCCCTCGTGGCCGAAGGGCTTATTCGCGTCCCCATCGCCGCCACCTACCACATCGACGACGCCCCGGCCGCCTACGCCCGCTTCGCCCAAGGCGACAAACTGGGCAAGATCGTCCTGACGATGGACAAAGAACGATGAAGGTGACCTTCCTCGGCCATGCCGGGCTCTACGTCGAGACCACGGCCGGAAGCATCCTCTGCGACCCCTGGTTCAACCCGGCCTACTTCGCCTCCTGGTTCCCCTTCCCGAGCAACGAAGACCTCGACGCCGACGCCATCGCCGCGCCCGACTACCTGTACATCTCCCACCTGCACCACGACCACTTCGACCCCGCCTTCCTGGCCGCCCGGGTGTCCCGGGCGACGACGGTGTTGCTGCCCGACTTTCCCCTCGACGAGCTGCGGCGAGAGCTCACCGACCTGGGCTTCTCCCGGTTCCAGGTCCTGGCCAACGGGGTGACGGTCGACCTGGACGGGCTGGGGCTCATGGCCGCCACCGCGGCCGGGCCCTCCGACGGCCCGTTCGGCGACTCCGCCTTGGCGGTCGACGACGGCACGGCCCGCCTCCTCGACCAGAACGACGCCCGGCCCCGGGACCTCGACGCCATCCGGCGGTTCGGACCCTACGATGCCCATTTCCTCCAGTTCTCCGGGGCCATCTGGTACCCGGTGGTCTACGACATGCCGGCTGAGGCCAAGGCGGAGGCGGGCCGGCAGAAGCGCATCCGGGGGATGGACCGGGCCCGCCTGTTCGCCGAGGAGGTGGGTGCAACTTCCCTGTTCCCGTGCGCCGGGCCCCCTTGCTTCCTCGACGACGGCCTGTTCGGTCACAACGACCTCGACGCCGACGAGGCCAACCCTTTCCCCGACCAGACGGTGTTCCTCGACTACCTGAAACAGCAGGGCCACACCAACGCCCACCTGATCGTGCCCGGGACCGTCGTGACCCTGGCCGACGGGGAATGCCGCGTCGCCCAGCCCGCCGGGTCCGACGACCAGCTGATGGCGCCGTTCCGGGACAAGCGGGCCTACCTCGAGGCCTACCAGGCCCGCCAGCGGCCGGCCATCGCGGCGGCCCGCTCGTCGTGGCCCGGGCCGGGCCAGGTGGACATCGTCGGTGAGCTGCAGCGGTGGTGGGGGCCGCTGCTGGCCCAGGGCGACCGGGTGTGCGCCAACGTCGGGGCGCCGGTCCTGCTCGCCGTGGGCGATGTCGCCGTGGTCATCGACTTCCCGGGCCGCCAGGTCCGGGCCCACGCGGGGGAGCACTGCCCGTACCGCTTCCGGGTCGAGCCCGGGGTGGTGGAGGCGTGCATCCGGGAACGCTCGGCCGATTGGGTCAACGGCCTGTTCCTGTCGCTACGGTTCACCGCCGCCCGGGACGGGCAGTACAACGAGCACATCTACACCTTCTTCAAGTGCCTGTCCGAGGAGCGCCTCCGCTACGCCGAGTCGTGGGCCGCGGCCGACTCGGCCGGGGCCCACCCAGGGGCACCGGCCCCGATCGTCCGGGCCCACCGCCCGGCCCGGGATGCCGAGGAGTGGTGCCTGATCGACGGGTGGCGGGTCCAGGGCCGTTGCCCCCACCTGCAGGGCGACCTGTCCCGGTTCGGCTCGATCGAGGACGACGTGCTCACGTGCAAGCTGCACGGGTGGCAGTTCGACCTGCCCTCGGGCCGCTGCCTGACCACGGGCGAGCCCGACGCCATCAAAGCCGACCGGGTGTGACCGCCTGACACCGGGTACCGAACCGCTGCTGCTCGGCCTCGACCTCGGCACCACCGGTATCAAGGCGTCGCTGATCGACCGCGCCGGCCAGGAGCACGCCCAGGCGGCGGCGGCCACGCCGTTCCAGGGCGGTGAGATGTCCGTCGACCAACTGCGGGACGCCTTGGCCGCGACAAGCGGCCAACTGGGCGACGCCCGGGCCCGGGTGGCCGCAGTCGGCGTGGCCGGGATGGCCGAGAGCGGCGCCCCAGTGGACCGGGCCGGTCGGCCACTGGCGCCGATCATCGCCTGGAACGACCCCCGGGGCGCTGAGGTCGTCGACCGCCTCCAGGAACGGTTCGGCCCCGACCTGGAGCGCGCCATCGGCCAGCGGCTGCGCACGGTGTCGAGCGTGGCCAAGCTGGGTTGGTTGGTCGGCCATGGTGTGGGGCCGGTGGCCTGCTGGCTCGGCGTGCCGGAACTGGTCCTGCGCGCCCTGACCGGCGCCCAGGCGACGGAGTTCTCGCTCGCCGCCCGCACCGGCGGCTACCACGTGGGGCAACGCCGCTACCTGCCCGAGGTGGCGGAAGCAGTCGGGGTCAGGCCCGACGTGTTCCCCGAGGTGAAGCCGGCGGGGTGCGCCATGGGTTGGGTCTCGCCCAGCAGCGGGGCCTGGTCGGGCCTCCCCGTGGGGACACCGGTGACCGTGGCCGGCCACGACCACCTGGTCGGCGTGGCCGGGTCGGGCGCCGGGCCCGGCGACCTGGTGAACTCGGTCGGCACAGCCGAGACCGTCGTGGCCCGTCAACCGGTCCTGCCCGACCTGGACCGGGCCCTGTCACTCCGGGTGGCGGTCACGGTGATGCCGGGGGGAAAAGGGTGGGCGCTGCTGGCCAGCGCGGCGCGCTCCGGAATCGTCCTGGCGGCCGTGGCCGAGGCGCTGGGCTGCTCGGCCGAGGAACTGGATCGTCACGCCGTCGGCGAGGGGCGGGTGCCCGACGGAGACCGGCTGGTCGACGCGGCCGTGGAGGGTGAGCCCATCGGGCTGCCCCCCGCCGCGCCGGGGGCGGTGTGGAACGGCGTGCTGGCCGCCCTGGCCGCCCGGACCTGGGATGCGGTCGACCGGCTGGGGCAGGTAACGGCGCAGCCCGATGCGGTGGACGGGTTGGTGG
>JALYXV010000290.1 GCA_030947025.1 Actinomycetota bacterium | reverse complement strand
TGCCACCGACGCCATATGGCACTTCCTCGACTCTCACCGTCGGACCGGCTGACACGAGGCGACAGCGGAGACAACGCGACCGATCGGCGCTCGACCCCTTTTATCCAGGGGCCCACCAGCCGGCGTTGGGAGGCATACGTGGCCGCCCGGTGGACTGAACATTATGGGACGCGATCGGCGACGCCGGCGGCCCGGCGAGTACTGCGAATATCCGTCGATGGGTGCGACCGCGCGCCGGCGAGGCTGGTGTCAGCGGCCGCCCCGATGAGATGTTCTGGATAGCCACCTGGCTAGCGCTGTGTCACGCACCGTCTTCATCAGGAGGGACGGCGACGCCGACTCCTTCCTCGACGCATTACGAGGACGACGATGACGAGAGTTGGAAACCAGAGCACCCACAGCCCACCCATGGCAAGTCCAAGATCAAGTTGCCAAATACGGCCGTTCCGTGGATGGTCAGCCCTGTCTTCGCTCATCGGCCCTGGCCAAGCTCTACGGCTGGGGCATCCACGCCGATGGCGCGCCCGGATCGCCCGGGTCGGGGTCGAGAGTGCCGACTACGCCGAACTCGCCGGCGGGCGAAACCCGCGGTCGGGGGGCGAGCCGGTCAAGGTGGCCAAGGCCATGCCAGCTCCCGAGCACACCGATGAGCGTCTCAGGAGAGCGCCTTGACCGGTCGTCTGGGGCCGTTCCTGAGGCCGCACGGTCAGCCGAACGGGCTGCGGTGGAGGCAGAGGGCATCACCTTCGCCGTCACCAACGGCATCTCCACCGAATCGCTACCGCTCGCTGACCTATCCGAGACAATGCAGTCGCTGGGCTACCACCCTGTTGACGACGCTTGGGCCGACCGATAGCCGATCGCCCTGTGTGACGCGGGACGCGGGTCTTGCGCTGGGCTGTCGCCTACAACTCGCGTTCGTAGTAGAGCATCTGCGTCTCGGGCCGCCCCTCCTTCTCGAGATTCGTGAAGCCGAGGCTCTCGTAGAGTCCTCGCGCCGCGATGTCATCGACGGCGGTGCCCAACTCCATTGTGGTCGCCCCGTGCTCACGCGCCACATCCAATGCCGTCTCCATGAGCATCCGCCCGTGCCCCTCGCCACGGCGGTGAGGCACCACGTAGAGCTCCTCCAAGTAGCACGTCGGCGCGCCCGTGAGCAGGTACTCGCGAAAGCGCAGCTGAGCCACGCCGACGCGAGGTGGTCCGGCGAGCAAGAACACGCTCACTTCGCCCGCGATGTGCTCGCGGACGCGAGGGACGAGGATCTCGGCACCGGGCGTGTACTCTTCGAACTCCGCCTGAAAGCGATCGATCAGCTCGGCGACCTCTTCAGCATCTGTTCGTTTGGCGATGCGGCTCGGCTTCGGCGACGAAAGCATCGGAACGAGGATAGTAAGGGCTCGTGCATCTATAAGTCACGCGCACGCGGCCCTAAAAGGCGCACAGCCAAACGTTGGGATTACACATTGCGACCACTCTATTTATGCACGGGCCCTAAGCGGCGAGAGACGTCTGGCTGCCGCGCAGAGCGATCGGTGAGCGGGCACAGCTCGGACCGACCAGTCGAGCTGAGGACAGAGTTGACCTACGTGAGGTCCCGCTTCATACAGACCGATGTGGCGCTGTTGACATAGGCGCCGAAGCGCGGGATCTCGACGAAGCCGTGGCGGCGGTAGAAGGAGATGGCAGCCTGCTGCTTGTCACCGGTCTCGAGCCGCAGTACTTCGGTACGTCTCTGACGGGCGTGCGCGACCAGGGCGGCGATCACGGCGTCGGCCACGCCGGTTCCACGATGATGGGGCACGACATAGAACCGTTTCAGCTCACCGCTGCCGTCGGCGTGCAGCTCGACGCCGCCCACGGCGACCAGCTGCCCCCCGACCCTGGCGCCGACCAGGTGCACTCGGCCCTGCTCCAGCTGCTGGAGCGAGTACCCGAAGGTCTGGTCGGCGGAGTAGCCAGCAAGCGCCAGCTCCGAGGTCAAGGCATCGAGCAGGGCCAGGACTCCTGGGTCGCGGGCCTGGACCGTCTCGATGACAGGCACGGGCGTCACCTCCGCCATGGCCATGAAACGGTATCAGGGCCTCTGGGAGGTGCCGTTCACCGATCCGCTTGCGGTGCCGGGCCGCCCGGCGGGGTCCGAGGCCCAGGCGTCGGAAAACCCGGCGGCGTTGTAGACCCACACGTCGTGGGATGTGCGAGCCCTCAGGTCCTCGAAAAGGAATTCGGCTTCGTCCCGCCGTCCCGCCCTGAGGCGGCACTCCGCGATATCGGCGTCGGGGTCGGGCACCGACCGGTAGCCGACCCGGACGGACTCTTGTTTGGCGTCGATGCCAGCGTCATAGTCACCCGCCTGCTTGTGGACCTCATGGATGTCGTCCCACACCTCGTAGGCGACGACCTGGTGGTGGGCGCAGGGGTGCCCGAGCCCTTCGTGCAGGCCGGCGAGCGCCGCGCCCCAGTCCTGCTTCTTCTCGCTCTCACGCACCCGGTCCGCGATCGCCCGGATCTGACGGGACGACTCCTCAAAGGTGATCTCCGGCATAGTTCTCCAGCCCTCTCAGCAGCACCGCCCACGGTAGCGAGACCCGACGGCGGCATGACAGACAGGGAACGGCGAACAGGAGACTCGACTCCGAGCATTGCCCCGACACGCCAGTCAGCGCAACTCGCACGAGGTGGGGCCAGTCCGGCAGACCCACCCACCAACGCCCGCTATCGGGGTATACGGATTCAGCCGCCGACGCCCGCGATAACCGACTCCTTGCCGGCGATTGAGGGCACGTTTGGCCGACTCGTCGGCTGAACATTATGGGATGCGTTCGGCACTCCCGTCAGGTCGTGGCGGACCGAAAATATCCGTCTATCTGGCGCCGCCCTCCGCTCGCAAGGCTCGTCCGCGGTTACGTCAGATCTATCTGGAGCGCAATGTGGAGCGGGCGGTTTCGAGCCGTTCTATACCCGACGTCGGACGAGGAGTCCGCAAGTCATGGTAAGGGTTCGTGCATCTATAAAGCGCGCGATTGGGGGGGTTGGTCGACTAGAGTTGAGGCGTGGAACGCGAGGCCGACATTGCTCGTAGGTGGGAGTTGTTGTCGCCTCATCTGAATGAACGCCAGCGTCGTTT
>JALYXV010000404.1 GCA_030947025.1 Actinomycetota bacterium | reverse complement strand
AGAGCTGATCCCGGAGGGCCAGAGAACCCAACCAGCGGCTCGCCTCCTCCATCTCTCATACAGCGCTGCCTCGACCAGCCACGACGCTCACACGCCGCCTCCAGCCTCAGCATTACCGGCACACATGCAACGGCGCCCTCGGGGCCACCGTGGATCGCTACTCCTTCGATGTAGAGCGTTCTCATCTCCTTCTCCATGCCGGTTTATCCCGGCGCGCACCAGATCGGCTCGACCCCGAAACGGTCCCGGTGGCCGTCGATGTACTCGACGATCAGCGCAGTCGGCGGTCGAGCTCCGCCGCCGCGAAAAACGCCGACGCCGTGCGCAGGATCTCATTCGCCCGGCGCAGCTCCCGGTTCTCGCGCTCCAACTCGACGATGCGGCGTTTCTCTTCGCTCGACACCCCCGGCCGCAGGCCCCCGTCGATGTCGGCCTGCTTCACCCAGTAACGCAACGTCTCGACCCCGACGCCCAACTGGCGGGCAATCCGACCGACCACCCCATGGGCCTCACCGGTCTCCGCGATCGTCTCGCTGACCAGGCGGATCGCCCGCTCCTTCATCTCCGGCGGATACCTCTTCTGGGCCGGATGCGACACCGGCTGCTTGCGGCTTTCTGACATGGCTCCTCGCTCCCTTGGAAATCCAAGCGTAGGAGCCTCCAGCAAACCCAGGCCGCTTCAGTGATCCCGTCGACGTTGTCGACCAGCTGCGCTTTGTAGCCGAACTCGACCGGTTTCCCGAGCCGGCCCTTGCGGATCGGCCGGGCGTCGGGGTCATGGAGCGACACGACCCGCGTCGCCCCGTCGGGGACACCCCCGGCGAGACGGACCCGTGTTTGGGCGAGCGCGGTGTCCTAGTCGCCGCAACCTCTCGAAGCCAGGAGTAGGTAGACCAATCCCGCTCCGAACAGGGCGCAAAACCCAACGACGCTTGAAGAAACTCATCAGACCGTCGGGTTCCTTGTTGATCAAGGGGTCGAGTGCATTGTCAGCGCAGCCGCCGTAGGCGTAATGGGCACGAACAGAGCGGGGGCCGGGTATCCCCATCCCTCACCACTTGGGTGGATGATTCGATCCCGCGCCGAGCAACTCATGGCGCGGTGTAGTCCTGGGCCTCGTTTGGATTCCGAGATCGGCTCATAGCGACGCCTCGGCGCACGCAGGTTGCCGGGTGTCGTCCTTCGACGCCAGGAGGTAGCGCGGCTCCGGTGTGGATATCTCGGTGGCGGTGGCTGTGGCCGTCGCCCATCATGAAGGACGTGGGCAGGCCTCCGGCGACAATCGAGTGGCTGCATGATGTCTCGCCGGCCGACTGTCAGGCGGCCCGGCTTCATCCTGGGTGGGCCGATACCGGCTCGGTGATCCCGGAGGGTTTCGAGGCGTACGCCCGAATCTTCTGTCCCGTTGAACCCGACCACCTCGATGACCGTCGACGTCGGTGGGGCGACATCGCGCACGCAACCAAACGGATCGTTCATCCCGAAATGCAGTTCCACATGATCAGCCCGCCCATTGGGGAGCCGAGGGCTACCACCCGGGGATGGGTCCTTCGTGGGGATCTCTGCCGACTCCCGAGCGCCGTGCGCTGGTGGCGTTGCTGCGTCCGGCGACGACAACGCCCGATCGGTGCTGGTTCTGCCTGTGGGAAGGCCGCGGAGGCCTTGACGACCAGGGAGTAGCGGAGCGGGTGCGGCTCCCGGGCCGCGACTGCCTGTTCTACGCGGGCCGGTGGAGATGGCGTTGGAGTCGCCGCGCGGTTTGGAATCCTCGGATCAGTCTCCCAACTTGTGGTGGCCGGACGACCGGGCGTGGCGTGTCGCCACCGAGGTCGACTACGCGTGGACCTATGTGGGCGGAACGAGCCATCTCGTCGACCGGCTGCTCGGCGACGAGCGCCTCGAGGCTCTCCCCGCTCGTCTCACTGACCAGCCGTTCTACGACAGTGATCTCCTGAATACCGCTCTCGACACCGGGCCAGATCAGGACGAACGGGCCTGACCGCGCAGGCGGATCAGCTGAAGACCTGTCAAATCGAAGCCTCGGCCGTACCGAATGCCCGCCCCATAATGCTCAGACCAGAGGCCGGCTTGGGGTGTCCTCTATCGCCGGTTCCGGGAGCAATCCGGCCGCAGCGTGCAGAGGGCGTAGGGGTAGGCCACGCCGAGCTTGACCGCACGGCGTTACGCCCCAAAATGCCGTTGAGGGTGCAGTGACGGCGCGAGGAGGGTGCTCGTGATTGGAGTCAAACGCTTCCCCGGGCTGGCTCAAGGGCGTTGACTCGGAGCTCCGGTAGCGGGTCTGTCTGGATGGCCGCCGACGCCTCAGGATCACTGAAGCGGGTCGCTTCAGGTGGGATGGTTCCGGCTGACGAGATAGAGCGGGAAGCCGATGAGCCACACGAAGAGGCACACGACGGCCCAAAGCTGCGGCGTGTCCAGGTGGATCGAGCCAACCGAGAAGACCACTGGATCGCCGTGGTCGGCGCGGACTCTGGCGTCGGTATACACCCACAGCCCCGTTACGATGACGACGAGCACGACGATGATTGGGACCAACTCGACCGCCGACATGTTGGTGACGCTCCGATCCTCTCAGGGTAAGGCCAACCTAAGCCCCAAACGTCCAGCAGCGCTGCTGACGACGCCTGCGGGCAGGCATGCCCCGACCGCCGGGTGGCGGACGATGAATGGGTGATGCAGTCTGATCACGATGCGTGCGGTCGAATTCGTCTTCGCCGTGGTCTGGGGGGCGTTCTGGCTCTACTGGCTCGTGGCAGCCTTTTCTACCAAGAAAGGCCGTATCCCGTGGTCGCGCGAGGTGCGCGTCAGGGCGGTGATCGCAGTCATCGTGATCCTGTTGGTCCGCTTCGGAGCCTTTCGAGGCAACAGCCTCAACACCAATCCGTGGCGTGCCGCCCTCGGGCTCGTCCTCTTGGCTCTCGGGTTGGCGTTCGCGGTCTGGGCTCGCGTCCACATCGGGCGCAACTGGGGTGCCCCGATGAGGCAGAAGGACGAGCCGGAACTGGTGACCAGCGGCCCCTACCAGCTGGTCGGCCACCCGATCTATTCGGGCATCTTGGTTGCCGGCATCGCCACCGCGGTGGCGCTGAGTTGGCAGTGGCTGATCGCCGTGGCCCTGGCCCGTTTCTACTTCCTCTACGGCGCGACCATCGAGGAGCGCTACTTGGCGGAGCGGTTCCCAGATACGTACCCCGTGTACAGGCGCTCGACCAAGATGCTGTTGCCATACATCTTCTAAGCAAACTCGCCCGGCGTGGCACCGACCAGTCGGCCTCGGAGCGCGCTCGGAC
The DNA here is from genome assembly GCA_030947025.1 of Actinomycetota bacterium. Taxonomy (GTDB): domain Bacteria; phylum Actinomycetota; class Acidimicrobiia; order Acidimicrobiales; family Palsa-688; genus JALYXV01. Next base: position 6,082 of record JALYXV010000404.1, on the reverse strand, counting down.
CATCCGCGCTCGCGTGGCAGGCCCTCACTACCGTGGCGTCAGCAGACGAGACGGAGGATTGCCTGTGCCTGGCAAGTTTGTCGTGAAGAAGGGCAGCACGGGGAAGTTCCGCTTCAACCTTCTTTCCAGCAATGGCCAGGTGGTTGCCACCAGCGAGGCGTACAACTCCAAAGCCTCGGCCATGGGGGGGATTCGGGCCGTCAAGAGCCTGGCTGGCGACGCGGCCATCGAGGATCAGACAACCAAGGAGTGGGCAGCCGCCGAGGCAGCGCGAAAGGCTGCTGCCCCGGTGAAGAGGGCGGCGAAGAAGGTGGTCAAGAAGACGACCGCAGCGGCCAAGACGTCCTGACGACCTGACGGACGCCGGAGGTGGCCAATCAGCGAGGCCACCGCAGCCGCGACGCAACAAGCGTTCCTCGAGGTGTTCTCTACCGCCGGGTGGCGGACACGGAAGGCCGACGTTCTGACACGGACGAGGGCGTGGGAACGCGAAGAGTTCGCAGCGCCATACCGATTATCGGGCGCGGCGGGGATCGTGAGGTTCGCGCTGCCGCTCGCGTTGTTCTGTCACAGTTCGCCAATCGAAGGCCCCGTTGCGCTGAGCCCTCGCTGGCGCCGTGGCCCAGTGACGTCGCCAGATCGCTGCGGGCACCGCACAGGGGCTCTAGGTAGCTGGTGTGAAGTGGGCGTCTGGGGTGGTGACTTCGTTTGATTGGGAGCGGTATCCGCCGTCGTGGCTCGGGCCGAAATGCGGGTCGTCGAGGTTGAGGGAGGCAGCGTTCTGGGCGTTGTGCACTATTGCCGGTGTCCCGGCCGCATTTCCGCCCGGCGGACGCCGAAAGCCCGGTTTTATGCCGGTGCCGCCGCCCATCCCGATGTTGTGTAGTGCAACCCGAGGACGGCGAGGCGCGCCACGTTGGCGGCCGCCCCGAGCAGGTTGAAATCGGCTCCGACTTTGGCTTTGCCTCGGACTCGGGCTCGTCGCCCGCCGTGTTTGCGGCGCATGAGGTGACCGAGCTTGCGTTCCACCTTCGGGCGTGTGGCCCGATAGTCGTCCTGCCATTCGGGGGCGGCTTGTCGTTTCCGGGCCCGGGCCAAGACCTCCTCATGAGGCCCGACGGAAATGGTGCGCCCCCCGGCCGCCTTGGTGCAGCCGTCGCGAAGCGGGCAGGTGGCACAGGCGTCACCGAAATGGGCGGTCCCGCCTCCGTCGGCGCCCCGGCGGATCGCGACGGTCACCTCGTTGGGGCAGGTGACGGTGTCGTCTTTGAGGTTGATGGCGAAACGGTCCTTGGTGAGCAGCCCTCCCGGCGCCGACGGCGCCTGGGTCTTGGAACCGGAATCAATGTTGTTGTCCTCCAGGTGGGACTGGAACACCCCGGTCCCATACGCCTGGTCGCCGTACACCTTGGCCCGTTCCGACTCGCCGGTCGTGTCAGTGTCGCCGGTTGTGGCGTTGTCGCCGGTCGTGGCGGGGGGTTGGTCGCCTCGCAGGTCAGCGATGAGGTCTTCGGCGACGCTGGCATCCCCGGCGTTGCCGGCGGTGACGGTCGTGGCTGTGATGATCTCGCTGTCGGGGTCGACGGCGACATGGCCTTTGTAGCCGTCGAAGCCTCGGGCCGCGGTTTTATGGCCGTGGCGGGTCTCGGGATCGACCGTCGAGATGATCCGATCAGGCACGACTCGCCGGGCGATACGGAACACCTCGCCGCTGAGGTCGAGGTCCTGGCCGGCCACCGCGGCCAGCAACGTCGCCGCCCGGGCCACCTCGCCTTCCAGGTCGCGGCCGTCGAGGAGCATCAAACAGGCGAACGCGTCGAGGGCCAATTCGTCGACCAACGCCTCCCGGGCCTCGGCGTCGTCCCACGCACAGCTCGGCTTGCCGGCGCGCCCATAGTCGTCGTCGCGGGCGAGGACATTTCGCAGCTCGGCCTCCAACTCGGCGCCGGCGACAGCCAACAAGCCCCGGATCGCGGAGCGGATCAACGTGACAGTGTCCATCGTGGCCACCGCGTCATACAAAGGTGTCGAGTCCAACACCCGACGCCGCCCCACCAAACCAGCCGCCCGGGCCGCCTCCAACGCCACCTCGAACACCCGGTCGGGACGCTTCGAACGCCGCAGCCGCTCACGCATGTCGACCAAAACGGTGTGCGCGAAACGACCCCACCCGCCGCTGTCGTAGCCGCCCACCCCCGCCGCGTACCGCCAGCGGGCATCAAAGCAATACCGCTCCACCGCCTCACGATCCGACAAGCCATCCAAGCGTTGCAACACCATCACCGTGGCCACCACCGAAGGCGGCACCGAACGGCGTCCCGCGTCGCTGAACAAATCGGCGAACAACTCGTCGGGGAACAACCGGTCCCGTTCCCGATGCAACAACGCGTACACCGAACTCCGAGGCAGTTCCCTGTCACAGAACCGAACCACATCGTCCAGCAGACCACCTTGGCGCTCCGCCAACCCCAACGTCATCAACAGCTCCCCAGTCGAGAAACTACAGGCACGTCATTCTCGACCATCAACAGCGCAAACGGGTGGACCTACGCCCGCGAAAGACACCAGCCACCTAGGTGACCATCCAGGTCATCCCAGCGAAGTGCCAGCGACGATGGCAATCCAGTGACACCTGCGTTACACGATCCCACTTTCAGGTGGTGGACCCCGCTGAACGAGTACCTGGATTGTTTGTCGGGTCGCGGCTCACCGTCTTGGTATCGGTAGACCATGCGACGCTTGACGCCGATCCGTGAGGTCAGCAGGTCGAGACCGAAAACCCCGACCAGGTTGTCCACTAAGGGGCTCGATGCGCCGCAGCGGCGGTCGGCGGCTGGCGGCGGACGGGACGGGCGGTGCGGCCCGTGAAGACGCCGATTTCCGTGATGTCCTCGGGGGCGGGTTGCGGACGACCCATCCTGCGGACCCCATCCTGAGAGGTCGGCGCGCACCAGGCCCGAGTGGCCTCGGCGTTGCAGTTCTTTGACTGTCGCCTCATTGACAGACTGGCCGAGTTCCACTCGCGTCGTCCGTGCGGTCAGCAGATGTTGACAGTACCTCCGTCAGCATATGATGACGACGTGCCTGGATTGCCGTCAGCGGCCCGTGCCACCACTGATATGACCGTAGAGGCGGCCAGCTGCGACCCCGACGTCGGGCTCAGAGCCGTTGCCGCAATGCGGCAACTACAGGAGCGCTTGGAACTTCTGCAGGTGACCCGAGCCCGCGAGCAAGGCTGGACCTGGGCGGCAATCGCCATCCGGCTCGGGGTCTCCAAGCAGACCGTCCACCGCAAATACAGCAGGAGTCAACGGTGAAGCGCTCGGACATCAACACCTTCTCGACAACTCCTCACCGACAGCCAAATGGAGGCGCACAGACTTCTCCATGGCTTCATTGGCTGCGAGCATCTCCTGCTCGCGTTGACCCTCCAATCGAGTGTCGCGTCCATCTTCTCCGACGCTGGAGTCCGCCATGACAGGGTCGACTCGGCGGTACGCCGCCTGGTGGCAACGGTGGACCTTGACGCCAGCACTCTTGCCAACATCGGCATCGACCTTGCCACTGTTCGGAACCGGGTCGAGGAGTCATTCGGCACCGGTGCACTGGAAACTGCAGCATTTCTCTAGACGATCCGACCACGCATTCGTGGCGCCGTCGAGCGCGATGCTTGCTTCGAGGACGATTTCATCGCACTCAATCAGCCACGACGCCACGGACGTTCCGACCGCTACCTTTCACGCCGAAGGCGAAGCAAGCGCTCGAACAGGCATTCCGAGTGTCGCTGCAGGCGGGGAGCCCGACCATCAATCCTGAGCACATTGCGTCTGCGGTCCTCGAGATGTCCGAAGGCACCGTTCCAGTCCTCCTCGCCCAACTCGGCGTCGACAGGGAGAATCTGCAACGGGCAGTGGAGCGTCCCCGAGCTGGCTGACCCGCCGGAACTAGCGTGCAAAAATCTGCCGGCCGGTCGCTAGTTGGCCCCGACGTGGACGCTCTCACCAATCTTTACAAGTTTGCGAGTTGTCAGGCGACAGCTGATTGTGACCTGCCCGAGCTTTGACGCCTCGGATTCTCACGAAATATACAAATCGGGGTTCGGACCCTGTCGATCGCTTGTCAATGGCGAAGTTGTCGGGTCCGGTCGGGGGCAGTACTCCGACCGACAGCCGCTCGGTCCAGCTTGCGCTGCCCAATCGGCTATCGCTCAAGGTTTTTGAACGCATGCGAACTTGTGGTCAAGTTGCAGACGGTGTCATCGACTCCGCGTCAGGACGTACTGCTCGCGCCGTCAAGGCGATAAGCGCGACAAGGGAGTGGCCGGTCCTGAGGTAAAGGCTGATTCACTGAGCCCGCCCGGTTGCCGGTTACCCACCGCCGATCGAGGTCGAGATCGTTCCCTTGCCGATCGGCCGTGGCGCCGGGACTTTGGCAGCTTCACGGTTCCCTGCCGGTTTGGTTAAGGATCTCGTCGAGCTTAAAGATCTCGGTTGTTGTGACCACGCCGACGAATGCGTTTCCGTCGAGCACGGGAAGCAGATCGACGTCGGCGTCTCCCATGAGCGTGAGGGCGTCGCGGACCGACATGGCGGGGTTGGCGGCGGGGAAGTCGGTGCGCATGTGGTCGCCGACGTGTTCGCTGTCCCATTGGTCCTGTGGGACGGCTTGGAGCTCCTCGATGCCCATGACGCCCAGGTAGCGGGCGCCGTCGACGACCGCGACCGCCTTGTCGTGATTGGCGAGGAGGTGGTGGCCGAAGAACTCCGCCAGGGTGGTGTCGGGGGCATGGTGGCGACGTCGGTTCTCAGTGCGTCGGTGATGGGCAGCGGGAAACGCCGCTCGAGGTGCCCGGCACGGGCGGCCACCTGGTAGGGGGAGGCGGAGGCGTGGCCCATGAACAGTTGCGCCACCATGGCCGCGATGAGCCCGGGGACGATGAACCCGGGTCGTCCGCTGGCCTCGGCCGCGAAGACGACCCCGGCCAGGGGGACCCGGTAGCCGGCGCCGAGGAAGGCGGACACGCCGACGAGGGGGAAGAAGTGGCTGCCCGACGCGGCGGTGCGGAACAGGCCGCCCATGGCCCGGCCGAGCAGGGCGCCCTCGATGACGAGGGGGACGAACAGTCCGCCGACGCCGCCGCCGCCGACGGTGGCAATCGTGGCGGCCGCCCGCAGCACCAGTAGCAGCAGGACCAGGGCGACGGCCCGGCGGGGGTCGAGGGCCCAGGTGAGGTTGTCGTAGCCGGCGCCGAGGGTGAGCGGGCTGCCGAACGCGATCTTGGAGACCAGAGCCAGGGCGACCAGGACCGTCCCGGCGCCGGCCGCCCGCACCACGGGATGGATGCGGGTGGCGAGGCGTTTGGCGGCCAGGAGCGTCTTGGTGAACAGCCGGGCGCCGATGCCGCACAGCACCCCGAGCAGGGCGGCGCCTCCCAGGTCGCGCAGGTCGAACGGCGGGGAACCCGACACCGCGAACAGCGGTGCGGTCCCGGAGAAGGCGACGAACACCACATAGCTGACCGCGGCCGCGATGCCCGCCGGGAGCAGCATGCGTCGGGCGAAGTCGTCCTGGTAGGGGACCTCGAGGGCGAAGACCAGCCCGGTGGCGGGCGCTTTGAAGATGGCGGCCACACCGGCCGCGGCGCCGGCCACCAGCAGCACTTTGGCGTCGTCGCGGGTGAAGTGGCGGCTGAAGCGGCGTTGCAGGACCGAGCCGACTGTGGCGCCCAGGTAGATCGACGGGCCCTCGTAGCCCATCGCCCCGCCCAGGCCGAGGGTGGCCACGCTGGCCAAGATCCGGCCCGCCACCGGTCGCAGATCCAACCGCCGGCCCGGCTCGTGAAAGTTATGGATGTACTCATCCGCGGTGGAAGGCGAGGTTGTTGACGCCACCCAGCGCAACAGGGCGGCGGCTACCAGCAATCCAAGGAGCGGGGCGGCGATGCGAACGGCGCGGGGTTCGTGGCCCAGATGATCGGACAGACCCTGGCGGGTCACCCATTCAAACCCGGCCACGCACAACCCGGTGAGCGCACCGGTAACCGCGGCCAAAATCAACACCTGACGGCCACGGCGGCCTAGAT
>JALYXV010000265.1 GCA_030947025.1 Actinomycetota bacterium | reverse complement strand
CGCCACCGGCACCGCCAACGGCGGCTCCTCGGGTGCCGCCACGGCCACGTCCACCGGCAACGCCACCACCGGCGCCACGGGCGCCTCCGACACCCACGCCTCGGCCACGGGTGGCACGAGTGGCGGCGCCACCGCCAGCCCGACCTCGACCAACCTGGCCGGCACGGGCGACGGCGGCGCGTCGGGCGCGACGGGTACTGCTTCGCAGACCTCGGGCGCCACGTCGGGCAGCACCCTGGCCGGCACCGGCCCGACGGGCGGATCGGGCGACGCCACCGCAATCGGCCTGTCGGTCTCGGGCGACTCCGGTGCAGGCGGGTTCTCCGGTGACGCCACCAACGCCTCGACCACCACCGGCGCCGCGGCCAGCGGCGAGGCCACCGCCTCCTCGTTGGCGACGGGCGGCACCTCGGGTGCATCGGGCGACGCCACCAACACCCCGACCAACACCGCCACCAGCGGCGACGGCGGGGTGGCCACGGTGATCGCCACCACCGGGTCCACGGGCGACGCCACCTCAGGGGCGGCGTTCTCGGGCGACGTTGGGGGTAGCGGCGGCAGCGGTGCCGTCGACGTCTCGGTCACCTCGGGCAACTCCGGTGCGGCCACCGGCACCGCCACGGGCGGCACCTCGGGCGCCGCCCTGGCCAGCTCCACCGGCGACGCCACCTCGGGCGCGACCGGTACCTCAGACACATCGGCCTCGGCCACCGGCGGCACCTCGGGTTCTGCGGTTGCCAGCCCCACCTCGTCCAACACCGCGGGCACGGGTGACGGCGGGGCCTCGGGCGCCACCGGCAGCGCGTCCCAGACCTCGACCGCCGCCTCCGGCGACACCGGCAGCCCGTCCACGGTCGGCCCGACCGGGGGGTCCGGTAATGCCACCGCCCTCGGGGCGTCCCTCTCGGGCTCCTCGGGTACGGGCGGCGACTCAGGCGGGGCCACCAACACCTCGGACACGACCGGTCTCGCCACCTCGGGCGATGCGACAGCCGAGTCGGAGGCCACCGGCGGCAACACCGGTGGTTCGGGCACGGCGACCAACGCCCCCGTCAACACCGCCACCAGCGGCATCGGAGGTGACGCCCTGGTGAGCGCCACCAGCGGCGACACCGGTGCGTCCACCTCGGGGGTTGCCTTCTCGGGCGCGGTGACGGGCAGCGGCGGCAGCGGAGCGGTAGCCGTCGACGTGCTCTCGGGTGACAGCGGCTCGGCGACCGGTACCGCCAACGGCGGCAGCACCGGCTCGACGACCGCCACCTCGATGGGCAACGCCACGTCGGGGACCACCGGTGACTCCACGACCAGCGCCTCGGCGACGGGCGGCACCAGCGGCGCCGCTACCTCCAGCCCGACCTCGGCCAACACCGCCGGTTCGGGCAACGGGGGCGCTTCCGGGGCGACCGGTTCGGCGTCGCAGACGTCCAGCGCCACCTCGGGCAGCACCGACCCGATGGCTCCCGTCGGGACCGGAGGCTCGGGTGCGGCCGACGCCACCGGTGCCGCCGCTTCGGGGAATTCCGGCGCTGGCGGCTTCTCGGGTGACGCCACCAACGACTCCACCACCACCGGCGATGCCGAGAGCGGTGCCGCTTCGGCTACGGCTGACGCCACCGGGGGCACCACGGGCGGCTCGGGGACGGCGGTCAACTCGCCGGTCAACACGGCCCTGTCGGGCTCGGGCGGCAACGCCGCCGTCGATGCCACCAGCGGCACCACCGGCGATGCCACCTCCGGGGCGGCCTTCTCCGGTGACGTGGGCGGCGCGGGCGGCAGCGGGGCGGTCGGGGTCACGGTCACGTCGGGCATGTCGGGCGACGCCACCGGTACCGCCACGGGCGGGACCTCGGGCAAGTCGACGGCCACGTCGGTGGGCAATGCCGCCTCGGGTGACACCGGGGCGTCGACCACCACTGCGGCGGCGACCGGCGGCACGTCGGGCAGCGCGGTCGCCAATCCCGGTTCGACCAATGCCGCCACCTCGGGCGCCGGTGGGGCGTCGGGTGCCACCGGCAGCGCGTCGCAGACATCGGACGCCACGTCGGGCAGCACCGGCGGTCCCACCACGACCGGGCCTACGGGCGGGTCGGGCTTGGCCTCCGCCTTCGGCGTGGCCGCTTCCGGTGACACCGGCATCGGCGGCGATTCGGGTGGCGCCATCAACACGTCGGGCACCGCCGGCATGGCGGGCAGCGGGGCGGCCGGAGCGGACGCCGGTGCGACCGGCGGCAACAGCGGCACCTCGGGTGATGCTGTTCTGAACCCGGTCGTCGACGCCACCAGCGGTGATGGCGGCACGGCGAACGCCTTGCCGGTGGTTACGGGGGGCACCGGTGTCGCCCTCTCGCCCGTCGCCTTCTCGGGCGCGGTCGGGACCGGTAGCACCGGAGCGGTGGCCAACGTCGTGACCACCGGTGACACCGGGGCCGCCACGGCCACGACCAACGGCGGTTCCACCGGCGCAGCCGTCGGCACCGCCACCGGCGACGCCACCTCGGGTGCGACCGGCGGGGCCGTGACCCACGCCTCCGCCACCGGCGGCACGACCGGAGGCGCCGCATCCAGTCCCACCTCGGCCAACACGTCGGGCAGCGGCACGGGAGGCGCGTCGGGCCCGTCGGGTACGTCGTCGCAGACCACCAACGTCAGCTCGGGCGACACCGGCGGTCCCGGCGGTCCCTTGACCGTCGCGGCCGCGGCGTTGCCCGGGCCCGCCGGCAACCCGGTGTTGGCGGCCAGCGCGCTAGCCGCATCCGGTTCCAGCGCCGGTGGATCGAGTGCGGGTAGCTCGAGCGGGGGCGGCACATCGGGACCGGCCTCCTCGTCGTCCAGCACCACCTCGTCGTCGGGTACCGGTCCGTCGAGCAGCGTGGTCCAGCCCACGGCCGCGCCAGTAGCGGCCGCACCCCTTACCCTGGCCCAGGCGCAGGAGGAGGCCTCTCTGGCGGCCACGGCCGCGGCGGCACCGGGTTGCGCGTCCAACACCGACATCTCGTCCTCGGGGTGCGGCAACAACGGATTCGGGAACTCCGGCCGCCACAACAAGGGCACTGCCAACTCGGGTGTTTCCAATACCGGCACCGCCAACTCCGGTGAGTTGAACATGGGCGACGCCAACTCCGGGCTGCTCAACGTCGGGACGGGCAACTCCGGTTGCCTCAACAACGGCACGGCCAACTCCGGGTTCCTCAATGTCGGGACGGGCAACTCCGGACCCGACGAATGCCCCATCAGCTTCACCCCCGGCGGTCCTGGTGGCCCTCCGGGCGGTCCTGGTGGTCCTCCGGGCGGTCCTGGTGGCCCCGGTGGCCCCGGTGGTCCGGGCGGTCCGGGCGGTCCGGGCGGTCCGGGAGAGCCTCTGACTGCGGTGGCGGCGGAGGCGGTGTCGGTGTCTGGCCTGGCCCTTACCGGGTCCAACACCACCATGCCGCTGGCCGTGGCCCTCGGGCTGCTGCTGAGCGGTGGGGCGGCCGTGGGCCTGGCGGGACGCCGGCGGGAGGAGTCCGAAGCCTCGTCCGAGTAGGGCTCGCGTACTTGAGTGGTTCTAGGGGAAGGGGAGCGATTTCGCTCCCCTTCCCCGCGTTTCCATTCGCTGTGTGTCCGTTTGGTGGTTTCTCGGGTCGTTGTGGCCCGAATGGTTGCAATCGGATGACCGATGAACTACGGTCCGACGCCATGTCCGCTCTGGTTGCAGGTCTCGCATTGGCCACCGCTCTGTCGCAGCGCGCCGCGCCCACGGCGCTGGTCAGCAGTCCGATCGTGTGCGCCAAGAACGCCGACATCTCGCAGTCCGGCTGCGGCCACGACGCGGGCTCACCCGGGGCCTCGGGATTCGGTCAGCAGGACTCTCCTGGGGCGTCAGGTTTCCACAACGTGCGCTCACCCGGTGCGTCCGGTTCCAATAATGTCGACTCGCCTGGCGCGTCGGGCTGCAACAACGTCAGCTCCGCGGGCGCATCGGGCAACGGTCATGTCAACTCGCCGGGCGCGTCGGGCGGGCCCCCGTGCTCCAGCAGCACGCCTCCCCCTACCCCGCCCCCCACCATCTGCATTGATTCGTGTACCACCGTGACCACTGGTGGTGGTTCCAGCACCACGCTCGGGGTTGCCCTCCCTGTCAATGGCGCCGTGGTGGCCACGCTTCCCCTCACCGGCCGTGATTCCACCGCCCCGCTGACGCTGGCGGTGGGCCTGATGCTGAGCGGGGCCGCGGCCGTGGGCTTGGCCAACCGGCGCCGCCACGCCCTGGCGGCGGTCAACGGCGGCGAGTTGATCCCGCTTTCGGCTGCGGTCGGCCTGCTCCTGACTGGCCGGGCCAAGTCGCCCGAGCCCCAGGATCAGCCCAAGTCCTAGCCGGGGCCAATCCGGACGTAGGCTGGCATTCTCCTTCAGCCGCGTCCCGGCTTGAGGTGTCCTGACCGTGGGGACCAATGGCCGTGCGTTCCGAGGTGCGATTGACTGAAACGGCAGTGGCGCCCGGCGCTACGTTCGACCAGGACGACAACCTGCCCGATTCGTTGCGGCAGGCGCTCGGTGCTCCGCCGGTGCGGGAGAAGCGGGTCCTGGAGATCGGTCTACGCTGGCACGGGCTCGACGCCGGGCAGCAGTGGGCGGGCGATCGGCTGCACGTCTTCCTCCTGACCTGGGACCCCTTTGAATGGCAGCCCGACCGGGCTGCGGCCTTTGCCACCTCGACCAGACGGGCCGATGGCGTGGGCGTGGTCCTGTACCTGCCGTACTGGCAGGCCCTGGCGTGGGCCGAGGGCCGGGCCGGCCGCCTTCCCGCCGTCCTCGGGCGGCTGGGCCAATCGGTGCTCTCGGTGGCGGGCGAGTACCGCGCCGCCATCACCGAGGGCGACTATGCGGGCGGGGTGCAGTCCGCGACGTTGCCCCGGCTGCTCAGCCGGGTGCCCGATCAGCCGGACCTGGCCCCACCGCTTCTGTCGCTGATCGGAGAGGGCTGGCAGCCCATCCAGTTCGACGTTCTCGAGGATCTGGCTCAGGAAGCGTTCGGCCCGGCCGACCTGGACCGCTCGCCTGTCCGGTTCTCCGAGCCGGGCGAGGGCCGGGCCAACTGCCCCGGATGTGCGGGCCAGCCGCTTGACTTTCCCGACGGCCTCCAAGCGGCCCAGGAGGCGATCTGCGCCCCGCACCGCACCGAGGCGCTGCACATCACCACCGCCCGGTTGGAGGCGGCCAAGGCCAGCAACCCCTCCGGGTGGGAGGCGTTGCTGGACGCCGGTCAGCGCCTGCTCGAACCCCATCTGCCCAACGGGCTCGGGCCGCGGTTGGTCGCGGCGGCCGCGGCGGCCGCGGTGGGGACTACGTCGATTGTCGAGCTGGTTTCCCATGCCGCCTTGGTCACCGTCGCGGCCGAAGTCGTGGCCGGCCTACCCGATCCCCAGACCCCCCTCGGCCGCCGGCTCGCTCCCGTGCGGCCGTGGCTGGCGGCGCTACCCGATGTCCTGGAGGGCCAGGGCCTCACCGAAGAGGCGGCTCGGGTCAGAGGGGCAGCCGAGGAGCTGCTCACCGCCCCGAGCGCCGCCGCTGCGGGCGCGCAGTCGGAGGGCGCCGAAGGCTCGGAGGTCTCGGAGGGCTCGGAGGGCTCGGAGGGCTCGGAAGGCGCGGAAGGCTCGGAGGGCGCCGAAGGATCGGAGGAGGTCCCTCCGCCCAAGCCGACGCCGTACCGCCGGGAGGTCCGGGTCGGGCGCAACGCCCCGTGCCCGTGTGGGAGCGGCAAGAAGTACAAGTTCTGCCACGGCCTCGCCCACTAGCGCAGGACGGCTGTCTGGTGACATTCCGCGTCAGCTAGTGGGGTCACTGCACCCATAACCTGCCACGGTTTCGCCCTGGGCATGGAAACAGGGGCATGGAAACAGGGACCGGTTCCGCCTTCCAAGCGGCCTAGCCTAGCCGAGGCCTAGCCGGGACCGTCCAGCCATTCGCCGCCCGGACGGGTGGGGCGGAGATCGCCGTCCAGCTCATACAGGATGGGGACACCGGTCGGGATCTCCAGTTTGGGGATGTCCGTGTCGCTGATCCCGTCCAGGTGCTTTACCAACCCCCGCAGGCTGTTGCCGTGGGCCGCCACCAGCACCACCCGGCCGGCCCGGAGGTCGGGAACGATGGCGTCGTACCAGTACGGGAGCATCCGCACCACCACATCGGCCAGGCACTCGGTGGCGGGGATGAGCTCGGGGGGCAGACCGGCATACCGGGGATCGTGGACGGGACTCAGCGGGCTGTCGGCGTCAAGGGGCGGGGGTGGGGTGGCGTAGCTGCGCCGCCACAAGAGGAACTGTTGGTCCCCGTAACGCTGGCGGGTCTCGGCCTTGTCGAGGCCGGTCAGCCCGCCGTAGTGGCGCTCGTTGAGCCGCCAGTGGCGCCGGACCGGAACCCACAAGCGACCCATCTCCTCCAAGGCCAGGTGGAGTGTCCTGATAGCGCGCGTCTGCACCGACGTGTGGGCGCAATCAACCGCCACGCCTGCTTGGGCCAGCCGGGTGCCCGCCGCCCGGGCCTCCTTTTCCCCCTGTTCCGACAGGTCGGCGTCGTACCAGCCGGTGAAGCGGTTGGCCAGGTTCCAGGTGCTCTGACCGTGGCGGATCAGCACGAGGGTCGCCATGGCCTTCCGAGCCTAGAACGGTGACACTTGAGTCTCTACCGCTCAAGTTAGCTATACTGACCGTGTCAGACGGATCTCAGAGTTACGGAGGCAACCTTATGCCCAAGGCCGTTGGTATCGATCTCGGTACCACCAATTCGGTCGTCAGCGTTCTGGAGGCTGGTGAGCCCACGGTCATTCCCAATGCCGAAGGCGGCAGGACCACGCCGTCGGTAGTCGGCTTCTCCAAGTCCGGGGAGGTGCTGGTCGGCGAGGTGGCCAAGCGCCAGGCCATTACCAACCCCGATCGAACCATCCGCTCGGTCAAGCGTCACATGGGGACCAACTGGACCGTCAATATCGACGGCAAGAAGTACACCCCCCAGGAGATCAGCGCCCGCATCCTGCAGAAGCTGAAGCGTGACGCCGAGAGTTACCTGGGCGACACCGTGCAACAAGCGGTCATCACCGTGCCCGCATACTTCGACGACGCCCAGCGCACCGCCACCAAGGAGGCGGGGCAGATCGCCGGCCTCGAGGTGCTGCGCATCATCAACGAGCCCACCGCGGCCGCCTTGGCCTACGGGCTCGACAAGGAGGGGGCCGACCAGACGGTGCTCGTCTTCGACCTGGGGGGCGGCACGTTCGACGTGTCGGTCCTCGAGATCGGCGAGGGCGTGTTCGAGGTCAAGTCGACCAGCGGCAACACCCACCTGGGTGGCGATGACTGGGACCAGCGGGTCATCGACTGGCTGGTCAAGACGTTCAAGGACACCGAGGGCGTCGACCTGGGCAACGACAAGATGGCGCTGCAGCGGCTGAAGGAAGCGGCCGAGAAGGCCAAGATCGAGTTGTCGGCGGTGCAGGAGACGACCATCAACCTGCCCTTCATCACCGCCACCAGCGAGGGTCCCAAGCATCTGGACCTCAAGCTGACCCGGGCCAAGTTCCAGGAGCTCACCAGCGACCTGGTCGACGCGTGCAAGGGCCCGTTCGAGCAGGCCATCAAGGACGCCGGGCTGACCAAGGCCAACATTCATCACGTGGTGCTGGTCGGCGGTTCGACCCGGATGCCTGCCATCCAGGAGATGGTTGAGGCCCTGAGCGGCAGCGAGCCCCACAAGGGTGTCAACCCCGACGAGGTCGTGGCCGTGGGCGCCGCCATCCAGGCGGGCGTGCTGAAGGGCGAGGTCAAGGACGTCCTCCTGCTCGACGTCACCCCACTGTCGCTGGGCATCGAGACCAAGGGTGGGATCATGACCAAGCTGATCGAGCGCAACACGACGATCCCGACCCGGCGGTCTGAGGTGTTCACCACCGCCGAGGACATGCAGCCCAGCGTGGAGATCCACGTCCTTCAGGGCGAGCGGGAAATGGCGATGTACAACAAGACGCTGGGCAAGTTCCAGCTGGTCGACCTGCCGCCCGCACCTCGCGGCGTACCGCAGATCGAGGTCACGTTCGACATCGACGCCAACGGCATCGTCCACGTGGCCGCCAAAGACCGGGCCACGAGCAAGGAGCAGTCGATGACGATCACGGGCCAGTCGGGCCTCGGT